>NZ_BAAAMY010000002.1:434878-436566 GCF_039529515.1 Nocardioides lentus
CCACCCCCGCCGACACCGACGGCGACGGCCTCACCGACGACCAGGAGATCGAGCTCGGCACCGATCCCGAGGACTCCGACACCGACGACGACGGCCTGGGTGACGGCGTCGAGGTCAACGACACCCTCACCGACCCCCTCGACCCCGACACCGACGGCGGCGGCGTCACCGACGGCGCCGAGGTCGGACGCGGCACCGACCCCCTCGACCCCGACGACGACCTCGTCACCCCCGCCGACACCGACGGCGACGGCCTCACCGACGACCAGGAGGCCGAGCTCGGCACCGACCCCGAGGACCCCGACACCGACGACGACGGCCTCACCGACGGCCGCGAGGTCGAGCTGGGCACCGACCCGCTCGCCACCGACTCCGACGGCGACGGCCTGGGCGACGGCCGCGAGGTCGACAACACCCGCACGGACCCGCTGGTCGCCGACACCGACCGCGACGGTCTCGACGACGGCGTCGAGGTCGACACCCACGACACCGACCCGCTCGACCCCGACACCGACGGCGGTGGCGTGCTCGACGGCGCCGAGGTCGCCCGGGGCACCGACCCCCTCGACCCGCGCGACGACCTGCCGCCCGCCGACCTCGACACCGACGGTGACGGCCTCACCGACGACGAGGAGGCCGAGCTCGGGACCGATCCCGAGGTGGCCGACACCGACGGCGACGGGCTCGGCGACGGCCAGGAGGTGACCACCTACGACACCGACCCCCTCGACCCCGACACCGACGGCGGTGGGGTGGACGACGGCACCGAGGTCGGCGCCGGGACCGATCCGCTCGACCCCGCCGACGACGAGCCGCTCGGTGACGCCGATCCCGACGGCGACGGGCTGACCGACGAGGAGGAGGCCGAGCTCGGGACCGATCCTGAGGTGGCCGACACCGACGGCGACGGGCTCGGCGACGGCGTCGAGGTCGACCTCGGCACCGACCCGCTGGACCCCGACTCCGACGGCGGCGGCGTCGCCGACGGCACCGAGGTGGGTGCGGGGACCGATCCGCTGGACCCGGCCGACGACCTGCCGGCCGGTGACGCGGACTCCGACGGCGACGGTCTGACCGACGGCGAGGAGATCGGTCTGGGGACGAACCCGAACGTCGCGGACAGCGACGGCGACGGCCTCTCCGACGGACGCGAGGTCGACGGCCGGCCCGGGACGTGTGCCGACGGGACCGACCCCCTGGACCCCGACACCGACGGCGACACCCTGAGTGACGGGGCCGAGGTGGACGGCATCTGGATCGGTCAGAAGGTCAAGCGTCTGAAGGGGGCGCCGAAGCCGATCGGCCGGGTGCGCACGGACCCGTGCCGCGCGGACACCGACCGTGACGGCCTGAGAGACGACCGGGAGGTGCAGGGCGTGCGGATCGCGCAGCAGATCCGCGTTCCCTCCGGGACCTACTTCCTCGGCACCCGCAAGAGCGACCCGCGCGCGGCCGACACCGACCGCGACGGTCTGACCGACCGCCAGGAGGTGACGGGCAACCGGAACCGGAAGTTCGGCAAGCGCAAGACCGACCCCACCACCTTCGACACCGACCGCGGTCGGCTCGGGGACGGTCAGGAGGTACGCCGCGGGTCGGACCCGAGCAACAGCCGCTCGACCCCGTCCAACCCGCGCCGACGCTGACCGCGACGGCACCCCGCAGGCCCCCCCGGGAAGAGCCGGGGC
>NZ_BAAAMY010000002.1:436571-611787 GCF_039529515.1 Nocardioides lentus
CGCGGCCCCTGGGTCGCGGGGCGCTGGTGCGCACGTCCTAGGCTCGGCGGGTGAGGAAGGAGAGGCCGGACGTGCGCCGACTGCTGCGCGGAGGCGCCGGTGTGGCGGTCGCGATGGCCGTCATGAACGTGACGACCTACGGCTTCACCATCCTCGCCGCTCGTCTCCTCGGGCCGGCCGAGTACGGCGCGGTGGCGGCGCTCATGGGCCTGCTGCTCGTCGTCAACGTCCTGTCCCTGGGTCTGCAGGCCACGGGGGCGAGGCAGGTGGCCGCCGCCCCCCACGCCCGCGACGTCATCGAGGCGCGCATCCTCCGCGCCGGGCGACGCTCGGGCCTGGTGCTCGCCCTCGTGTGCCTGCTGCTCGCGCCGGTCGTGACCTGGCTGCTCGACCTGTCGTCGCCCCTGCCGGCCGTCCTCGTCGCCCTCGCCGCCGCGCCGCTGAGCATGATGGGCGCCCAGGCCGGGGTCTTCCAGGGCGAGGAGATCTGGGGCCCGCTGTCCGCCATCTACGTCGGTGCCGGCCTGGGGCGTCTCGTCCTCGGGACCGTGGGGCTGCTGCTCGTGCCCAGCGCGACCGGCGCGATGGCCGGGGTCGCGGTCGGGGCGCTCGTGCCCGTCGTGGTCGGGGCGCTCGCGCTGCACCGGCGGCGCGAGGCGCCCGTCGAGCGGTCCTCGACCCGCGTCGTGCTGCGCGAGGTCGCTCACAACTCGCATGCCCTGCTCGCGTTCTTCGCGCTCTCCAACGTCGACGTCGTCCTGGCCCGGGTCGTGCTCGACGCCGAGAACGCCGGTCTCTACGCCGCCGGGCTGATCCTCACGAAGGCCGTGCTGTTCCTGCCCCAGTTCGTGGTCGTCGTCGCGTTCCCGTCGATGGCCTCCGGAGCCGGCCGAGGGCGCGCGACGTTGCTCAGCCTCGTCGCGACCGCGGCCATCGGGGCCACGGCCACCGCGGGCGTCGCCGTGCTGTCCGGTCTCGCGGTGACCTTCGTCGGCGGCCCCCAGTACGCCGAGATCGAGTCCCTGATCTGGGTCTTCGCCGCCATCGGCACGCTGCTCGCGATGATCCAGATCCTGGTCTACCAGGTCGTCGCCGACCAGCACCGCACCTCGGTGCTGGTCGTGTGGGCCGGCCTGGCGGCCGTGCTCGCCTCCGCCCCGCTGACGACCACCGAGCCCCGGCTGCTCGTCGTCGTCGCGGCCGTGGACCTGCTGGTGCTGCTCGGCCTGCTGGTGCTCAGCCGCCGGCGGGCGGCGCCGTCGGCGGCGCCCGTGCCCGGGGTGGCGGAGGCCGCGGGCTGACCCGCGGCCCCTCGTCGGCCGGGTCCGCTCAGTGGGCGGCCTCGTGCCAGCTGGTGCCCGTCCCGACCGACACGTCGAGCGGGACCGCGAGCTCGGCGGCGCCCGCCATCTCGGCGCGCACCAGCTCCTCGAGCTGCTGCTCCTCCCCCGCGGCCACCTCGAGCACGAGCTCGTCGTGCACCTGCAGCAGCATCCGCGAGGCGAGCCCGGCAGCGCGCACCGCGGCGTCGACCCGCAGCATGGCGACCTTGATCAGGTCGGCGGCCGAGCCCTGGATGGGGGCGTTGAGGGCCATGCGCTCCGCCATCTCCCGGCGCTGCCGGTTGTCGCTGGACAGGTCCGGCAGGTAGCGCCGCCGCCCCAGGATGGTCTCGGTGAAACCGGTCCGGCGGGCCTCGTCGACCACACCGGCCAGGTAGTCGCGCACCCCGCCGAAGGTCTCGAAGTACTCGTCCATGAGCCCGCGCGCCTCGGTGGTGTCGATCCGCAGCTGCTGGCTGAGCCCGTAGGCCGACAGCCCGTAGGCGAGGCCGTAGTTCATCGCCTTGATCTTGGCCCGCATCTCCTGCGTCACGGCCTCCGCGTCGACGCCGAACACCCGGGCGGCGGTGACCGAGTGGAAGTCCAGGCCCGAGCGGAAGGCCTCCGTCAGCCCCGCGTCCTCCGAGAGGTGCGCCATGATCCGCATCTCGATCTGGGAGTAGTCGGCGGTCATCAGCCGCTCGTAGCCCGGCCCGACGACGAAGGCCTCACGGATCCGGCGACCGGCCTCCGTGCGGACCGGGATGTTCTGCAGGTTGGGGTCGGTGCTCGACAGTCGGCCCGTCGCGGCGATCAGCTGGTTGAACGTCGTGTGGATCCGGCCGTCCTCCGCGACGGTCTTCAGCAGGCCCTCGACGGTCTGCCGGAGCCGGATGACGTCGCGGTGCCGCAGCAGGTGCTGGAGGAACGGGTGCTCGGTCTTCTCGTACAGGGTCGCCAGGGCGTCGGCGTCGGTGGTGTAGCCGGTCTTGGTGCGCTTGGTCTTGGGCATGCCGAGCTCGTCGAAGAGCACGACCTGCAGCTGCTTGGGCGAGCCGAGGTTGATCTCGCGGCCGATCACGTCGTACGCCTGCTGGGCCTCGCGGCGCACCCCGTCGCCGAACTCCGACTCGAGCCCCTCGAGCAGCTCGGTGTCCGCCGCGATCCCCACCTGCTCGAGCCCGGCCAGCACCCCGATCAGCGGGAGCTCGACCTCGGCGAGCAGGCGGGTGCCGCCCCGCTCCTCGAGCTCGTCGTCGAGGGCGGCCGCGAGGTCGAGGACCGCCCGGGCGTGCAGCATCGCGGTCTCGGCGGCCACGTCGGACTCGGACCCGTCGACGTCCAGCGCGAGCTGCCCGTCGTCGGTGGCGCCCTGCTTCAGCTCGCGCTTGAGGTAGCGCACCGTGAGGTCCGCGAGGTCATAGGAGCGCTGGTCCGGCCGGGCGAGGTACGCCGAGAGGGCGGTGTCGCGCTCGAGGCCCGCCAGCGGCCAGCCGCGCGCGGCGAGGGCGAGCATCGGGCCCTTGGCGTCGTGCAGCACCTTCGGGGCCGCCTCGTCGGCGAGCCAGGTGGCGAGGGCCTCGTCGTCCTCGGCGCCCAGCCCGTCGGCGGCGACGTACGCCGCGGCACCCTCGGCAGACGCCAGCGCCAGGCCCGTGACCTCCCCCGTGCCGGCGCGCCAGGTGCCCTCGACGAGCACGCCGGTGCGCTCGCCGCCGCGGGCGTGCTCGTCGAGCCAGGCCGCGACCTGGCCCGGCTCGACGCGCGCCGCGGACAGCTCGAAACCGGACTCGTCGATCTCCTCGACGGAGGTGAGGGTCTCGAAGAGCCGGTCGCGCAGGACCCGGAACTCGAGGCTGTCGAAGACGGTGTGCACCTCCTGGCGGTCCCAGGGGCGCATCGCCAGGTCGCTGGGCGCCAGCTCGAGGTCGAGGTCGGTGACCAGCGCGTTCAGCTCGCGGTTGCGCATCACCTGGTCGAGGTGGGAGCGCAGCGCCTCGCCCTTCTTGCCGGTGATCTCGTCGGCGCGGGCGATGACGTTGTCGAGGCCGTCGTACGAGTTGATCCACCGGGCGGCGTAGCCCGGGCCGACCCCGGGCACGCCGGGCAGGTTGTCGGAGGTCTCCCCCACCAGGGCCGCCAGCTCCGGGTAGCGGGCCGGCGGGACGCCGTACTTGTCCTCGACCGCGGCCGGGGTCATCCGCTTCATCTCCGAGACGCCGCGCATCGGGTAGATCACCGTGGTGACGTCGTTGACGAGCTGGAAGGAGTCGCGGTCGCCCGAGCAGATCAGGACCTCGAAGTCCTCGGCGAGCGCCTGGGTGGCGAGGGTCCCGATGACGTCGTCGGCCTCGAAGCCGGGCTTCTCCAGGTAGGGCACGTTGAGGGCGTCCAGCACCTCCTTGATCAGCGACACCTGGCCGGCGAACTCCGACGGGGAGCTGCTGCGGTTGGCCTTGTAGTCGGCGTAGGCCTCGGAGCGGAAGGTCTGCCGCGAGACGTCGAAGGCGACCGCGAGGTGCGTGGGCTCCTCGTCGCGCAGCACGTTGATCAGCATCGAGGTGAACCCGTACACGGCGTTGGTGTGCTGGCCGGTGGTGGTCGAGAAGTTCTCCACCGGCAGCGCGAAGAACGCACGGTAGGCCATCGAGTGGCCGTCGACCAGGAGGAGCCGAGGACGGGCCGGGGTCGAGGTGGAGGCGCTCACTCGGCGACTCTAGGACATCGCGCCGACGCCGGCCCGGGCACCGGACACCGGCCCGCACGGGGCCCCGCGGGTGCCACCATGGCGGCATGAGCGAGCCCGCCGTGCAGCCGTCCGACATCCCTCCCGGCGCCCTGAACGAGAAGATGGGGATCGTCGTCCTCGAGGCCTCCCCGGAGCGCGTGGTGGCGACGATGCCCGTCGAGGGCAACACGCAGCCGTACGGGTTGCTGCACGGCGGCGCCTCGGTCGTCCTCGCGGAGTCGCTGGGCTCGGTCGGGTCGATGCTGCACGCGCAGCCGGACCGGATCGCGGTCGGGGTGGACATCAACGCCACCCACCACCGCTCGGCCCGGTCGGGCACCGTCACGGGGGTGGCGACGCCGGTCCACCTGGGTCGGTCGACGGCGTGCTACGAGGTCGTCATCACCGACGCCGAGGACCGCCGGGTCTGCACCGCACGCATCACCTGCGCGCTGATCGACGCGCCCCGCGACCGGGGCTGAGGTGTTCCCCGGTGTCGGCACCGTCGTCAACGTCGTCACCGTCCTGCTGGGCACCGCGCTCGGCCGGCTGCTCGGCCACCGGCTGCCCGAGCGGGTGCGCGACGCCGTCACGGACGGTCTCGGCCTGGTCACGCTGCTCATCGCGGCGACGAGCGCACTGGCGGTCACCGACCCGGCGCTGACGGCGGCGGTCGGGGACGCCGCGCCGATGCTGATCGTCCTCGCTGCGATCGCCCTCGGCGGGATCCTGGGCTCCGCGCTGCGCCTCACCGACCGGCTGGAGGGCCTCGGCGTCCTGCTGCGCGACCGCCTGAGCCGGTCCGAGGACTCCCGCTTCGTGGAGGGGTTCGTGCTCGCCTCGCTGCTGTTCTGCACCGGCCCGCTCACGGTCGTCGGCTCGCTCGAGGACGGCCTCGGGCGCGGCGCCGACCAGCTGTTCCTCAAGTCCGCGCTCGACGGCTTCGCGGCCATCGCCTTCGCGGCGACCTTCGGGTGGGGCGTGGCGGCCAGCGTGGTGTCGCTGGTCGTGGTCCAGGGGGGCCTGACGCTCGTGGGGCTCGGGCTGGGTGACCTGCTCCCGGCCGCGGAGACCGCTGCTCTCGAGGCCACCGGCGGCCTCCTGCTCGTGGGGGTCGCGCTGCGCCTGCTGCGGATCCGCGAGGTCCCGGTCGTCGACCTGCTCCCCGCCCTCGTGCTGGCGCCGCTGCTGACGTGGCTGGTCGCCGCGAGCCCGCTGGGCGGCTGAGACCGACCCAGGACCGGCCTGCGGCCGGGCGCCCGGACCACCGCCCGGGACACCTGGCGGTAACAGTTCGCTAACGACGCGTCGGCGTCCCGGGATCGGGCGTGTTCAACGCCATACTTTCCGCCAAGCCGACGCCACAGGGGGCCACTGTCACGCACTCCCGAAGCGCACAGGCCACCCACCCGTACGAACGAAAGGTTCACCCATCGTGAATCGATCCACGACCCGACGCCTCCGGGTGATCGCGCCCCTGGCCGCACTGGCCCTGGCCGCCTCCGCCTGCGGTGGTGGGGACTCCGAGAGCGAGCCCAGCGGCTCCGAGTCCTCCGACAGCAGCGGCTCCGAGAGCGAGAGCGCCGACAGCGGCGAGACGTTCGAGGCCGCCGACTGCGCCAACGGCTCCACCAGCGCGGACACCTTCAAGGTCGGCTCGATCCTGCCGCTGACCGGCAACCTGGCCTTCCTCGGTCCCCCGGAGATCGCGGGTGTCGGCCTGGCCGTCGCCGACGTGAACTCCGCGGGCGGCGCCGCCGGCAACGACGCGTGCTTCCTGTCCACCGACTCCGGTGACACCACCGACAACAGCGTCGGCAACGGTTCCGCCAACCAGCTCGTCGACGCGCAGGTCTCGATCGCCGTCGGCGCTGCCGCCTCCGGCGTCACCGAGAACATCATCGGCACCTTCACGGACAACGAGATCGTCCAGATCTCCCCCGCGAACACCGCCACCAGCCTCAGCGGCGCGTCGGACTACTACTTCCGCACCGCCCCGCCGGACACCATCCAGGGTGGCGCGCTCGGCGACCTGCTGATCCAGGACGGCCGCCAGCGCGTGGCGTTCATTGTCTTCAACGACCCGTACGGCACGGGCCTGCGCAACGTCGTCCAGCAGACCGTCGAGGACCAGGGCGCCGAGGTCGTCTACGGCGCCGAGGGCGACGGCGACGAGTTCCCGCCCGGACAGACCACGTTCTCCTCCGAGGTGACCGCGGCCCTGGCCGCCGAGCCCGACGCGATCGTCATCCTGGCGTTCGACGAGACGGCGTCGATCATCCCCGAGCTCGAGGCGCAGGGCTGGGACAACGCGAACTCGTACTTCTCCGACGGCAACCTGGCCGACTACAGCGACTCCTTCGACCCCGGCGTGCTCGAGGGCGCGAAGGGCACGCTGCCCGGTGCGGACGCCCCGGACGAGTTCCGTGACCGCGTGAGCAGCTGGTACGAGGACGTCGAGGGCTCCGCGCTCGACGACTTCTCCTACGCGGCCGAGTCGTACGACGCCGTCATCCTCGCCGCCCTGGCCGCCACGCGCGGCGAGGGCACCGACCCGAACACCATCCGCGAGAACATGCGCGCGGTGTCCGGCTCGGAGGAGGGCTCGGAGGAGTGCACGACCTACGAGGAGTGCGTCGCGCTGCTCGAGGACGGCACCGAGATCCAGTACCGCGGCCCCTCGGGCATCGGTCCGATCAACGAGGACAACGACCCGTCGTCCGCGTTCATCGGGATCTACCAGTTCGACGGTGACAACGTGAACCAGTTCCAGGGCGCCATCGAGGCGACCTCGGACGAGGCGTCGCAGTGACCTCACCCCGCCTCGCGGGCTGAGCACCACGCTCCACCACAGGGCCCCGGGACTGGCAACGGTCCCGGGGCCCTCGTGCGTCCCGGTCCGCTCAACCCGGACGCGACCCGCCGTACGCCCGCTCGGCCCGGACGCGCACCCACCGCACGCCCACCCGGCCCGGACGCGCACCCACCGCACTCCCACTCGGCCCGGACGCGCACCCACCGCACGCCCACTCGGCCCGGACGCGCACCCACCGCACGCCCAGTCGGCCCGGATGCGCACCTCACCGGCCCCGGTCGGCACGGCACTGTCAGGCGGACCGTCCTCGACCAGATCGCTCCTCCACCCTGCGCACCCGGGCCGACTCGACGCCCCCACCCTGCGCACCCGGGCCGACTCGACGCCCCCACCCTGCGCACCCGGGCCGACTCGACGCCCCCACCCTGCGCACCCGGGCCGACTCGACGCCCCCACCCTGCACACCCGGGCCGCTGGGGCGTGACGCACGAACGCCGGGCCCCGCAGGTGCGGGGCCCGGCGTCCGGGTGGGGCTGGGTGCTGCGGTACGGCGGGTCAGCCGGCCTTGGTCGAGTCGACGTCGGCGGCGAGCGTGCCGAGGTAGAGCTCGATGACCTTGGGGTCGTTGGCGAGCTCACGGCCGGAGCCGGTGTAGGCGTCCCGGCCCTGGTCGAGCACGTAGCCGCGGTCGCAGATCTGCAGGCAGCGGCGGGCGTTCTGCTCGACCATGACGACGCACACGCCGGTCTTGTTGATCTTGCGGGTGCGGATGAAGGTCTCGTCCTGGCGCACCGGCGACAGGCCCGCGGAGGGCTCGTCGAGCAGCAGGACGGACGGCTCCATCATCAGCGCCCGCGCCATCGCGAGCGACTGGCGCTCACCACCGGAGAGCGAGCCGGCGCGCTGCGCCCGGCGCTGGTGCAGGACCGGGAACAGGTCCCACATCGCCCCGAGCCGCTCGCCGACCTTCTTGGGCCGCATGAACAGGCCCATGCGCAGGTTCTCCTCGATCGACAGCGAGGGGAACACGTTGTTGGTCTGCGGCACGAAGCCCACACCGAGCTCGACGAGCCGGTTGGCCTTCTGGTTGGTGATGTCGCGCCCGTTGAGGGTGACCTCGCCGGAGTGCACCTTGACCAGGCCGAACATGGCCTTGAGCAGGGTCGACTTGCCGGCGCCGTTGGGGCCGATGATGCCGATCATCTCGCCCTCGTGGGCGACCATCGAGCACTCGTTGAGGATGTTGACGCCGGGCAGGTAGCCGGCGGTGACGTTCTTCGCCTCGATGACCGGGGCGCCTGTGGGCGTGCTCATCGCTGCCCCTCCTTCTCCTTCTCGGCGGCCTCGGCGGCCTCCGCCTCGGCCTCGAGCTCGGCGACGACGGAGTCGTCCTCGAGCAGCGCGTCGTCACCGAGGTCGGTGTCGTGGTGGGCGCCCAGGTAGGCGTCGATGACGGCCTTGTCGGCCATCACGGTGTCGGCCGGGCCCTCGGCCACGACCTTGCCCTCGGCCATCACCACGACCCAGTCCGAGATGTGGCGCACCATGTGCATGTCGTGCTCCACGAACAGCACCGTGGTGCCCTCGTCGCGCAGCGTCTGGATGTGACCGAGCAGCGACTGCGTCAGCGCCGGGTTCACGCCCGCCATCGGCTCGTCCAGCATGATCATGCGGGGGTCGCTCATCAGCGCCCGGGCCATCTCCAGCAGCTTGCGCTGGCCGCCCGAGAGGCTGCCGGCGTAGTCGTCCTTCTTCTCCAGCAGCTTGAAGCGCGCGAGCAGCTCCTCGGCCTTGCCGCGGATCTCCCCCTCGCGCTTGCTCCACAGCGGCCGCAGCAGCGACAGCGCGAGCCTCTCGCCCGGCTGCTGGGGCGCGCCCAGGAGCATGTTGTCCATCACCGTCATGCGGCTCAGCGACTTGGTGAGCTGGAAGGTGCGGACCATGCCGGCCTTCGCGACCGCCGAGGCGTTGGTGCGCCCCAGCGAGCGGCCGTCGAAGCTCCACTTGGCGTCGCGGCCCGAGGAGGGCTTGTCGAAGCCGGTGATGAGGTTGAAGAACGTCGTCTTGCCGGCGCCGTTCGGCCCGATCAGCGCGGTGATGATGCCGCGCTGGACCTCCAGGTGGTCGACGTTGACGGCCGTGATGCCGCCGAAGTCGCGACGCACGTTGTCGACCTTCAGCACGGCGTCGGGCTTGGCGACGCCGGGGGTGGTGTCGACGGTGCCCATCAGGCGCTTGCGCTCGGTGGGGTCCGCCAGCGGGTTGGCCTCGACGGCCGCCGTGTCGACGTGCGCCCGGTCGGGACCCGTCGGGCTGGCCGCGGCCTCCGCCCCGGACTGGGGCTCCTGGCCCAGGTCGGTCTGCTCAGGCATTGAACCGCAGCTCCCTCTTGTTGCCGATGACGCCCTGGGGCCGGAAGATGACCAGCAGCATCAGCGCGATGCCGACCACGATCCAGGCGAACTGCTCGGTCTGGGCGCTGCTCATGATGCTGGACGGCACGAAGGTGTCCGCGCCGGTCTGCACCAGGGCCCGCGCCGCGAAGAACAGGATCGAGCCGAGCAGGGGGCCGAAGATCGCGGCCGCGCCGCCGAGCAGCAGCGCCGTCCAGATGAAGAACGTCAGCTGGCGGCCCATGCCGTCGGGCTGCACGGAGCTGGGCAGCACGTAGATGATGCCGCCGACCGCGCCGAACAGACCGCCGAGCACGAGCGCCTGCATCTTCACCGCGTACACGTTCTTGCCGAGGCTGCGCATGGCGTCCTCGTCCTCGCGGACGCCGCGGAGCAGACGACCCCACGGGCTGCGCACCAGCAGGGCGACCAGCCCGAGGCAGGCGAAGACGACCGCCCACGCGACCAGGTGCAGCCACCAGTTGGAGTTCAGGTAGTCGAACGGCCCGATCTGCGTCCGCCCGTCGCCGAACGGCGAGAGGTCGGTGAACGAGCTGCGGTAGTCGTTGCCGGGGATGCCGCCGGACCCGCCGGTGACCTCGGTCAGCAGCGAGTTGCGGCCGACGAACCGCACGATCTCCGCGGCGGAGATGGTGACGATGGCGAGGTAGTCGCCCCGCAGCTTGAGGGTCGGCACGCCCAGCAGCAGCGCGAAGACCGTCACCGCCCCGAGCGCGATCAGGACGGCCAGCCACAGCGGCGCGCCCTCCACGGTGGAGATGGCGAACCCGTAGGCCCCCATGAGCATGAAGCCCGCCTGGCCCATGTTGAGCAGCCCGGTGAAGCCGAAGTGGATGTTGAGGCCGATGGCCGCGATCACGTACGCCGCGGTGAGCGGCGAGATCGCGTCCTGCAGCATCGTGTAGAGGATGTCTCCCATGACGGTCCTTCCCTAGCCGACCCGCTCGGCGCGACCGAGCAGACCCTGCGGGCGGACCAGCAGGATGAGGATCAGGATGAGCAGAGCGGTGGCGTACTTGAAGTCGCCGGGCAGCCAGATGTTCGTCAGCTCGACGACCAGGCCGATGACCATCGACCCGACGACGGCGCCGAACGCCGTGCCGAGCCCACCGAGCGTGACGGCCGCGAAGAGCAGCAGCAGGATCTGCAGACCGGTGTCCCACTTCACGCCGTTGGTGACCAGCGCGTAGAGCACGCCGGACAGACCGGCCAGGCCCGCTGCGAGCGTCCACACCAGGCGGATCACCTTGTCGACGTCGATGCCGGAAGCCGCGGCCAGCGACGGGTTGTCGGCGACCGCGCGGGTGGCCCGGCCGATCCGGGTGCGCAGCAGCATGTAGCCGACACCGGCGACCACGACGATCGAGATGCCCATCGCGACGAAGGAGAACTGGGTCAGCGTCACCGGGCCGATGTCGACGGTCTCGGGGCTGGAGGTGGTGATGCGGACCTGGCCCGCGCCCACGAAGTACTGGAACGTGTACTGCATCGCCAGCGACAGGCCGATGGTCACGATCATCATCTGGATGATGCCGAGGCCCCGGCGCCGCAGCGGTTGCCACAGCACCCGGTCCTGCGCCCAGCCGTACGCCGCGCAGACCAGCGTGGTCAGCAGGATGCCGAGGGTGAGGGGCAGACCGAGCCCGGCCGCGCCCGAGAAGAAGAAGGCGACCATGCCGCCCATCGTCACGAGCTCGGCGTGCGCGAGGTTGGACAGGCCCGTCGTGCCGTAGATCAGCGAGAGGCCGATGGAGGCCATCGCCAGCAGGAGGCCGAGGCGGATGCCGCTGGCGGCCTGCTGGGCGAACTGGTCCCAGCTGAAGCCGTCGGCGCCGGTGGCCTCGCGCTCGAACTGGAAGTTCGCGATCGCGTTCTCGCCGAGGACGACGGGGACGGTCAGCTCCGACTCGGTGGGAGCCACCCCGTCGGGGAGGGTCTCCTCGTCGATGACGACGCCGTAGTCACCCTCCTCCTCGACCGGCAGGTTGAAGGCACCGGTGTCCGCGGTGGTCACGGTCTCCTCGGTGCCGTCGGGCGCGGTGATGGTGATGTCCACCCCGCCCACGGTCTCGCTGGCGCTGAGGCGCAGGGTGCCGCCGACGCAGGCGGTCTCCGCGGTGGCGAAGCAGAAGGTGGGGCTCGCCGGCGCAGGTGCCGCGGGGGCGGCGGGCGCGGGCGCGGGCGCCGCGGAGGCGGGGGTCAGCGCGAACAGGCCCAGCACGACGGACGTGAGCAGGGCGAGACCGGTCAGGTGGATCCAGCCGACCGCGCGCACCCGCCGCGCGCCGGGGTTCGCCCGGCGCGAGGGGATCGGTGATTTCACAGGAGCTCCGCTCGAGGAGGTGGTTGATCGGAGCGAAGTCTAGGGACACCGGGGCCCCGCGCCTACGCCGTGGAGCCCCTGGGCCGCAGTGTTGCCAACCTGAGACCTAAGACACGTCGGGCGGTGACGAGGGCGGGTGCTCGAGCACGCCCTCCGCGACCTGCCGCATCGACAGTCGCAGGTCCATCGCGGTGCGCTGGATCCACCCGAACGCCTCCGGCTCGGAGAGTCCGAGCCGCTCGGACAGCACCCCCTTGGCCCGCTCCACGCTCTTGCGCGTCTCGAGCCGCTCGGTGAGGTCGGCGACCTCCGCCGAGATCGCCGCGATCTCGGCGTGGCGGCTCAGGGCCATCTCGATGGCGGGCACGAGGTCGGCGGGTCCGAAGGGCTTCACGACGTACGCCATCGCCCCCGCGTCGCGGGCCCGCTCGACGAGGTCGCGCTGGGAGAACGCCGTGAGCATGACGACCGGGGCGATCCGCTCGCCGGCGATCCGCTCGGCCGCGCTGATCCCGTCGAGGACGGGCATCTTGACGTCCATCACCACCAGGTCGGGCCGCAGCTCGGTGGCGAGCTCGACGGCCCGGGCACCGTCGGCGGCCTGACCGACGACCTCGTACCCCTCCTCGGCGAGCATCTCCGCGAGGTCCATGCGGATCAGGGCCTCGTCCTCGGCGATCACCACCCGCGGTGCGGGTCGGGGCTGGGGGCTGTCCACGAGGTCAGGCTAGCGGCGCGGTACCGTCCCTGCGCGCGCGCGGCCCCGGTATCCCAACGGCAGAGGAAGCGGTCTCAAACACCGTCCAGTGTGGGTTCGAGTCCCACCCGGGGCACCCGCGGACCGCGCGGTGCTCAGGAGCGGTGGTAGGCCGGGGCGACCTCGTGGATCGCGTCGCCCATGCGGTGGATGCGCAGCGCGTTGGTCGACCCGGGGATGCCCGGCGGGCTCCCGGCGATGATGACGACGAGGTCGCCCTCCTCGACGCGGCCGATCTTGAGCAGCGCCTCGTCGACCTGGCGCACCATCTCGTCGGTGTGCTCGACCGCGGCGGTGCGGAAGGTCTCGACGCCCCAGGTCATGGCCAGCTGGGAGCGCACCCGGTCCTCCGGGGTGAACGCCAGGACCGGGACCGTGCCGCGCAACCGGGACATGCGGCGCGCGGAGTCGCCGGACTGCGTGAAGGCCACGACGTACTTGGCGCCGACACGCTCGGCGACCTCGCCGGCGGCCTTCGCGATGACGCCGCCGCGGGTGCGGGGGTTCCAGTCGATGACGGTCATGTTGCTGCGGCCGTGGTCCTCGGTCGCGGCCACGATCCGCGCCATCGTCTCGACGGTGTGCACCGGGTACTGGCCGACGCTGGTCTCCCCCGACAGCATCACGGCGTCCGCGCCGTCGAGGACGGCGTTGGCGACGTCGGTGGCCTCGGCGCGCGTGGGCGCGGGGCTGGAGATCATCGACTCGAGCATCTGGGTCGCGACGATGACCGGCTTGGCGTTGCGTCGCGCCTTGTCGATGACCCGCTTCTGCAGGAAGGGGACCTCCTCGAGCGGGCACTCGACGCCGAGGTCGCCGCGGGCGACCATGAACGCGTCGAAGGCGTCGATCACCTCGTCGAGGTTCTCGATCGCCTGGGGCTTCTCGATCTTGGCGACGACCGGCAGCCAGATGTCCTCCTCGGCCATCACCGCCCGCACGTCCTCGACGTCGGAGGCGTCGCGCACGAACGACAGCGCGATGAAGTCGACCCCGAGCCGGAGCGCGAAGCGCAGGTCCTCGACGTCCTTCTCGCTCATCGCCGGGACCGACACCGCCACGCCGGGCAGGTTGATGCCCTTGTTGTTGCTCACCGGGCCGCCGACCAGCACCTCGCACCGCACGTCGGTGCCGTCGACGACCTCGACCACCCGCAAGCGGATCCGGCCATCGTCGATCAGGATCGGGTCGCCGGGCGCGACGTCGCCCGCCAGCCCCTCGTACGTCGTGCCGCAGATCTCGGCGTCGCCGTCGACCTCGCGGGTGGTGATCGTCCAGCGCTGGCCGCGCGCGAGCGTGACCGGCCCGTCGGAGAACCGACCCAGCCGGATCTTGGGCCCCTGCAGGTCGGCGAGCACGGCGACGCCGTGCCCGCTCGCGTCGGCGGCCTCGCGGACCAGCCGGTAGCTCTCCCGGTGGTCCTCGTGGCTGCCGTGGCTCATGTTCAGCCGCGCGACGTCCATGCCCGCGTAGACGAGCTCGCGGATGCGCCGCTCGCTCGAGGTCGCCGGGCCCAGGGTGCACACGATCTTTGCTCTCCGCACCGCTCCACTGTAGCGCTTGGAACGATCAAAGAGCGGGCATCGGGCCCGGCGACCGAGTCACACCGAGAGCGGGCGCTCCGTCGGGGAGATCGGGGACGGCAGCGTCGTGGAACCCGTGAGGAAGGTGTCGACCGCCGCGGCCGCGGCGCGCCCCTCGGCGATGGCCCACACGATCAGCGACTGCCCGCGCCCGGCGTCCCCGGCGACGTAGACCCCCGGGACGCTGGTCGCGTAGGAGTCGTCGCGCCGGATGGCGCCCCGCTCGTCCAGCTCGAGGCCGAGGTCGGTCACCAGGTCGCCCTGCTCCGGGCCGGTGAAGCCCATCGCGAGCAGCACGAGCTGCGCGGGGATCTCCCGCTCGCTGCCCTCGACCTCCTCGAAGCGGCCGTCGCGCATCTCGACCTCGACCAGGCGCAGGGCGGCGACGTTGCCGTCGTCGTCTCCGACGAACTCCTTGGTCGAGACCGCGTAGACGCGCTCGCCCCCCTCCTCGTGGGCGGAGGAGACCTTGTAGGTCATCGGGTACGTCGGCCACGGCTGGGCGTCGACCCGCTCGTCGGCGGGCCGGGGCATGATCTCGAGCTGCGTGATCGACGCGGCGCCCTCGCGGATCGACGTGCCGAGGCAGTCGGCACCGGTGTCGCCGCCCCCGATGATGACGACGTCCTTGCCCTCGGCGCTGATCCGGGCCTCGCCGTCCGGCACGGGGTCCAGGCCGAGCGCCGCGCGGTTGCCCTGCGGCAGGAACTCCATGGCCTGGTGGATGCCGCCCAGCTCGCGGCCCGGAGCCGGCAGGTCGCGACCGACGGTGGACCCGACGGCCAGGACGACCGCGTCGTAGCGGTGCCGCAGGTGCTCGGCGGTCAGGTCGGTGCCGACGTCCACGCCGGAGCGGAAGACGGTGCCCTCGCGGCGCATCTGGTCGAGGCGCTTGTCGAGGTGGCGCTTCTCCATCTTGAACTCGGGGATGCCGTAGCGCAGCAGGCCGCCGATCCGGTCGGCGCGCTCGTAGACCGCGACGGTGTGACCGGCGCGGGTCAGCTGCTGGGCGGCCGCCAGCCCGGCGGGCCCCGAGCCCACGACCGCGACCGTGCGACCCGAGAGCCACTCCGGCGGCTGCGGGCGCACCGCGCCGGACTCCCAGGCGCGGTCGATGATCGAGACCTCGACGTTCTTGATCGTCACCGGGTCCTGGTTGATCCCGAGCACGCAGGCGGTCTCGCACGGCGCCGGGCACAGCCGCCCGGTGAACTCCGGGAAGTTGTTGGTCGCGTGGAGCCGCTCGATCGCGCCGTCCCAGTCGTCGCGCCAGACCAGGTCGTTCCACTCCGGGATGATGTTGCCCAACGGGCAGCCCTGGTGGCAGAACGGGATGCCGCAGTCCATGCAGCGGCCGGCCTGCTCGGTGATGATCGGCAGCAGCGCCCGCCCCGGACCCCCGGGGTAGACCTCCTGCCAGTCCTGCTTGCGCTCCTCGACCGGGCGACGGTCCGCGACCTCGCGGCCGTGCTTGAGGAAGCCCTTCGGGTCAGCCATGCAACGCCTCCATCATCCGCTCGGCGGTCTGCTGCTCGTCGAGCCCCTCCTCCTCGGCCCTGGCCTTGGCCTCGAGGACGGTGCGGAACTCGGTGGGGACGACCTCGGTGAAGCGTCCCAGTGCCGCCGGCCAGTCGGCCAGCAGCTCGGCGGCCACGTCGGAGCCGGTCTCCTCGTGGTGGCGGCGCACGAGGTCGTGGAGCTCCTCGGCGGCCTCCTCCACGACCGGGCCCAGCTCGAGCTGGCCCCCGGCGAGCGCCTGCTCGTTGACCCGACCCCGGTCGAGGTCGAGGATCCAGGCGACGCCGCCGGACATCCCGGCACCCACGTTGCGACCCGTCGGGCCGAGGACGACGACCCGGCCGCCGGTCATGTACTCCAGCGCGTGGTCGCCCACCTCCTCGACGACCGCGAGCGCGCCGGAGTTGCGCACGCAGAACCGCTCGCCGACGCCGCCGCGGATGAAGATCTCGCCCGAGGTGGCGCCGTAGCCGATGACGTTGCCGGCGATGATCTGGCGCGAGGCCTCGAACGTCGCGGCGCGGTCGGGACGGACCACGATCCGGCCGCCGCACAGGCCCTTGCCGACGTAGTCGTTGGCGTCGCCCTCGAGGCGCAGGGTGACCCCGGACGGCACGAACGCGCCGAACGACTGGCCGGCCGAGCCGGTGAGGGTGAGGTCGACCGTGCCGTCGGGCAGCCCCTCGCCGCGGTGGCGCTTGGTGATCTCGTGGCCGAGCATGGTGCCGACGGTGCGGTTGACGTTGCGGACCTCGAGCTGGGCCCGCACCGGCTCGCGCCGCTCGATGGCGGGCTCGGCGATCCGGATCAGCTCGTTGTCGAGGGCCTTGTCGAGACCGTGGTCCTGCGAGGTCGTGCGTCGCAGCGACGCGCCCTCGGGCAGCGTCGGGGTGTGCAGCACCGGCGCCAGGTCGAGGCCGGAGGCCTTCCAGTGGTCGACCGCGGCGCGGGTGTCGAGCGCCTCGACGTGGCCGATGGCCTCGTCCAGCGTGCGGAACCCGAGCTCGGCGAGGTACTCGCGGACCTCCTCGGCGATGTACTCGAAGAAGGTCACGACGTACTCGGCCTTGCCGGAGTAGCGCTCGCGCAGCACCGGGTTCTGGGTCGCGACGCCCACGGGGCAGGTGTCGAGGTGGCAGACGCGCATCATGATGCAGCCCGACACCACCAGCGGTGCGGTCGCGAAGCCGTACTCCTCCGCGCCCAGCAGCGCCGCGACGACGACGTCGCGCCCCGTCTTCATCTGGCCGTCGGCCTGGACGACGATCCGGTCGCGCAGCCCGTTGAGGAGCAGCGTCTGCTGGGTCTCCGCCAGGCCGAGCTCCCAGGGGCCGCCCGCGTGCTTGAGCGAGGTCAGCGGCGCCGCCCCGGTGCCGCCGTCGTGCCCGGAGATCAGGACCACGTCGGCGTGGGCCTTCGACACGCCCGCGGCGACCGTGCCCACGCCCACCTCGGCGACCAGCTTGACGTGGACCCGTGCGGACGGGTTCGCGTTCTTGAGGTCGTGGATGAGCTGGGCGAGGTCCTCGATCGAGTAGATGTCGTGATGCGGCGGCGGCGAGATCAGGCCCACGCCGGGCGTGGAGTGCCGCGTCTTGGCGACCCAGGGGTAGACCTTGTGACCGGGCAGCTGCCCGCCCTCGCCGGGCTTCGCGCCCTGGGCCATCTTGATCTGGATGTCGTCGGCGTTGGTCAGGTACTCCGCGGTCACGCCGAAGCGGCCCGAGGCGACCTGCTTGATGGAGCTGCGCCGGGTCGGGTCGTGCAGCCGCTCGGCGTCCTCGCCGCCCTCGCCGGTGTTGGACTTGCCGCCGAGCCGGTTCATCGCGACCGCGAGGGTCTCGTGGGCCTCGCCGGAGATCGACCCGTAGGACATGGCGCCGGTGGAGAAGCGCTTCACGATCTCCGAGGCCGGCTCGACCTCCTCGATCGGAACCGGGGTGCGACCGCCCTCGGCGGGGTCCTTGAACCCGAACAGGCCGCGCAGCGTCATCAGCCGCGCCGACTGACCGTCGACCTTCTCGGTGTACTGCTTGAAGATGTCGTAACGGCCCTGGCGGGTGGAGTGCTGGAGCCGGAAGACGGTGTCGGGGTCGAACAGGTGGGGCTCGCCGTCGCGGCGCCACTGGTACTCGCCGCCCACCATCAGCTGGCGGTGCGCCGGCGCGATGCCGCCGCGGGGGTACGCCGTGGCGTGGCGCGCCGCGACCTCCTCGGCGACGGTGTCGAGCCCGATGCCGCCGAGCTTGGAGGTGGTGCCGGTGAAGTAGCGGTCGACCACGGCCTGCGACAGCCCGACGGCCTCGAAGATCTGCGCGCCGGTGTAGGACGCGACGGTCGAGACGCCCATCTTGGACATCACCTTGAGCACGCCCTTGCCGAGCGCCTTGACCAGGTTGGCGACGGCCGTGTCGGCCTCGGCCTTGACGTAGTGGCCCTCGCGGGCGAGGTCCTCGACCGACTCCATCGCCAGGTAGGGGTTGACCGCGGCGGCGCCGTACCCGACGAGCAGGGCGACGTGGTGGACCTCGCGGACGTCGCCGGCCTCGACCAGCAGGCCGACCTGGGTGCGGGTCTTCTCGCGCACCAGGTGGTGGTGGATCGCACCGGTCAGCAGCAGCGACGGGATGGGCGCGAGCTCCTGGGTGGCGTGGCGGTCGGAGAGCACGATGACGCGCGCGCCCTCGGCGATCGCCGCGGACACCTCGGCGCAGAGCTCGTCGAGCCGCGCGGCCAGGGCGTCGCCGCCGCCCTCGACCTCGTAGAGGCCCCGCACGATGTGCACCGCGAAGCCGGGCATGTCGCCGTCGCGGTTGATGTGGCGGATCTTGGCGAGGTCGTCGTTGTCGATGACCGGGAACGGCAGCACCACCTGCCGGCACGACGCCGGGTTGGGCTCGAGCAGGTTGGACTCCGGCCCGATGGAGCCGTGCAGCGAGGTGACGAGCTCCTCGCGGATGGCGTCCAGCGGCGGGTTGGTGACCTGCGCGAACAGCTGGCTGAAGTAGTCGAACAGCAGCCGCGGCTTGGTGGACAGGGCCGCGATCGGGGTGTCCGTGCCCATCGAGCCGATCGGCTCCGCGCCCGTGCCGGCCATCGGGGCGAGCAGGACGCGCAGCTCCTCCTCGGTGTAGCCGAAGATCTGCTGGCGGCGGGTCACGGAGGCGTGGGTGTGGACGATGTGCTCGCGCTGCGGCACGTCGTCGAGGTGCACCAGGCCGGCGTGCAGCCACTCGTCGTACGGGTGCTCCGCGGCGAGGTCGGCCTTGATCTCGTCGTCCTCGACGATGCGGTGCTCCTCGGTGTCGACGAGGAACATCCGGCCCGGCTGCAGGCGGCCCTTGCGGACGATGCGGGCCGGCTCGAGGTCGAGCACGCCGACCTCGGAGGCCAGGACGACCAGGCCGTCGTCGGTGACCCAGTACCGCGAGGGGCGCAGGCCGTTGCGGTCGAGGACCGCGCCGATCTGCGAGCCGTCGGTGAAGACGACGCAGGCGGGCCCGTCCCAGGGCTCCATCATCGTGGAGTGGAACTCGTAGAACGCCCGGCGGGCGGGGTCCATCTCGGCGTGGTTCTCCCACGCCTCGGGGATCATCATCAGCACCGCGTGGGGCAGCGACCGACCGCCCATGTGCAGCAGCTCGAGCACCTCGTCGAACGACGCGGAGTCCGAGGCGCCCGGCGTGCAGATCGGGAACAGCCGCTCCAGGTCGCCGCCGAGGAGCTCCGACTCGAGCAGCGCCTCGCGGGCCCGCATCCAGTTGCGGTTGCCCATGACGGTGTTGATCTCGCCGTTGTGGGCGATGTAGCGGAAGGGGTGAGCCAGCGGCCAGCTCGGGAAGGTGTTGGTCGAGAACCGCGAGTGCACCACCGCGAGGGCGGTCTCCGTGCGCTCGTCGCGCAGGTCGGGGAAGAAGCCGTCGAGCTGCTCGGTGGTGAGCATCCCCTTGTAGACCAGGGTCCGCGAGGACAGCGACGGGAAGTAGACGCCGGTCTCGGACTCCGCGCGCTTGCGCAGGCAGAAGGCCATCCGCTCGAGCGCCATGCCGGTCACCGGCGTGCTGGCACCGGCGACGAACAGCTGGCGGAAGGTCGGCATGACACCGAGGGCGATCGAGCCCAGGCTGTCCGGCTCCACGGGCACGTCGCGCCAGCCGAGGACGGCGAGGCCCTCCTCGGCGGCGAGCTCCTCGACGCGGGTCTGCGACTTGGCCACCTGCTCGGCGTCGCCGGGCAGGAACGCCGTGCCGACGGCGTACGTGCGTGCGGCGGGCAGGTCGAAGTCGACGACGGCGCGCAGGAAGGCGTCGGGCACCTGCATCAGCAGGCCCGCGCCGTCGCCGGAGTTGACCTCGGCGCCGGCGGCACCGCGGTGGTCGAGGTTGCGCAGGGCGGTGAGGGCCTGCTGCACGACCTCGTGGCCGGCCTCGCCGGACATGCGGGCCACGAAGGCGACGCCGCAGGCGTCGTGCTCCTGGGCCGGGTCGTAGAGGCCTTGGGCCTGGGGATAGCCGTGCACGAGCGAAGCCTCCCTGTCGTCGCCGCGCTCCGCGCGGACGAGCTGGTAGGTCACAGACGGTGGGCAGGGGACGACGTTGGCCCTCGCGCCATGGCAGAACGGTACCAGCGGGCACCCCGGCAGGCGCAGCCGTGGACCGCGGTGAGACGGGGCCCGGGGGGCCCGGCGGGTGGGGCCTCAGGCCCCGGTGCCGTCGGCGGTGCGGGCGGCGTCCTCGCGCTCGAGGCGGGCCTCGGTGTAGATCGGCTCGGGATCCGCGGGCGGGTGGCGCCGCGTCCACAGCAGGTACGCCGCGGCGAGCGTGAACAGCACGATCGAGGTCCACACGTTGAGCCGCAGGCCGAGGACGTCGTCCAGCTGCACGTCGTCGATGCGCAGCGCCTCGTTCCACACCCGCCCGGTGGTGTAGACCATCACGTAGGCGACCGCCAGGCGGCCGCGTCCCATCCGGAACCGGCGGTCCAGCACGAGCAGCAGCGCCACGCCGGCGAGGCTCCACAGCGACTCGTAGAGGAACGTCGGGTGGAACGTGGTCCCCGGCTCGAAGGTCTGCCCGGCCGGCCAGTTCGACGGGTCGATCTCCAGCCCCCAGGGCAGGTCCGTGGGGCGCCCGTAGAGCTCCTGGTTGAACCAGTTGCCCCAACGGCCGACGGCCTGCGCCAGCAGCACGCCCGGCGCCAGCACGTCGAGCATCGGCGCGACCCTGATGCCGGCGCGCCGGGCCCCGATCAGGGCCCCGACCGCGCCGAGGGAGATGGCCCCCCAGATCCCGAGCCCGCCGTTCCAGACGTAGAGGGCCGTGACGGGGTCGCGGCCCTCGCCGAAGTAGAGCTGCCAGTCCGTGGCCACGTGGTAGAGCCGGCCGCCGACGAGGCCGAACGGGACGCACCACACGGCGATGTCGCTGACCTCGCCCGGCGTCCCGCCCCGCGCCCGCCAGCGCCGCTCCCCCAGCCAGATCGCGGCGACGACGCCGGCGACGATGCTGAGCGCGTAGCCGCGCAGCGGGACCGGGCCCAGCTCCCAGACCCCGGTGGCGGGGCTCGGGATGGTCAGCAGGACCGCCGACAGGTCGCTCACCGGGCGAGGAGGGTGGACACGTCCTCGGCGAACTGCGCCGCCGAGGTCTGCTCGTCCCACACGACCGGCACCCGGTCGCGGCCCTCGGCGTCCGTCGTCACCGCGGCGACGTAGGAGCCGTGCGCCACGTCGTAGCCGCCGGAGGGCAGGCGGTCGCCCTTCTCGAAGAAGATGCTGAACGCCGAGGCCGCCTCGGTCAGGGTGGGGATGTCGGCCGTGAGGCCGGTGAACGACGGGTCGAAGCGGTCGAGGTAGGACCGGATCGTCGCCTCGTCGTCGCGGGCCGGGTCGGTGGTCACGAAGACCACGTCGAGGTCCTCGCGCTGCGCGTCGGAGAGCCGCGTGCGGGCCGAGGCCAGCGACGACATGACGACGTTGCAGACGTCGGGGCAGTTGGTGAAGCCGAAGAACACCAGCGTCAGGGGCGCGTCGGTGTCGGTGACGAGGTCGAAGTCCTCACCCTCGGTGTCGGTGAGGGTCAGCTCGGGCACGACGTACGGCTCGTCGAGGGTGTCGCCGTGCATCCCGCCGCCGGACTCCGCCGACGCGGGCTCGAGGCGCTCGGTGCCGCCGCAGGCGGTGAGGACCAGCAGCGAGGCGACGGCCGCGGCGGCGCCGGCCCTCGCCCGGCGGGTGCGGGGACTACCCACGGCGCCGCACCCCCTCGGCGAGGTCGGCGGCGACGTCGCGCAGCGCCGCGAGGCCGGACTCCGTGTCCGGGGCGTCGAGCAGGCACCGGACGAACGCGGAGCCGACGATGACCGCGTCGGCGTACGACGCGACCTCCGCGGCCTGGTCGCCGTTGCTGACGCCGAGACCGACCCCCACGGGGGTGTCGGTGACCGCGCGGGTGCGGGCGACCAGAGGGCCCGCGAGGCCGCTGGTGGTGGCCCGGGCCCCGGTGACGCCCATGACGGCGGTGGCGTAGACGAACCCGCGGCAGGCCGCCGCGGTCGAGGCGACGCGGACGTCGGTCGACGACGGCGCGACGAGGAAGACCTTGTCGAGGCCGCGCTCGTCGGCGGCGGCGCTCCAGTCGCGCCCGTGGTCGGGGGTCAGGTCGGGGGTGATCAGGCCCGCTCCCCCGGCGGCGACCATGCGGTCCGCGAAGTGCTCGACCCCGTGGGCCAGCACGGGGTTCCAGTAGGTCATCACCAGCGTCGGCGCGCCGGTGGCGGCGACCTCCCCGACGATGTCGAGGACCTCCCCGGTGCGGCACCCGTTCTCCAGCGCCTGCTGGGCGGCGGCCTGGATGACGGGACCGTCCAGCACCGGGTCGGTGTAGGGCAGGCCGACCTCGACGACGTCCACGCCGGCCTCGACCATCGCGGTCATGGCCCGCACCGAGGTCGCGACGTCGGGGAACCCCGCGGGCAGGAAGCCGATCAGGACCGCGCGGTCCTCGGCCCGGGCGCGCGCGAAGGCGGCCGCCGTGGTCTGGGCGGCGGTGGTCACGCTCATGCGCGCGGGTCCTCGTGGGGGTCGCCGACCGGCTCGGCGGTCGCCGAGCCGGGGTCGAGGCCGAACCACGCGGTCGCGGTCTCCATGTCCTTGTCGCCGCGACCCGAGAGGTTGACCAGGAGGATGGCGTCCGGGCCGTGCTCGGCGCGCAGCTGCGGCGCCATCTTCAGCGCACCGGCGATCGCGTGGGCGGTCTCGATCGCCGGGATGATGCCCTCGGTGCGGGCCAGCAGGGCCAGCGCGTCCATCGCCTCGGTGTCGGTGATCGCGTGGTAGGTCGCCCGGCCGGTGGCGGCGAGGTGCGCGTGCTGCGGACCGACCCCGGGGTAGTCGAGGCCCGCGGAGACCGAGTGGGACTCGATGGTCTGGCCGTCGGAGTCGGCGAGGATCATCGTGCGGCTGCCGTGCAGCACGCCGGCCCCGCCGCCGACGATGGTCGCCGCGTGGCGCGGGGTGTCCACCCCGTCGCCGCCGGCCTCGAAGCCCCAGACCGCGACGTCGGGGTCGTCGAGGAACGCGGTGTAGAGGCCGATGGCGTTGGAGCCGCCGCCGACGCAGGCCGCGACCGCGTCGGGCAGGCGTCCGTAGCGCTCGAGGCACTGGGCGCGGGCCTCGTCGCCGATGCTGCGGGTGAAGTCGCGCACCAGGCTCGGGAAGGGGTGCGGACCGGCCGCGGTGCCGAACAGGTACGCCGTGTGGTCGACGCTCGCGACCCAGTCGCGCATGGCCTCGTTGATGGCGTCCTTGAGCGTGGCGCTGCCGGACTCGACGGGCACCACCTCGGCGCCGAGCAGGCGCATGCGAGCGACGTTCAGGGCCTGGCGACGGGTGTCGACCGCGCCCATGTAGACGGTGCAGTCGAGCCCGAAGAAGGCCGCCGCGGTCGCGCTGGCGACGCCGTGCTGACCGGCGCCGGTCTCCGCGATGACCCGCTTCTTGCCCATCCGCTTGGTCAGCAGCGCCTGGCCGAGCACGTTGCGGATCTTGTGGGCCCCGGTGTGCAGCAGGTCCTCACGCTTGAGCAGGACCCGGACGCCGGCCTTCTCCGAGAGCGCCCGCGCCTCGTAGAGCGCGCTGGGCAGACCGGCGTACTCGCGGCCGATGCGGGCGAGCTCGTCGGTGAACGACGGGTCGGCCATCGCGTCGGTCCACGCGTCGGTGAGCTCCTCGAGGGCGGCGACCAGGGCCTCGGGGATCCACCGGCCGCCGTACTCGCCGAACCAGCCGCCGGCGTCGGCGTCCCAGCGACCCGGGGCGCCGACCTCGAGGGGGGTCGCGACGGGCTTGTCGCTCAGCTCGGTCATCGTGCACCTGCACTCTCCGGGGCGACGAGCCCCGTCATGGCCGCGACGGCGGCGGCGGGGTCGCCGGTGCGCACGAGGGCCTCACCGACGAGCACCGCCCGCGCGCCGGCGGCGACGTACGCGGCGGCGTCGCCGGGCCCGGAGACCCCGGACTCGGCGACGAGGACACGGTCGGCGGGCACCAGCGGCGCCAGCTCGGCGAAGGTCCCGGGGTGGACCTCGAGGGTCTTCAGGTCGCGGGCGTTGACGCCGACCAGGTCGGCCCCCAGGTCGACGGCGCGCCCGGTCTCCTCGGCGTCGTGGACCTCCACGAGCGTGGTCAGGCCCAGGGACCCGGCGAGGTCGTGCAGCCGGCGCAGGGTGGCGTCGTCGAGGGCGGCGACGATCAGCAGGACCAGGTCGGCGCCCGCGGCACGGGCCTCGAGCACCTGGTAGTCGTCGACCACGAAGTCCTTGCGCAGCAGCGGGGTGTCGACCTCGGCCCGGACGGCGACGAGGTCGGCCAGCGACCCGCCGAAGCGGCGCTCCTCGGTCAGCACGCTGATGGCGGCGGCTCCCCCGTCGGCGTAGGCGCGCGCGAGCGCGGCCGGCTCGGGGATGTCGGCGAGGTGCCCCTTGCTGGGGCTGCGGCGCTTGACCTCCGCGATGACGCTGGAGCCTCGCGCGCGAAGCGCGGGCATCGGGTCGCGGGCGGCGTCGACGTCGGCGAGCGCGGCGCGGACGTCGGCCTCGGACCGGGCGGCGCGACGCCGCTCCAGGTCCTCACGGACGCCGACGACGATGTCGTCGAGCACCGACATCTCTGCAGACCTCCAACCGGGGGTGGATCACGGGGGGACGGGGCCAGTCTCGCACCTCGCTGGTGAGGTCAGGACGCGAGCCAGGGCCCGGGCGGCAGGGGTGTGTTGCGCAGCACGGTGAACCCGACGACCAGTGCCCCCAGCACCCACCACGCGGCCCGCGGGACCCGCCGCGGGTCGAGGGCCGGGACGGGTCCGCGGGCGAGCAGGACCACCCGACGGACCCACAGCGCGACGACCACGGGCAGCGCGAGGACGAGCAGGAGGTTCGAGGAGGCCGCCTCGGCGAGGTGCAGGGCGGTCAGGTCGTGCACCGCGCGCAGGCTCCCGCACGCCGGGCAGTCGAGCCCGAGGAGGGCGGTCGGGCAGACGCCCCACGATCCCGGCGCGTGGGGGTCGCGCACGGCGAGGGCGGCGGTGGCCGCGACGACGAGCCCGCCGGCGGCCAGCGGCGGTGCGAGGCGTCGGGCGGCGCCGGTGCCCGCGGGCACCGTCGGTCGCCGCGCCTCGCGGAGGGCCACGGTCAGTGGCTGCCCATGCCCAGCTTGGTCATGATCGCGAAGACCGGCAGGGACACCAGGCCCAGCGCGACGCCGACCCAGAACAGGGTCATGCTGACCGGGGAGAGCATCAGGGCGACGCCGCCGACGACGAATCCGGCCATCGCCACCGTGACGCCCGTCCAGGCCGCGGGGGTGTTGCCGTGGTTGTCGGCCATGCGGGGAGCTCCTCTGCTCGGGTGGGACCCGGTCGATCGTCGTCGACCGCACCGGTGGGGCGAGTCTAGTGGCGGGGTGTGTCGGTGGGGTCCTGGCCCTCGTCCATGGCCTTCCACAGGTCCAGCGAGCTGCGCTCGGCCGGTGGCGTGGTCGGGGCGGCGGGGGCCGTCCCGACCGCCCCGGCGGCCGCGCCGGAGCGGGAGGTCGGGGCGTCGTAGCGCCGGCCCATCTCGGGCCAGCGGCGGACGTCGCGCACCGCCACGGCGCAGGCGGCGAGCAGCAGCGCGGCCGCGGGCAGCGCCGTCCACGCCCACAGGGTCCAGCTCGTCGCCGCGTCCTGGAGGGGCGTGCCGGTGGTCTGCTCGGCGACGCGGTCCGGCGTGCGCAGCCACCCCGACCCGACGGCGACGGCGGTGCCGGCCGCGGCCAGGAGGGCCAGGACCGCGACCACCCGTCGTACCCGGCCGCGGGTGACCAGCACGACGCCGAGCGCGGCCAGCGCGACGAGCGCGAGGGCCGTCACCGCCGGGTTGCGCAGGGCCAGGTCGAACCCGGTGGCCACCTGCTGGCCACTGCCCTCGGTCGGCTCGGGGGCGCCCTCGACGTCCAGCCAGGGCCGGTCCCCCGACACGGCGAGCAGCGCGCCGGCGACGGCCGCGCCGAGCAGCACGGGTCCCATCGTGCGGCGGCGCGGCGCGGCGGTCGGCGCCCCGGGCGCCGGCGTGTCGCCGTCGAGCCCGTCGGCCCCGGGTGCGGTCTCAGGCATCGGCCGACCACACCAGGTCGGCGTCGAAGCAGGTCCGGGTGCCGGTGTGGCACGCGGGGCCCTCCTGGTCGACGACCAGGAGCAGGGTGTCGCCGTCGCAGTCGAGGCGGACCTCCCGGACCCACTGGCGGTGACCGGAGGTCTCGCCCTTGACCCAGTACTCCTGCCGCGAGCGGCTCCAGTACGTCGCCCGCCCGGTCGCCATCGTGCGGGCCAGCGCCTCGTCGTCGACCCAGCCGAGCATGAGGACCTCGCCGGTGCCGTGCTGCTGCACGACGGCGGGCACCAGCCCGGCGGGGTCGCGCTTGAGCCGGGCCGCGACGGCGGGAGCGAGCCCGCCGTCGGTGGCGGCGGGGTCGGCGGGGTCGGTGACGGAATCGGGCATGGGTCCAGTATCCGCGGCTCAGGCCAGCGACTGCTGGGCGACCCAGGACGCGTGCAGGGCGCCGTAGTGGCCGCCCTCGGCGAGCAGGGCGGCGTGCGGGCCGCGCTGGACCACGCGGCCGTCGTCGACGACGAGCACCTCGTCGGCGTTCTCGGCGGTCGACAGCCGGTGCGCGATCGTCACGGACGTGCGGCCGACCAGCAGCCGCTCGAGGGCACGGCCGATCCGGGTCTCGAGCTCGGGGTCGACGGCGCTCGTCGCCTCGTCGAGCACGAGCAGGTCGGGGTCCGCGACGCGGGCGCGCAGCAGGCTGACCAGCTGCCGCTCGCCGGCCGACAGCGACTCGCCGCGCTGGCCGACGGGCGTGGCGAGCCCCGCGGGCAGGGTCGCCAGCCAGTCGTCGAGACCCAGGTCGGCGGCGGCGGCGAGCATGTCGTCCTCGGTGGCGTCGAGGCGGCCGTAGCGGACGTTGGCGGCCACGGTGTCGTCGAACAGGAAGCCCTCCTGCGGGACGAGCACCACGCTGCGGCGCAGCGAGCCCTGGTCGATCTCGCGGAGGTCGACGCCGTCGAGGAGCACCCGGCCGGAGGCGGGGTCCATCAGCCGCGTCAGCAGCTTGGCGAAGGTCGACTTCCCGGACCCGGTCTCCCCCACCACGGCGAGGCGCGTGCCGGCGGTGACGCGCTCGTCGACGTCACGGAGCACCAGCGGCCCCCCGGGGTAGGCGAAGTCGACGTGCTCGAACGCGACGTCGATCGGCCCGCGCGGCAGGGTGCGGCCGTCGGGCCCGGGGTCGACGAGGTCGGCGGGGGTGTCGAGGATCCCGATCACCCGACGCCAGCCCGCGATGGCGAGCTGCGCGTCGGTGAGGATCTGCGTGCCCATCTGCACGGGGCCGACGAAGAGCGTGACCAGGAACGCGAACGCGAGCACCTCGCCGGCCGTGATGTCGCCCGCCAGGCCGAGCCAGATGCCCACCACGATCACGCCCGCGTTGGCCAGGCCCCCGGACAGGCCGCCGAGCGAGAAGGAGACGGCGGTGAACCCCTGGGCCCGCGTGCTCGCGCGCTGGTGGCGGCTGATGGCCTCGTCGATGCGCACCTGCGTGCGGCGCTCCACCGCGTAGGTGCGCACGACGGCGGCCCCCACGACGGGCTCGGAGATCGCCGACAGCATGGCGCCGACCTGCCGGCGCACCACGCCGTACGCGTCGGAGAGCTTGCGCTGGAAGAACCGCAGGGAGATGAAGAGCGGGGCGAAGGCGACCCACACGACGATCGCCAGCGGCCAGGAGTAGACGACCATGACGACGGTCGCGAGCAGGACCTGCCCCACGCTGACGACGAACAGGATGCCGCCGAACACGAGGAACTGGCTGACCTGGTCGACGTCGCTGGTGACCCGGGAGACCAGGGCGCCGCGCGACTCGGTGCTCTGGGTCAGCAGCGGCAGGTCGTGGACGTGGCGGAACGCCTTGGTGCGCAGCGTCGCGAGGCCGGCCTCGCCGGTGCGGAACAGCCGCACGGTCATGCCGTAGGACGCGAGCGCGGTGAGCAGCACGGCGCCGGCGGCCGCCAGGCCCATGAGGACGGTGAACCGGACGTCCGGTCCCCCTGCGGCACCCAGCCCGTTGTCGAGGGTCTGCTGGATCGCGATCGGCACCACGACCTGGCCGCCGGTCGACAGCAGCGCGAGCAGCAGCGTGAGCCCGATGCCCTGCTTCAGCTCCGGCGAGTGCTCGACGCCGCGGCGCAGGGTGGCCCACATCCCGATCTGCTCGCCGGTGTCGATACGACCGGCCGCGGCCCCGCCCGGCGGGGTCGCGGCGGGCGCGGTCGTGGCGCTCATGCGTGCACCTCCCGCGAGGAGTCGGCGCCGGTGCCGGCGCCGCCGTCCGTGTCGGGGTCGCCGTCGGCGTCCGTGTCGTAGGCGTTCACCAGCCGGGCGTACGACGGGCTGCGCGCCAGCAGCTCGGCGTGGGTGCCGCGGTCGACGATGCGGCCGCCCTCGAGGTGCAGGACCTCGTCGGCCAGCGCGATGGTGGCCTTGCGGTAGGCCACGACGACGAGGCTGGCCGCGGCCTCCTGCGCGCGCAGGGCCCCGAGGATGCGGGCCTCGACCTCGGGGTCGACCGCCGAGGTGGCGTCGTCGAGCACCAGCAGCCGCGGTCGGCGGACCAGGGCCCGGGCGAGCGCGATCCGCTGGCGCTGTCCGCCGGACAGCGAGGTGCCCCGCTCCCCGAGCTGCGCGTCCAGGCCGTCGGGCAGCGCGGCGACGAACCCGTCGCCCTGGGCGGTGCGCAGCGCCGCGCGGACCTCCGCGTCGTCGACGTCGGCGCCGAGCGTGACGTTGCCGCGCACGGTGTCGTCGAAGAGGAAGGCGCTCTGGGGCACCACCGCGACGGCGGTCGCGAGCTCGCCGTGGTCGAGGTCGCGCAGGTCCGCGCCGTCGACGAGGATCCGTCCCCCGTCGGGGTCGACGAGCCGGGTGAGGAGGTCGACGAGCGTGCTCTTGCCGCTGGCGGTGGCGCCGACGAGCGCGACGGTGCGGCCGGGCTCGACGGTGAAGGACAGGTCGCGCAGCACGGGCTGCGCGGGGTCGTGGGCGAAGCGGACGTGCTCCACGTCGAGGCGCAGCCCCTCGGCCGCCGCGACGACCGGCATGGGCTCCTCGCCGTACGGCATCCGGGCGGTCTCGTCGAGGACGTGGTGGACGCGGCGGTAGCCCACGACGCTGCGGGGGAACTCCCCCAGCACCCAGCCCAGCGAGCGGATCGGGAACGAGACGACCGTGAGCAGGTAGGCCACGGTCACGACCGCACCCGCGTCGGTCGCGCCGTCCAGGACGCGGCTCACCCCGACGACGAGGACGATCATCACGCCGAGGCTCGGCAGCGCGCTGAGCGCGGGGTCGAACGCCGCCCGCACCCGTCCGGCGCGCACCAGGGTGTCGCGGAGCTCGGCGGCACGCGCCGCGAAGCGCGCGGTCTCCTCCTCCTCGCGGCCCAGCGTCTTGACGACGAGGGCGCCGTCGAAGGACTCGTGCGCGATCTCGCTGACCTCGGCGCGCAGCTGCTGGGCGCGGGTCACCAGCGGCGAGGCGAGCCGCTGGTAGACGAGGTTGACCACGATGACCGCCGGGAACACCAGCAGCCCGACGAGACCCATGACCACGTCGGCGGTGATCATCTGCACCGCGGCGATCACCATCATGGCCAGCGTGCCGAGCGCCATGGGCAGCGGCGCGATGGGCGACCAGGCGGCCTCGACGTCGGCGTTGGCGTTGGACAGCAGCTGGCCGGTCGGGTGGCGGGCGTGCCACGACATCGGCAGCGAGAGGTACTGCCGGGTGACCTCGCGCCGGTAGGCGGCCTGCAGCCGGTACTGCATGATCCCGGCGCCGAGACGCCGCGCGACGATGCCCACCGCCCGCAGGATGGCGACGCCGACGAACAGCGCGACGACGCCCACGATCGCGCCCGTGCCGACCTCGCCGTCCTCGAGCGCGGGCAGCAGCGCGTTCTGCGTCGCCCAGCCCAGCACCCAGGCGTCGGCCACGGTCAGCGCACCGAACAGCACGCCGCCGAAGGTCGCCAGCGCGAACATCCACGGCTGCCGGCGGATGCCGACCCCGAGGACCGCGAACCCCTCCCGCATCGTGGCCGCCCGCGCGGTCGGGTCCTGCGGGTCCAGCGTCTCGTCCGCCACGCGCTGCGCCCCCTCGTCTCGTCCGCCCCGTCGGTGCCGGTGCCCACGGGCCCAGCCGTCACACCCGCGACGGTATTCCGCCCCGCCGACACCGTCCCGGCCCGACCCGGCCCCACGCCGGCCGCACGCCGACCCGGCACGACCTCCCGCCCCCGCGCCGACCGGGCGCCCGGCGGACTCAGCGCACGGGGTGGCCGGCTGCCGCGAGGGCGCGCTTGGCCTCGCCGACGGAGACCTCGCCGAAGTGGAAGACGGTGGCGGCGAGCACGGCGTCGGCGCCCGCGTCGACGGCGGGGGCGAAGTGCTCGGCGCGTCCGGCGCCGCCGGACGCGATGACGGGCACGGTGACCTCGGCGCGCACGGCGCGGATCAGGTCGAGGTCGAAGCCGTCGGTGGTGCCGTCGGCGTCCATGGCGTTGAGCAGGATCTCGCCGGCCCCGAGCTCGGCGGCGCGGGCGGCCCACGCGAGGGCGTCCAGCCCCGCGGACCGGCGACCGCCGTGGGTGGTGACCTCGAAGCCGGAGTCGGTCTCGCCCGAGCGGCGCGCGTCGACCGAGAGCACGAGCACCTGGTTGCCGAACCGGTCCGCGATCTCGGCGACCAGCTCGGGGCGCCGGATGGCCGCCGTGTTGACGGCGACCTTGTCGGCCCCGGCGCGCAGCAGCCGGTCCACGTCCTCGGTCGAGGACACCCCGCCGCCGACGGTGAGCGGGATGAACACCTGCTCGGCGGTGGCCGAGACGATCTCCATCGTCGTGGCGCGCCCCTCGTGGGAGGCGGAGATGTCGAGGAAGGTCAGCTCGTCGGCACCCTCGGCGTCGTAGCTGCGGGCGAGCTCGACGGGATCGCCGGCGTCGCGGAGGTCGACGAAGTTGACTCCCTTGACGACGCGTCCGGCGTCCACGTCCAGGCAGGGGATGACGCGGACGGCGAGGCTCACGCCCGGCCCCCCGGGCCCTCGCCGCGGGTCAGTGCGAGGGCGTCGGTGAGCGTGAAGCGCCCCTCGTAGAGCGCGGTGCCGGCGATGGCGCCCTCGACGCCCGCGTCGACCAGGCCCATCAGCGCCCGCAGGTCGTCGAGGGTGGTGACGCCGCCGGAGGCGATCACGGGCGCGTCGGTGGCCGCGCACACGTCGCGCAGCAGCTCGAGGTTGGGCCCGGCGAGCATGCCGTCCTTGTTGACGTCGGTGACCACGTAGCGCTCACAGCCCTCGGAGTCGAGGCGGGCCAGCACCTCGTAGAGGTCGCCGCCCTCGCGGGTCCAGCCGCGGGCGGCCAGCGTGCGGCCGCGCACGTCGAGGCCGATCGCGATCCGGTCCCCGTGCTCGGCGATGACCTTCGCGCACCACGCGGGCTGCTCGAGGGCGGCGGTGCCGATGTTGACGCGACGGCACCCGGTGGCCAGGGCCGCCTCGAGCGACTCGTCGTCGCGGATGCCGCCGCTCATCTCGACGTCGATGTCGAGCGCGCCGACGATCTCGGCCTGCAGGGCACGGTTCTGGCCGCGCCCGAAGGCGGCGTCGAGGTCGACCAGGTGCAGCCACTCCGCGCCGTCGTCCTGCCAGCGGCGGGCGGCGGCGACCGGGTCGCCGTAGGTCTTGCCGGAGCCGGCGACGCCCTGAGCGAGCTGCACGGCCCGGCCCTCGGTGATGTCGACCGCGGGCAGGAGCTGGAGGTAGGTCACGTCGTCGTCCCGGTGGTCGGAGGGTCGTCGGAGGGTCGTCGGAGGGTCATCGGAGCGTGGCGATCCAGTTGCGGAGCAGCGCGGCCCCGGCGTCACCGGACTTCTCGGGGTGGAACTGGGTGGCCCACAACGGCCCGTTCTCCACGGCGGACACGAACTGCTCGTCGCCGTGGATGGTGCGCGTGACCAGCGGGGCGCGGGTGCGCCCGTCGGTGACGAGCTCCCAGGAGCGCACGCCGTAGGAGTGCACGAAGTAGAACCGCTCGTCGGCGATGCCGGCGAACATCTGCGAGCCCTCGGGCACCTCGACGGTGTTCCAGCCCATGTGGGGCACGACGGGGGCGTGGAGCCGCTCGACGGTGCCGGGCCACTCGTCGCAGCCGGCGGTCTCGACGCCGTGCTCGACGCCGCGGGCGAACAGCACCTGCATCCCCACGCAGATCCCGAGCACCGGCCGGCCGCCCGCGAGGCGGCGGCCGATCACCTCGGGCCCCCGGACCGCGTGGAGCCCGGCCATGCACGCGGCGTAGGCCCCGACGCCGGGCACCAGCAGGCCGTCGGCCTCCTGCGCGGCGGCGCGGTCGGCGGTCAGGGTGACCTCGGCGCCGGCACGCTCGACGGCCCGGACCGCGGAGCGGAGGTTGCCGGAGCCGTAGTCGAGGACGACGACGCGCGGACGCCGGGCGGCCCCGGCACCCGCGGGGCTCAGAGCGCGCCCTTGGTGGAGGGGACGCCGGTCTCGCGCGGGTCGAGCGCGACGGCGTCGCGCAGCGCCCGGGCGACCGCCTTGAACTGCGCCTCGACGATGTGGTGCGGGTCGCGCCCGCCCAGCAGCCGGACGTGGAGGGTGATGGCGGCGTGGTGGGCCAGCGACTCCAGCACGTGGGCGGTCAGCGAGCCGGCGTAGGGCACCCCGGACCCGCCGATGAGCGCGTAGACCTGGGCGTCGGGCTCGCCGGAGTGCACGAAGTAGGGACGGCCCGACACGTCGACCACGGCGTGCGCGAGGGCCTCGTCGAGCGGCACGGTCGCGTCGCCGTAGCGCCGGATGCCGGACTTGTCGCCCAGCGCCTGACGCAGCGCCTGGCCGATCACGATCGCGGTGTCCTCGACGGTGTGGTGCCCGTCGATGTGCAGGTCGCCGTCGGCGCGCACGGTGAGGTCGACCAGCGAGTGGCGGGCCAGTGCGTCGAGCATGTGGTCGTAGAAGCCGACGCCGGTAGACACGTCGGCGCGTCCGGTGCCGTCGAGGTCGACCTCGACGGTGATCGCCGACTCCTTCGTGGTGCGCTCGAGGCGCGCGGTGCGGGACATCTAGAGCTCCTTGCGGGTGAGCGTGAGGGCGTCGCGGAAGGCGGCGTTCTCGGCCGGGGTGCCGATCGAGACCCGCAGCCAGCCGGAGGGTCCGGTCTCCCGGACCAGGACGCCGTGGCCGAGCAGGCCCTCCCAGACGCGGTGCCGGTCGGCGAAGGTGCCGAAGAGGACGAAGTTGGCGTCGCTGTCGGCGACGTCGAGGCCCTCCGCGCGCAGCCAGGCGACGAGGTCGTCGCGCTCGCCGCGCAGCTCGGCGACGCGGCCGAGCAGCTCCTCGGCGTGGCGCAGCGCCACCAGCGCGGTCGCCTGCGTCACCGACGACAGGTGGTAGGGCAGGCGCACGAGCCGCAGCGCGTCGCAGACCGCGGGGTCGGCGGCGAGGTAGCCGACCCGCCCCCCGGCCAGCGCGAAGGCCTTGCTCATCGTGCGGGTGACCACGAGGTTGCGGTGCGCGGGCAGCCGGTCGAGCGCGCTCGGGGTCCCGTCGCGGCGGAACTCGCCGTAGGCCTCGTCGATCACGACCAGTCCCCCGGCCTGCGCGGCCGCCTCGCAGACCACGTCGACGGTCTCCGGCGCCAGCGCCGTGCCCGTCGGGTTGTTGGGGCTCGGCATCAGCACGACGCTCGGGCGGTGCTCAGCGACCAGCGCGCGCACGTGGTCGAGGTCGAGGGTGAAGTCCTCGGTGCGGTGGCCGGTGACCCAGGCGGTCGAGGTGCCCCGGGCGTACTCCGGGTACATCGAGTACGTCGGGGTGAAGCCCAGCGCGGTGCGCCCGGGCCCGCCGAACGCCATCAGCAGCTGCAGCATCACCTCGTTGGACCCGTTCGCGGCCCAGACCTGCGCGGCGCCCACCTCGGCGGTGGTGTCGGCGTCGAGGTACGCCGCGAGCGCCTCGCGCAGCGCGACGTGCTCGCGGTCGGGGTAGCGGTTGAGGTCCGTCGCCGCGGCCCGCACGGCCTCGGCGACGTCGGCGGCCACGGCCGCGGAGGGCCCGTAGGGGTTCTCGTTGGTGTTGAGCCGGACCGGCACGTCGAGCTGGGGCGCGCCGTACGGCTCGACGCCGCGCAGCTCCTCGCGCAGCGGCAGCCAGTCGCCGTCGGTCGCGGGTCCGTCCTGGGCGCTCACCGGGGCTCGACCCGGATGCGCACGGCCTCGCCGTGGCCCGGGAGGTCCTCGGCCTCGGCGAGGGCGACCACGTGGGGGGCGACGTCGCGCAGGGCCTGCTCGCCGTACTCCACGACGTGGACGGTCTTGGTGAACGAGCGGACGGAGAGCCCCGAGGAGTGGCAGGCGCAGCCGCCGGTGGGCAGCACGTGGTTGGAGCCGGCGCAGTAGTCGCCGAGCGAGACCGGGGTGTGGGGGCCGACGAAGACGGCACCCGCGTTGCGCACGCGCATGGCGCGCTCGGTCGCGTCGACGGTCTGGATCTCCAGGTGCTCGGCGGCGTAGGCGTCGACCACGTCGAGGCCCTGCTCGAGGTCGTCGACGAGGACGATCGCGGACTGGGCGCCGGTCAGGGAGGTCCGGATCCGCTCCACGTGGCGGGTGCGGGCGACCTGCTCGGACAGGGAGACCTCGACCTTGTCGGCGAGGGCCTCGCTGGGGGTCACGAGGACCGACGCGGCCAGCACGTCGTGCTCGGACTGGCTGAGCAGGTCGGCGGCGACGTGGGCCGGGTCGGCGCTGTCGTCGGCGAGCACGGCGATCTCGGTCGGGCCGGCCTCGGAGTCGATGCCGACGATGCCCTTGAGCAGCCGCTTGGCCGTGACGGTCCAGATCGAGCCGGGGCCGGTCACGAGGTCGACCCGGCGGCACGGGCCCGCGCCGTAGGCGAACATGGCGACGGCCTGGGCGCCGCCCACGGCGTAGACCTCGGTGATCCCGAGCAGCGCGCACGCGGCGAGGATGGTGGGGTGCGGCAGGCCGCCGTGCTCGGACTGCGGCGTCGAGGTCAGGGCGATCTCGCGGACGCCGGCCACCTGGGCGGGCACGACGTTCATCACGACCGAGGACACCAGCGGGGCGATCCCGCCGGGCACGTAGAGGCCGACGCGGCCCATCGGCACGATGCGGGTGGTGACGCGGGCGCCCGGGGCCGGCTCGCTGACGGCGTCGGTCTCGAGCTCGGCCTCGCACGTCGCCCGGAGCCGGCGGATCGACTCCTCCAGCCCGGCGCGCACGGCGGGGTCGAGCTCCTCCAGCGCCCGCGCGCAGGCCTCGGGCGGGACCGTGATGTCGGTCTGCTCGACACCGTCGAAGCGGGCGGAGTACTCCGTGACCGCCACGACCCCGCGCTCGCGGACCTCGTCGCAGATCGCGCGGACCGCGGGGATCGCGGCCTCGATGTCGAAGTCGGCGCGCGGGAGCGCGTCGCGGTAGTCCACCGGCCTCCCGTCGACCGGCGCACGACCGTGCGCGGCGCCCGTGACGGGTGGCGGCGTGCGGAGGTCGATGCGTCGCAACATGGCCCCGATCCTAGGTGCGGGCCTCGGCGGGCGACGACTCGGCGCCACGCCGTGGGCCGGGGCGCGGGGGCTACAGTCGCAGGGTGACCGAGGAGCTGCCGATGTTCCCGCTCGGCAGCGTGCTGTTCCCCGGGGCGCGGGTGCCGCTGCGGGTCTTCGAGGACCGCTACACCGCGCTCGTGCGCCACCTGCTGGCCGAGCCCGACCCGGCCCGGCGGCTGTTCGGCTCGGTCGCGATCCGCGAGGGCTTCGAGGTCGGCGACCACGGCAACCAGTCGCTGCACCGCGTCGGCTGCCGGCTGCAGCTGAGCGAGGTCGAGGAGGTCGGCGACGGCACCTTCGGCGTCGTCGCGGTCGCCCGCGACCGGATCCGTCTCGACGAGCTGCTGACGGGCGGGGAGTTCCCGGTCGGACGCGTCGAGGTGCTCGCCGAGGACGACGCGCCCGTCGCCCCGCAGACCACCGACCGGGTGCGCGCGGTCTTCACCGCCTACCGCGCCACGCTGGGCCGGATCAGCACCGACCCCTACTCCGGCCGGCTGCCGCAGGACCCGACGATGCTCTCGTGGGTGCTGGCCGCGGCCGCCCCCCTGCCGCACCACGACCGTCAGCGGCTGCTGGAGGCGGAGACCACGGCGGTGCGCCTCGACCTGGTGACCGAGATGCTGCGCGGCGAGCTGCGGGCCATGAACGCGATCCCCTCGCTGCCCGCGACCGACGTCGCCCGCACCGGCTGGTCGGTGAACTGAGCCGGCGCGCCCGTGGCCACCCCCCGGGTGGGTCGGCCACCCCCGCCGTCGTGGCCGCCGAGGCCGCCGGGGTGCGGGTCGTCGCCCACGCCTACGCGCACGACCCCCGCGCCGCGTCGTACGGCGAGGAGGCGGCGCAGGTGCTCGCCGAGCGCCTCGGCGTCGAGCCCGCCCGCGTGCTGAAGACCCTGGTGGTGCGCGTCGGCCCCGGTCCGTCCGGACTCGCCGTCGCGGTCGTGCCGGTGACCGCGCGCCTCGACCTCAAGGCGGCCGCCCGGGCGCTCGGCGCGCCCCGGGCGGCCATGGCCGAGCGTCGGGACGCCGAGCGCAGCACCGGCTACGTGCTCGGCGGCATCTCCCCGCTCGGACAGCGGCGCCCGCTGCCGACGGCGCTCGACTCCCCCGCCCTGGACCACCCGACGGTGTTCGTCTCGGGCGGACGCCGCGGCCTGGACCTCGAGATCGCCCCCGCCGACCTGGTCCGGCTCACCGACGCCGTCGTGGCGCCGCTCGCCCGCCCCTGACGGCCCCCGGGACCCGGACGGGACGTCTCAGTCGGTGCCGATCCGCAGCAGGCCGTGGGGCACGTCGTCCTCGGTCCAGGCCGAGACACCGAGGGCGGACAGCGGGGCCAGGTTGTCCGCGACCCGCGGGTCGCCGGTCAGGTCGTCGAGGAGGTCGGCGTAGTCCTCGACCACGTCGAGGTCCAGGTAGAGCACCGCCGACGAGCGGTCGGCCTCGGGCACGACGTCGGTGAACGCCTCCGCGTCCAGCAGGCCGCCGTCGGCGAGCAGGTCGGCGCGGTAGCCCTCGTCGGGACCGACGGCCAGCAGGTCGCCCTCGGCGTCGGTCGCGAGGAGGTCGGGGTCGGGCAGGCGGCCGCGCAGCTCGTCGAGCACCGCCGCGGACGCCTCGGGGTCGTCGGTGCGGATCCGCGCCCCGACCAGCGCCTCCTCGGGCGGCGTCGAGCCGTCGGCGAGCCCCTCGACGTCCACGTCCGGCGACACCGCCAGGGCGGCGCCGTCCCCGAGCAGGGTCTCCAGGTCCTCCGGGACGCCGATGCCGAGCTCGTCGGTCGCCTCGGCGGCGAGCTCCTCGGTCGACAGGCCGCTGACCTCCGAGACCTGCGTCAGCACCTGCTCGGCCCACCCGTCGGGGAGCCCGAGCGCGAGCACGGCGGCCGTGTCGGCGGGCAGCCCGTCGAGCACCGCGGAGACGTCCTCGGAGGCCAGCAGGCCGTCCGCACCCCCGCCCGCGTAGCCGGCGGTCTCGACCTCGAGGCCCTCGTCGCGAAGCGGACCGTGAGAGCCGCCCCCTCGAAGTCCTCGAGACCGCCGAGCAGCCCGCCGGCCCCGCCGGTCACGCCCTCCGGCGTCAGCTCGTCGGCCAGCCCGGGCGCGGCGTACGCGGCGAGGACGCCCGGGTCCCCGGCCGCGTCCGTCCACCGCTCGAAGGAGTCGTCCGCCGCGAGGGCGCCCTCCGCGGAGGAGTCGACGACGTCCTGGGCGGTCTCCTCGTCCTCGGCCAGGACGGCCCACTCGCCGTCGACGACGTAGCCGAAGCCGCCCCCGTCACCGGGGTCGTCGGCGTCGGACGTGGTGGCGCAGGCGGCGAGCGCGGCGAGGCCGTCGGAGGCGGCGGACTCGTCGGCGACCTGCACGACGCCCACGACGTCGGGCTCGTCGCCGCCGGGCAGCAGGCCGACCGCGGCCCGCTCCCCCAGCCAGTCGGCCAGGTCGGCGTCGTAGTCGAGGCCCGCGCAGCCGGCGCCCGACTCCTGCACCAGGTCGAACAGGGCGCGCGTGAGGTCGGTGTCGGTGTCGGTGCCCAGGCCGGCGTCGTCGAGCGCGGGGAACTTCCGGAGCGTCCGCAGCGCCTCGAGCTTCTGGCCGCCGCTCGGGTCGAGGTCGACCGCGACGTAGGCCAGCGTGTCGGCCGGCAGGGCCTCCGCGGGCTGGGCACCGGTCTGCAGGAAGGACGTCGCGGCCCAGACGCCGCCGCCCACCACGGCCAGCACGGCGACCGCGGCACCCCCGACGAGCAGACCGGTCCGGGCGCCGCCCCGGCGCCGCGCGGGCTCCCCCGACGGCGGGCCGTACGGCGAGGGACCCTGGGCACCCCAGCCCTGCGGCGGTCCCTGAGGCGGCCCTTGAGGCGGTCCTTGAGGTGGTCCCTGCGGCGGCTGGCTCATGGTGTCCCCCGGGTGCGTCGTGGCGTCAGCGGCCCCCGGGCGGCACCGGCGCGTCGGCTCCCGGCGGCGGGCCGGGCGGACCGGGCGGTCCCGGAGGTGGCACGGATCCTACCGACGGGGCCCGCCAGTCGAGGGGGCTTCGCGCGGCGGCGCCGCCGTCGGGGCGGGCCCACGCCGCGGGCACGTCCGTCGGGTCGTCGGCGCGGGGGCGGTGGCCCACGCCGAGGAGGGTGACCACCAGGCCGACCAGCACCGCCCCGGTCAGCGCCAGCAGCGGAGCGCGTCCGGCGAGGACGAGCTGGTCGCGCAGTGGCGTCAGGTCCGCCGCGCCGCGGGCCTGTCCGGCGGGGTCGGCGGGCCCGAGCAGGTGGCCGACGGCGTACATCAGCGCCGTGGCCCCGACCGCCCCGAGGACGGCGGCGCCGAGGACCAGGAGCTCGTCGCGGCGGGTCACGACGCCCACCAGGACGCCGGCGGTCAGGCCGAGGCCGGCCGAGACCAGGACGAACAGCGCGGTGCCGTCGAACGCCGCGGGGGCCCCGGCGCCGTCGAGCACGAACTCGCCCGAGACCGCCACCCCGGACGGCGGGGTCCACAGCGCCCACCACACGACGCCGGCCAGGGCGCCGGCGACGAGCAGGCCCACGAGCACGGCCGCGGGCCACCGGGCACGCGACCGCGGGGCCGCGGCCCCCGGGTGCGGGGCCGGGCCGCTCACCCCGCCAGGCACCCCGGGCCCAGCAGCTGCTTGAGGTCGGCGAAGAGGGCGGGCGTCGGTGTCACCCGCAGGGTGTCGTCGAGACGCATCACGGTGGTCTGGTGGCGGGTCATCAGCCTCAGTTGTACCTCGGTGACCCCCGGGTGGGTGGACAGCACGTCACGCAGCTGCGCCACCACCGGCGCCGTGCAGCGCGTCGAGGGCAGCGACAGCACGACGGGGCCGGCGCTGGTCTCGGTCAGGTCCGGGACCGTGACCTCCTGCCCGCGGAGCTCCGGGGTGTCCTTGTCGCGGGACAGCCGGCCCTTGACCGTGATGATCGCGTCCTGCACCAGGTACGGGGCCGCGAGCTGGTAGCTCGACGGGAACAGCAGCACCTCGATGCCGCCCTCCAGGTCCTCGAGCGTCACGGTCGCCCAGGCGTCACCGCGCTTGGTGATCTTGCGCTGGACGCCCGTGACCAGCCCGCTGACGGTCACGAACGCGCCGTCGGGCCGCTCCTCGTCGAGCAGCAGGGAGCCGATCGTGCAGTCGGTGCCGCGCGCCAGCACGTGCTCCATCCCCATGAGCGGGTGGTCGGAGACGTAGAGCCCGAGCATGTCGCGCTCGTGTCCGAGCAGGGTCGTCTTGTCCCACTCGTCGAGGTCCGGGACGGCCACCGAGATGCCGAACCCCGAGCCGCCGCCCCCGTCGTCGAGACCCGCGAACAGCGAGTCCTGCCCGATGGCCTCGTTGCGCTTGATGTCGACGTACTGGTCGACGGCGGTCTCGTGGATCGCGACCAGCGCGCGGCGGCGCAGCTTCATGTCGTCGAACGCACCGGCCTTGATCAGCGACTCCACCACGCGCTTGTTGCAGACCAGCGCGGGGACCTTGTCCATGAAGTCGTCGAAGTCGGCGAACCGGCCCTTCTCGGTGCGGGAGGCGACGATGCCGTCGACCACGTTGGCGCCGACGTTGCGGATCGCGGTGAGCCCGAAGCGGATGTCCGGACCGACGGAGGTGAAGGTCGCCTGGGACTCGTTGACGTCCGGCGGCAGCACCTGGATCCGCATCCGGCGGCACTCGTTGAGGTAGATCGCCATCTTGTCCTTGTCGTCCTTCACGGACGTCAGGAGCGCGGCCATGTACTCGGCCGGGTAGTTGGCCTTCAGGTAGGCCGTCCAGTACGACACCAGCCCGTACGCCGCCGAGTGGGCCTTGTTGAAGGCGTAGTCGGAGAACGGCAGCAGGATGTCCCACAGCGTCTTGACCGCGGCCTCGGAGTAGCCGCGCTCCTTCATGCCGCCGGAGAACCCGACGTACTGCTTGTCGAGCTCCTCCTTCTTCTTCTTGCCCATCGCGCGGCGCAGGATGTCCGCCTGGCCCAGGCTGTAGCCGGCGAGCTTCTGGGCGATCGCCATGACCTGCTCCTGGTAGACGATCAACCCGTAGGTCTCGCCCAGGATGTCGGCCAGCGGCTCCTCGAGCTCGGGGTGGATCGCCACCACCGGCTCGCGGCCGGTCTTGCGGCGCGCGTACTTGTTGTGCGAGTCCGCGCCCATGGGGCCGGGCCGGTACAGCGCGCCGACGGCGGAGATGTCCTCGAAGGTGTCGGGGCGCATCGAGCGCAGCAGCGCCCGCATCGGCCCGCCGTCCAGCTGGAAGACCCCGAGCGTCTCCCCGCGCTGCATCAGCGCGTACGTCGCGGGGTCGTCGAGGGTGAGGTCCTCCAGCACGACCGTCTCGCCGCGGTTGAGCTCGATGTTCTTCACCGCGTCGTCGAGGACCGTGAGGTTGCGCAGCCCCAGGAAGTCCATCTTGATCAGCCCGAGCGACTCGCACGTCGGGTAGTCGAACTGGGTGATCATCGCGCCGTCCGCGGGGCGCTTGAGCAGCGGGATGACGTCGGCCAGCGGCTCGCTGGACATGATCACGCCGGCCGCGTGCACGCCCCACTGGCGCTTGAGGCCCTCGATGCCGATGGCGGTGTCGACGACCCGCTTGACGTCGGGCTCCTCGGCGTAGAGCTTGCGGAAGTCACCGCCCTCGCCGTAGCGCTTGTGCTCGGGGTCGAAGACCTCCTGCAGCGGCACGTCCTTGCCCATCACCGCCGCCGGCATGGCCTTGGTGATCCGGTCGCCCATGGCGAACGGGTAGCCCAGGATCCGGCTGGAGTCCTTGACGGCCTGCTTGGCCTTGATGGTGCCGTAGGTGACGATGTAGGACACGCGCTCGTCGCCGTACTTCTCGGTGACGTAGCGGATCACCTCGCCGCGGCGGCGCTCGTCGAAGTCGATGTCGAAGTCGGGCATCGAGACGCGGTCCGGGTTGAGGAACCGCTCGAAGATCAGGCCGTGCGCGAGCGGGTCCAGGTCGGTGATCCGCATCGCGTAGGCGACCATCGAGCCCGCACCGGACCCGCGGCCGGGGCCGACGCGGATCCCGTTGTCCTTGGCCCAGTTGATGAAGTCCGCGACGACGAGGAAGTAGCCGGGGAAGCCCATCGAGGAGATGACGCCGAGCTCGTAGTCGGCCTGGGCGCGGACCGTGTCGGGCACGCCGTGGGGGTAGCGGACCCCGAGGCCGCGGTTGACCTCCTCGACCAGCCAGCTCTGCTCGGTGTGGCCCTCCGGCACGGGGAACCGCGGCATGTAGGTGCCGTTGCCGGGGGTGAACTCGACGTCGCAGCGCTGCGCGACGAGCAGGGTGTTGTCGCAGGCCTCGGGCAGGTCGCGCCAGATCTCGCGCATCTCGGCCGCGGACTTCAGGTAGTAGCCGTCGCCCGAGAACGCGAACCGCTGCCCGGGGCCGTCGCCCGCGGGGATGTCCATCGTGGAGCCGGAGTTGATGCAGAGCAGGTGCTCCTGGGAGGCCGCGTCCTCCTTCATCACGTAGTGCGAGTCGTTGGTCGCGAGCAGCGGGATCCGCAGGTCCTTCGCGAGGCGCAGCAGCCCGTCGCGGACCTGGGTCTCGATCGACAGACCGTGGTCCATCAGCTCGAGGAAGTAGTTCTCGCGCCCGAGGATGTCCTGGAAGTCGCCGGCCGTCGCCCGCGCCGCGTCGTAGTTGTCGTGGCGCAGGTGGACCTGGATCTCGCCGGAGGGGCAGCCGGTCGTGCCGATGATGCCCTTGCCGTGGCGGCTGAGGAGCTCGCGGTCCATGCGGGGCTGCTTGAAGTAGCCCTCGCTCCAGGAGCCCGTCGAGAGCCGGAACAGGTTGTGCATGCCCTCGGTGGTCTCGGAGAGCAGCGTCATGTGGGTGTAGGCGCCGCCCGCGGAGATGTCGCCCCGCGGGTCCTTGCGTCCGTCGTACATGAAGTGGCCGGTGCGCTCGAACCGCGACACGTTCGGCGCGAAGTAGGCCTCGATGCCGATGATCGGCTTGACCCCCGCGTCCTTGGCCTTGCGGTAGAACTCGTAGGCCCCGAACACGTTGCCGTGGTCGGTCATCGCCACGGCCGGCATCCCCAGGTCGGCGGCACGCTGCGTCAGCGCGCCCAGCCGGGCCGCACCGTCGAGCATCGAGTACTCGGTGTGCACGTGCAGGTGGACGAAGGAGTCCTCGGGGCTGGTCGACATCGTCAGACGGGTTCCTCGCCGGGTCGGTGGGGGGACAACGGGTGGCGGTGGGCTCGCGGGGCGCTCACGGTGGGGCAGGTGCCGGACTGGCGGGGAAGGCCGTCAGCCTACGCCAGCCCGGGCACCGGGCCCCGGCCGCCGTCGCGCGTGGCGGCCCGGGTCGCGAGCATGCCCGCGGGCGCCGACACCGGCCTCGGCGACGGGCGCCGTCGAGGCCGTCACCCGTGGTCCGGGCGGGCCGCCTCGAGACCGGTGCGGATGACCACCTCGACCACCTCCGCGACGCGATCGGCGCCCAGCGCGGGCGCACCGCGGGCCACCCGGGCGGCGACGGCGGCCTCCCGGCCCGGGTCGCGCGGCGCGTCGTGGCCCTTCGCCGCCTGGACCGCACGCGTGAGCGCGGCCCGGCGGGAGAGGACCTCGCCGAGGTCGTCGTCGGCGTCGTCGATCAGGCGTCGGTAGAAGACCAGGGGGTCGGCACCGGGCCACGCCACGCGGACGTCGGGCACACCCTCGGGGTTGCGCGAGCCGTCGGTCGTCTCGAGCTCGACGAGGCCGTGCGCGGCGTAGAAGGCCCGGGCCGGGGCGTTCGCGGCGAGCACCCACAGGCAGAAGCCGCCGGGTCGCAGCGCCCGCGCGAGGTCGAGCAGCAACGAGCCGACCCCGGCCCGCTGCGCCGCGGGGGCGACGTAGAGCGACTCCAGCCAGTCGTCGGCGAGCGTCACGAAGGCCAGCGGCCCCGTCGGGCCGTCGGCCGAGGCGGGCTCGGCGAGCCAGGTCTCCCGCCGCTCGAGGTCCCACGTCGCGACGTCGCGGCGCACCACGTCGACGGCACCGGGCGGCACGGGCGGCATCGCCGGGACGGCGGCCGCCCGCGCGGCCAGGAGCAGCTCGGCGACGGCCGGGAGGTCGGCCTCGACGGCGGGGCGCAGGAGCACCTCGCCGGGACCGCCGCTCGCCGTCACTGGGTGCCGCGCACCAGGTCGAGGGCGCGCTCGAGGTCGACGGGGTACGGCGAGGAGTACTCGACGCGCTCCCCGGTGTCGGGGTGCGCGAACGCCAGCCGGACGGCGTGCAGCCACTGCCGCTCCAGACCGAGCCGGGTCGCGAGCGTGGGGTCGGCGCCGTAGGTCAGGTCACCCACGCAGGGGTGGCGCAGGGCGGACATGTGCACGCGGATCTGGTGGGTGCGTCCGGTCTCGAGGTGGACCTCGAGCAGGCTCGCGAAGCGGTGGGCCTCGAGGGTCTCGTAGTGGGTGATGCTGGGCTTGCCGTCGTCGCGCACCGCGAAGCGCCAGTCAGCGCCGCGGTGGCGTCCGATGGGGGCGTCGACCGTGCCGGCGAGCGGGTCGGGATGGCCCTGGACCAGCGCGTGGTAGGTCTTCTCGACCTCCCGCTCGCGGAAGGCCTGCTTGAGCAGGGAGTAGGCCCGCTCGGACTTGCACACCACCATGACGCCGGAGGTGCCGACGTCGAGCCGCTGCACGATCCCCTGCCGCTCGGAGGCCCCGGAGGTCGCGATGGTGAAGCCGGCGGCGGCCAGGTGGCCGACGAGCGTGGGCCCGGTCCAGCCCGGCGACGGGTGCACGGCCACGCCGACGGGCTTGTCGACCACGACGATGTCGTCGTCGTCGTGGATGATCCCGACCCCCTCGACGGTCTCCGGCACGACGGCGAGCGGGTCCGTCTCCTCGGGGATCGTGACCTCGAGCATGCTGCCCGGCGTCACCCGGTCGGACTTCGCCACGCCGGCGCCGTCGACGAGGACCAGGCCCTCGGCCACGAGCTCGGCGCTGCGGCTGCGCGAGAGCCCGAACATCCGCGCCATCGCCGCGTCCACCCGCTCGCCCGCCAGCCCCTCCGGGACGCTCACGACCCGCAGCTCGCTCACGGGCGCGGGTCCCGGGTCGTCCGGTCGACGTCGCCGCCCGCGGGCCCGTCGCCCGGCTCGCTGCCGGGCTCGCTGCCGGGCTCGCTGCCGGGCTCGCTGCCGGGCTCGCTGCCGGGCTCGCTGCCGGGCTCGCTGCCGGGCTCGCTGCCGGGCTCGCTGTCGGGCTCGCTGTCGGGCTCGCTGTCGGCGTCACCCTCCCGGGTGCCGTCGACCCGGACCCCGCGGAAGGCCTGCACGAGGATGATCGCCGCCGCGGCGTTGATGCACATGTCGGCGACGTTGAACACCGGCCAGTTCGGGAGCCGGAGGAAGTCGATGACGTGCCCCTGGAACGGGCCGGGCTGACGCAGGATCCGGTCGGTGAGGTTGCCGAGCACCCCCGCGAGCAGCAGCCCGAGGCCGACCGCCCAGCCGGTGCTCCCGACCCGGCGCGCCACCCACAGCACGACGAGGGTCGCGACGATCGAGATCACGCTCAGCACCTCGGTGAAGCCCGTGCCGGTCGAGAACGCCGCGCCCGGGTTGCGCACGAGGGTGAGCGTCAGCCAGGACCCGACGACCTCGACGTAGGACCCGGGCTCGAGTCGGGCGACCGCGGCGACCTTGGTCGTGACGTCGACGGCGTACGCCGCGGCGGCGACGAGCGCGAGCAGCACCAGGCGTCGTCGTGGGCGCGGCCCGCCCGGGACCGCGCGGTCCGCGCCGTCGGCGGGACCGGGGGTGTCGGTGGGGGTGGACCCGTCGGTCGCGGAGATCAGCGACGCTCCTCGCGCTGCTTGCACGCCAGGCACAGGGCGGCGCGCGGGAACGCCATCTGACGGGCCTTCCCGATGGGGTTGCCGCACGACTCGCAGACCCCGTAGGTCCCGGCGTCGATCCGCACGAGGGCGTGGTCGATCTGCTCCAGCGCCTCGCGCTCGCTGTTGACCACGGTCAGCTCGTGGTCGCGCTCGAAGCTGGTGGCCCCGACGTCGGCCTGGTCGTGCCCGGCGCCGTCGCCGGCGTCGCGCATGAGGCCCGCCAGCTCCGCCTCCTGGCCCCGCACGAGGGTCGCGAGCCGGTCGCGGTGCTGGTGGAGCTCGTCGAGGACCTCCTGGACCTCCTGCGGGGTCCAGGCGTCGTCGCCCTCCGCGACCGGCAGCCGCGCCGCCAGCTCGTCGACGGAGGCACCACCCGATCCCGACCCTCCGGTCGCCACGCCGCTCTTCGTCACAGTGCTCTTCTTCGCGCTCGTCCTCGCCACCGCGGTCGTCCGTGCCGCGGGTCCTGGTGACACCGAGAGCACAGTAGTGGGTGGCTCCACACGGCCGCGAGACGCCCGGGAACGACTCGACCCCGGGCCCCGCGCGGAGGCGGGACCCGAGGTCGAGGACGTCGTGCAGGTGGTGCGGGGAGGCTCAGGCCTCCTCGTCACCCAGGATCGAGCGCAGGCGCTTGGGCGCCGGCGAGGAGCCCTCGGCGGGCTGCGCCGGGGTCTCGGCCGGACTGTTGAGCGACTCCAGCTGCTGCGTGAAGTAGCTCTTGAGCCGGGAGCGGTACTCGCGCTCGAAGGAGCGGAGGTTCTCCACCTCGCCCGAGAGCTTGTCGCGCTCGCGCTCCAGGTCGCCGAAGACCTGCTGGCGGCGCTCGGCGGTCTCCTGGTCGAGCATCTGCGCGCGGGTCCGGGCGTCGGCCTCGAGCTGGTCGGCCTTCGTCTTGGACTCGGTCGTCAGGCGCTCCGCCTTCGTGCGGGCGGCGCCGACGATCTTGTCGGCCTCGTTCTTGGCCTCCTCGACGAGCTCGTCCGCGTTGCGCGTCGCGATCTCCAGCAGGCGGGCCGCGGCGTTGGACGCCTCGGGCACCGTCTCGACCCGGATGGTCTCCACCGGCGCGGCGGCGGGGGCCGCCGGGGCGGCCTGCTGCGCGACCGGCTGCGTGACCGGGGCGGGCTCGGGCGTCGGCTCGGGCCGGGCGGCCGGCGCCGGCGCGGGCGTCGGCTCGGGTCGCGGCCGGCCGTACGACGAGCCGGCGGAGGAGCCGGAGCCCGACTGCGCCGCGGCGAGCTTCTGGCGCAGGTCCTCGTTCTCGCGCGTCAGCCGCGCGAGCTCGGCCTCGACCTCGTCGAGGAACTGGTCGACCTCCCCCATGTCGTAGCCCTCACGGAGCCGGACGGGAGTAAAGCGCTTGTTGCTCACGTCCTCAGGCGTCAGCGGCATGACCTCACCCATTCGTTAGACAGCAGTGTCGGATCCGGGTCACGGACCCGTCCTGACGACCATAGCGCCTGCGGCCCCTGACCTGCGAAGCAACGTCGGGGGCCGGGGCCGGGGCCGGTCAGGACAGGAAGACGGCCCGGTTGACCTGGAGCAGCACGTAGGCGCCGAACAGGACGATGAGGAAGCTGAGGTCGAGGGCCACCGAGCCCAGCCGCAGCGGCGGGATCACCCGCCGCAGCGCCTTGATGGGCGGGTCGGTCACGGAGTACACGACCTCGAGCAGCACCAGGAGGATCCCCGAGGGCTCCCAGGAGCGCGCGAAGACCTGCACCCAGTCGACGACGAACCGCACCCACAGGAGCGCGATGAAGCTCCAGAGGACGGCCTCGAGGACCTGTCCGACGATGTTCACCGGTCAGCTCTGATTGAAGAAGCCGCCCTCGACGAGACGCTGCTTGTCCTCGGCAGCCACGGTCACGTTCGGGGGCGAGAGGAGGAACACCTTGGCGGTCACGCGCTCGATGGTGCCACGGGTCGCGAAGACGAGGCCCGCGGCGAAGTCGACGAGGCGCTTGGCGTCGGCGTCGTCCATCTCGGAGAGGTTCATGATCACCGGCACGCCCTCGCGGAAGTTCTCCCCGACGACACGCGCCTCGTTGTAGGTGCGCGGGTGCAGGGTGGTGATCCGGGACAGCTCGGCGACCGCCGGCGCGGCCGGCGTGGGGGCCGGGGCGGGACGGCGCCGCTCGGCGAGGTCCGAGACCGGGGCGGGCCGGGGGGCGGGAGCCGGGCGGGCGGCGGGGCCGCGCTCGGACCGTACGGGCTCGCTCGAGGTGCCGGTCCGCTCCAGGTCGACGTCCTCGTCGTACTGGTCGTAGCGGTCCGAGTCCTCGAGCAGGCCGAGGTACTCGCCGAACTTGCGCATGCCACCAGCCATGGGTGAATTCCTCCGGTGCTCCTGCGCCCACCTCGGACGCCGATCGTGATCAGGACACTACTGGTTCGGGGGCCGCTCCCCGAGGACCGCGCGACCGACACGCACGTGTGTCGCGCCGACCGCGATCGCCTCCTCGAGGTCGCCGCTCATGCCCGCGGACAGGACGCGTGCGTCGGGGTGCTCGGCGAGCAGCGTCTCGCGGACGCGCGCGAGCTCCTCGAAGGCCCGGGCCGGCTCGACGTCGGTCGGCGCGACCGCCATCAGGCCGGCCAGGCGCAGGTGCTCGGTGTCCGCGACCCGGGCGGCGAGCCCGGCGAGCCCGCCGGGCTCCACCCCGGCGCGCGCGCTCCCGGCGCCCGGGGCGTCCAGGCTGACCTGGACCAGGCACTCGAGCGGGGCTCCCCCGCGGTCGGCGGCGTGCTCGGCGGCCCCGCCGTCGAGACGACCCACGAGCTTGGCGCGGTCGACGGACTCGACGACGTGGGCCCACCGGGTGACCGCGGCGGCCTTGTTGCTCTGCAGCCCGCCGAGCATGTGCCACCGCAGCCCCTCGGACGCGCAGTCCGCCGCCTTGGCCTCGGCCTCCTGGTGACGGTTCTCCCCCACGTCGGTGACCCCGAGGCCGGCGAGGACCCGCACGTCGGAGGCGGGGAAGAACTTGGTGACGACGACCAGCGTGACCTCGCCGGGCGCGCGCCCGGCGAGGGCGCAGGCGTCGGCGATCCGGCCGCGCACGACCGCGAGCCGCTCGGCGAGCTCGGCCTCGCGGCCGCTCATCGTGTCCACACGAGCCCGGCCAGACGGCCCGACGCCGCGCCGTCGCGTCGGTGGGAGTGCAGGTCCGGGTCCTCCCGGGTGCAGCCGCCGACGGCGACGACCTCGACGGCGGCGGCCTCCAGCTGGGCGCGCACCCCGGCACCCAGGTCGAGGGCGGGGGTGCCGTCGCGGGTCGTGGCGCGCGTGGCGGGCACGACCGCCGCGACCTCGTCGCGCATCGCCGCCGGGACCTCGTAGCAGGACCCGCAGACGTGGGGTCCCACCCAGGCCCGCAGCGGCCCGGTGGCCCCGCGGTCCCGCATCGCCTCGACGGTCCGGGCGACGACCCCGAGCCGGACGCCCTCGCGCCCGGCGTGGGCCACGGCCACGACCGGGGTCGCGGTGTCGGCCAGGACGACGGGCACGCAGTCGGCCACGCGGACCATCAGCCCGGCGCCCGGCAGGTCGGTGACGAGGGCGTCGCCCACGGGCACGTCGTCACGCGGTCCGGGGCCCGGCGGCGTCGTCACCGCGTGGACGACGTCGCCGTGCACCTGGGTGAGGCGGGCGAAGCAGCGCCCGGTGTCGGCCTCTACGGCGGCGAGCGCGGCGGCGAAGCCCGGCCGCACGCCCTGGAGGTCGATCTCGGCGTCGGTGAAGCGCACCTCGACACCGAGCCCGCCCGCCCCCTCGGGCCAGGAGTCGCTCAGCGCGTACACCCCTACTTGAGGAAGTCGGGGACGTCGAGCTCGTCGTCGTCGAACTCCACCGGCTTCGGCGCCGGTCGGGCGGTCTCGGCGCGCTCGTCGGCGGGTGCGGCACCGCCGGCGGGGGCCGCCGAGGTCTGGCTCGGCGCCGGACGCTGCGCCTCCCGCGGCGCGGGCGGCGGGCTCGAGGGGCGCTCGGCCGGTGCCGGCGCCGCCGGGCGCGAGGCCGTGGCCCCACCCCCGGAGGGCGCGGGGCGCGAGCCGGCGTCCTCGGTGCGGGCGCGCTGCTGCGGGGGCGGCGTACGACGCAGCACGTTGCCGTCGTCGCGACGCTTCGGCATCCCGCCGTCGAAGCCGGCGGCGATCACCGTCACCCGGACCTCGTCGCCGAGCGCGTCGTCGATGGTGGCCCCGAAGATGATGTTGGCCTCGCCGTGCGCGGACTCGGCCACCAGCGCCGCGGCCTCGTTGATCTCGAACAGGCCGAGGTCGGAGCCGCCGGCGATCGACAGCAGCACGCCGTGGGCACCGTCGATCGAGGCCTCGAGCAGCGGCGACGAGACGGCCATCTCCGCGGCGGCGACGGCGCGGTCCTCGCCGCGGGCGGAGCCGATGCCCATGAGGGCGGAGCCGGCGTTGGCCATGACGGACTTCACGTCGGCGAAGTCGAGGTTGATCAGGCCCGGGGTGGTGATCAGGTCGGTGATGCCCGAGACGCCCTGGAGGAGGACCTGGTCGGCCTGCTTGAAGGCGTCGAGCACCGAGACGTTGCGGTCGCTGATCGACAGCAGCCGGTCGTTGGGGATCACGATGAGGGTGTCGACCTCCTCGCGGAGGGCGGCGATGCCCTCCTCCGCGGAGTTGGCCCGGCGACGGCCCTCGAAGGCGAAGGGGCGGGTCACGACACCGATCGTCAGGGCGCCGAGGCCCCGGGCGATCTTCGCGACCACGGGGGCGCCACCGGTGCCGGTGCCACCGCCCTCGCCGGCGGTCACGAACACCATGTCGGCGCCCTTCATGACCTCCTCGATCTCGTCGGCGTGGTCCTGGGCGGCCTGACCGCCGACCTCCGGGTTGGCGCCGGCGCCGAGGCCGCGGGTGAGCTCGCGACCGATGTCGAGCTTGACGTCGGCGTCGCTCATCAGCAGCGCCTGCGCGTCGGTGTTGATGGCGATGAACTCGACGCCCTTGAGCCCGACCTCGATCATCCGGTTGACGGCGTTCACCCCGCCCCCGCCGATGCCGACGACCTTGATGATGGCCAGGTAGTTCTGTGCTGCCACGGCGATGTCGCCTCTCGCTGGTCACTCCCGGCCTCGTGCCGGGACGCTGTCTGTCGGTCTGCGGTCTGGTCGAGCGATGAGCCTAACCCTCAACCTGAGGGTTATAGTTATGTCAACCTCGAGTGACTCTACGGTAGGGGCGGACGGCGCCCGGTCGCGACCGACACGCCCGAACCACACCCGTCACTGCCGTCCCGGGCAGTATCGGGACAGGCCGGGACGGGCCGGGACGGGTCCGTTCTCAGACGCAGCCGGGGTCGGCGCAGCTGGTCGGGTCGCCCGGCACGCTGACGTCGAAGGCCAGGGCGTCGCGGCGCAGCAGGGAGGCGAGGACGGCGGCCTTCTGCCCGGAGGCCTCGGCGCTCCCCCACCGCACGGTGCGCCCGTCCCGCAGGATCAGCGAGATCGCGTCCACCGACTCCACGCTCACGGACTCCACCTGCTCGGAGAGCCCGACCGGCATGGCGGTGACCACGGCGGCGGCCTCGCGCAGCGCCTCGGTGGCGACCGAGGCGCTCGTGTCGACGCGCGGGAGGTCCGGCGGGCGCCCCTCGTAGGTGCGGAAGGCGACGCCCTCGGTGTCCATGCCCCGCACGCTGTCGCCGATGCGGACGAGGGCCACGGCCTCGCGCTCGGTCACCTCGATGCGCACCTCGTGGGGCCACTGGCGCGAGACGTCGGCGTCGCGCACGGCGGCCAGCGCCTCCACCCGGGCCTCGATGCGGTCGAGGTCGACCCGGGCCAGCGGCTGCCCCGCCTCGACGTCGGCGGCCGCTCGGACGCCGTCCGCGCTGAGCACCTCGTCGGCGCCCGTCACCTCGACGCCCTCGACGGCGAGCACCTGCGACCAGCCGACGACCCACACCGTCACCCCCACGACGACCGCCACCGCGGCCAGGGCCAGCGTGGTGCGCCAGGCGGCGAGGCGTCGCGCCCAGCGACGCCGGGAGAACCGGCGCTCCTCAGGCCGGGCCACGACCGGTCCCCTCCGGGTCGGCGGCCTCCTCGGGGCCCTCGGGCAGCGCCGCGAGCAGGACCGGGGCCAGCGCGGTGACGTCACCGGCGCCGAGGGTCAGCACGAGGTCGCCGGGGCGGGCCCGGTCGACCAGCCGGGCGACGGCGGCGTCGCGGTCCGGCTCGTGGACCACGGCGTCGGCGGCCAGCGGGACGGCGCCCGCGACGAGGGCCCCGGTGACGGCCGGGTCGGCGTCCTCGCGGGCGAGGTAGACGTCGAGCACGACCACGTCGTCCGCGAGCCCGAGGGCGCGGCCCATCTCGACGCCGAGCAGGCGGGTGCGAGAGACCAGGTGGGGCTGGAAGACGACCAGCACGCGCCCGGACCCCGCCACGGCCCGGGCCGCCTGCAGGTCGCCGGCGATCTCGGCCGGGTGGTGGGCGTAGCTGTCGTAGACCGCGACCCCGCCGCGGCTGCCGAGGTGCTCCATCCGGCGTCGGGTGCCGGTGAACGACGCGAGCCCGGCGCGCAGGGCGTCCGGGTCGTGCCCCAGCCGCAGCCCGCAGGCGAGCGCGGCCAGGGCGTCGAGGACGTAGTGGCGTCCGGGGATCTGCAGCTCGACCTCCCCGAGGGCGACGTCGCCGTCGTGGACCGTGAACGTCGAGGTGCGTCCCGCGAAGCGCAGCCCGGAGGCCCGGACGTCGAGGCGGGGGTCGGGACCGTCGGACTCCCCCACCCGCACCGTGCGCAGCCCGCGGGCCTCGGCGACGTCCGCCAGGTGCGCGGCACCCGGGTCGTCGACGACCAGCACGCAGAAGCCCTCCGGGTCGATGCGGTCGAGGAAGTCCTCGAAGGCCGCGCGGTAGGCCTCCTCGGTGCCCCAGCTGTCGAGGTGGTCGGCCTCCACGTTGGTGACGACCGCGGCGTGCGGGGAGTAGACGAGGAACGCCCCGTCGCTCTCGTCGGCCTCCGCGACGAACTCCGTCCCGGTGCCCTCGGCCGCGTTGGTGCCGGTGTCGGCGAGGTCGCCGCCCACGGCGTAGGTCGGGTCCGCGCCCGCGGCGCGCAGGGCCACGGTCAGCAGGGAGGTCGTGGTGGTCTTGCCGTGGGTGCCGGCGACCGCCACCACGCGCCGCCCGGCCATGACCGCCGCCAGCGCGGCGGAGCGGGGCAGCAGCCGCAGCCCGCGGCGGGTCGCCTCCACCACCTCGGGGTTGGTCTCGCGGACCGCGGTCGAGACCACGACCGTGTCGTCGGGGCCGAGGTGGTCGAGGTGGGCCCCGTCGTGGCCGAGGTGCACGGTGGCGCCGGCGGCGCGCAGCGCCGCCAGGGTGGGTGAGTCGGCGCCGTCGCTGCCGGAGACCTCCACCCCGCGGGCGAGCAGGATCCGGGCGATGCCGGACAGGCCGGCCCCCCCGATGCCGACGAGGTGGACCCGGCCCAGCGCGTCGGCGGGGAGGATCTCGTCGGGGACCGGGACCCTCACGACGGGCTCCCGGTGCGGGCGGTCTCGAGCACGATGCGCGCGAGCCGCTCGTCGGCGTCGCGGGGGACGCGGCGCCCCGCCGCGGCGCCCATGGCCGCGAGGCGGGCGGGGTCGGTCAGGAGCGCGGGCACCTCGGCGGCGACCCACTCGGGCCCCATCGCGGCGTCGCCGAGCAGGAGGGCTCCTCCGTCGTCGACGACGGCGCGGGCGTTGTGCTCCTGCTCGCCGTTGCCGATCGGCAGCGGCACGAACACGGCGGGCAGCCCGACCGCCGCGGCCTCCGTGACGCTCGAGGCGCCGGCACGGCACACTACGAGGTCGGCGGCCGCGTAGGCCAGGTCCATCCGGTCGACGTAGCCCAGCACCACGTACGGCGGCTCGCCGGCGGCCCGCGCGGGGGCGGTGACGTCCTGCACGTTCTTGGGGCCGACCACGTGCAGCACCTGCACGCCGGCCTCGGCGAGGGCCGCCGCCGCGCCGGTGACGGCGGTGTTGAGCCGTCGCGCGCCCTGGGAGCCACCGGTCACCAGCAGCGTCGGGCGGTCGGGGTCGAGGCCGAGGTGGGCGCGCGCCTCGGCGCGCAGCGCCGCGCGGTCGAGCGTCGAGACCAGCCGGCGGATCGGGAGCCCCACCAGCTCGGCACGCGGCAGCGGGGTGTCGGGGAAGCTGACGGCGACGCGGGCGGCCCGGCGGGCGCCGACCTTGTTGGCGAGCCCCGGCACCGCGTTCTGCTCGTGCACGACCACCGGCGTCCCGCGGCGGCGCGCGGCCAGGTAGACGGGCAGGGAGACGTAGCCGCCGTAGCCGACCACGACGTGCGGGTCGACGCGGTCCAGCACCGCGCGCGCCTCGCGCACGGCGCCGCGCAGCCGCGCGGGGACCTTCACCAGCTCGGTGGACAGCGACCGCGGCAGCGGCACCGGCGGGATGAGTTCGAGGGGGTAGCCGGCGGCGGGAACGACGCGGGTCTCGAGCCCGCGGGCGGTCCCCACGCAGGTCACGACGACCGCGGGGTCCAGGCGCACCAGCGCGTCGGCGGTCGCGAGCAGCGGGGAGGTGTGACCGGCGGTGCCGCCGCCGGCCAGCAGGACGCGGGTGCCGGTCGGCGCCGGGCGGGACTCGTCAGGCATCCGTGCGACCCTACCGAGCCCCGGCGCGCGCCGAGGCCCGTGCCCGACCCCGGGCCGGGCGGCGCTCCGCGAGCGCGCGGGCCGCCTCGGGCTGGCGCCGCGCGAAGCCGATCAGCAGCCCGAGCGCGACGAGCGAGGGCAGCAGGGCCGACCCGCCGTACGAGACGAGGGGCAGGGGGATGCCGATCACCGGCAGCAGCGCGAGCACCATCCCGAGGTTGATGATCGTCTGCCCGAGCAGCCACACCACGATGCCGAAGCTGGCGTAGCGCACGAACGGCTCGTCGGTGGTGGTGGCGATGCGGATCGCCGCGAACGCGATCGTGGCGAACAGGCCGAGCACGAGCAGGGTGCCGACGAGGCCCAGCTCCTCGCCGAGCACGGCGAAGATGTAATCGGTGTGGGCCTCGGGCAGGTAGCCCCACTTCTGCTGGCTGGCCCCGATCCCCTGGCCGAGGACGCCGCCGCTCGACAGCGCGTACAGGCCGTGGGCGGGCTGCCAGCCGGCGTCGTGGAAGTCGGCGAACGGGTCGGTGAAGTTGAGCAGGCGCTTGCGCCGCTCCGCGCTCGTGGAGGCGAGCCACAGCGCGAGCGAGGCGATCACGGCGAACGACACCGCGAACAGCCGGCCGGGGGCCCCCACGACCCACAGCATCCCCAGCAGGATGGCGGCGAGGACCAGGGCGGTGCCGAGGTCGCGCTGCCAGACCACGAGCAGGGTGATCATGCCCAGGACCGGGACGACGGGGACCAGCACGTGCGACAGGTCGCCCAGTCGACGCTCCTTGAGGGCGTACACGTGGGCCGCCCACAGCACGGCCGCGAGCTTGGCGATCTCCGAGGGCTGGATCTGCACCGGACCGAGCACGAGCCAGTTGGTGTTGCCGTTGACCGTCGCACCCAGCGGCGTCTGGGTCAGCGCCAGCAGCACGATCGCGACCACCAGCGCCGGCCACGCCAGCCAGCGCACGGCGCGCAGCGGCATCCGGGAGGCGACGATCGCGCACGGGAGCCCGATCACCACCCACATCAGCTGGCGGGTGACCACGGCGTAGGAGTTCCGGTCGTGGACGTTGTAGGAGTAGACGCTCGAGGCGCTCAGCACCATCAGCAGGCCGATGGTCAGCAGGAGCCCGGCGGCGCCGAGGAGCAGGTAGTAGACGGCGAGCGGCCGGTCCAGCGTCTGGCGGATCGCGCGCCACCAGCTGAGCGGGGCGCGGGCCCCGGCCCGCAGCCGTCCGACTCCCGGGTCCAGGGCGGTCATCGGTGTCCCCTCCCCGGGCCGGTCGGCCTCAGTCTGTGTCTGGCTCTGGCGGGTGCGCGAGGTGCTCGCGCACCGCGTCGGCGAAGGCGTCGCCCCGCGCGGCGTAGTCCGTGAACTGGTCCATCGACGCGCACCCCGGGGCCAGGAGCACCGTGTCGCCCGGGCGGGCGAGGTGCGCCGCGGCCTCGACCGCGCGGCCCATGGGGCCACCTCGTGCAGAAGTCTCGCCGTCCCCGACCTCCACGACGGGGACCTCAGGCGCGTGTCGCGCGAGAGCGGCCGCGATCACGTGGCGGTCGCGGCCGAGCAGCACGGCGCCCCGCAGCCGGCCGGCCACGTCGCGCACGAGGTCGTCGAAGCGGGCGCCCTTCGCCAGGCCGCCCGCGACCCACACGACGGGGTCGTGGGCCAGGAGCGAGGACCGGGCCGCGTGGGGGTTGGTGGCCTTGGAGTCGTCGACCCAGCGCACGCCGCGGCCCGCGTCGCCCTCGGCGACGACGGCGATGCGGTGGCCGTCGGGGCGGAAGGCGCGCAGCCCGTCGCGGACGGCGGCCTGCTCGACGCCGTGGGCGCGGGCCAGCGCCGCGGCGGCGAGCGCGTCCTCGACCACGTGCGGCGCCGGGGAGAACAGGTCGTCGACGGTGCACAGCTCGGCGGCGCTCGTGGCCCGCTCGGCGACGAACGCCCGGTCGGCGAGGATGTCCTCGACCAGCCCGACCATCCCGACGCCCGGGGTGCCGAGCGTGAACCCGACCGCCCGCGCCCCCTCGACGACGTCGGCCTCGCGCACCAGCCGCTCGGTGACGGGGTCGGCGAGGTTGTAGACGCAGGCCCGCTCGACCCCGGCGTACACGCGGCCCTTGTCGGCGGCGTAGGCCGCCATGTCGGGGTACCAGTCGAGGTGGTCCTCGGCGACGTTGAGGCACACCGCGGCCTGCGCCGCGACGCTGCGCGTGTGGTGCAGCTGGAAGCTGGAGAGCTCGACCGCCACCACGTCGTACGGCGTGGGGTCCATGACGGCCTCGGTCAGCGGCAGCCCGACGTTGCCGGCCGCGACGGTCGTGAGGCCCGCGGCGCGCAGGATCGACTCGAGCATCCGCACCGTCGTGGTCTTGCCGTTGGTGCCGGTCACCGCCAGCCAGGGGGCCGGTCGGCCGTCGGGGCCCGCGTCGCGGAGCCGCCAGGCGAGCTCGACCTCGCTCCACACGGGGACGCCGCGGGCGGCCGCCTGGGCGAGCAGGGGCGCGTCGGGGCGCCAGCCGGGCGAGACGACGAGCACGTCGGCGTCGTCGGGGAGCGCCGCGGTGGAGCCGGGGCCCAGGCGCACGTCGGCGCCGAGGACCCCGAGCAGCTCGGCGCGCTCGCCGAGCGCGTCGGTGCGTCGGTCGTCGAGGGCGGTGACCTGCGCGCCGATGTGGGTGAGGTTGTCGGCCGCGGCGAAGCCCGACACCCCGAACCCGGCGACGACCGCGCGGACGCCGTCCCAGTCGTCGCCGCGGCGCAGCCCCTCGACGCGCGAGCGCCCGGGCTCAGACATTGACGACCCACTCGGCGTAGAAGATGCCGAGGCCGACGACGACGCACAGGCCCGTGATGATCCAGAAGCGGATCACCACCGTCACCTGCTCCCAGCCGAGCATCTCGAAGTGGTGGTGCAGGGGCGCCATGCGGAAGACCCGGTGGCCGGGCTGGACGCGGAAGACCTTGCGGAAGGCGGCGCTCGAGCGACTGGCCTTGAACACCGAGACCTGGATCATCGAGGAGAGCGTCACGACCAGGAACAGCCCGCCGAGGATCACCAGCAGCAGCTCGGTGCGGGTGAGGATCGCGAGACCGGCGAGCGCCCCGCCCAGGGCGAGGGACCCGGTGTCGCCCATGAAGATCGCGGCCGGCGAGGCGTTCCACCACAGGAAGCCGAAGCAGGCCCCCGTGATCGCCGCCGCGACGACGGCCAGGTCGAGCGGGTCGCGGACGTTGTAGCAGGACCCCGACGGGGTGGACTGGCAGAACTGGTTGTTCTGCCAGATGTTCACGAGCGTGTAGGCGCCGAACACCATCACCGAGGCGCCGGTGGCGAGGCCGTCGAGGCCGTCGGTGAGGTTCACGGCGTTGCTGGTGCCGGCGATGATGAACCAGATCAGCAGCACCGCGAGCACGGACGGCAGCGTCAGCCAGTCGATCTCCCGGATGAACGAGATCTTCTGCGACGCCGGCGTCCGGCCGTTCTCGTCGGCCAGCCACGGCGACAGCGCGAGCACGCCGAAGGCGAGCGCGACGAACGTCTGGCCGACCATCTTGGCCTTGCTGCGCAGGCCCAGCGAACGCTGCTTGTAGATCTTGATGAAGTCGTCGAGGAAGCCCACGAGGCCCATCCCGACGAACAGGAAGATCAGCAGCAGCGCCGAGGCGGAGGGCAGCGAGCCCGTGACCAGCTTGGCCACGAAGTAGCTGAGCACCGACGCCAGGATGATGACGATCCCGCCCATGGTGGGGGTGCCGCGCTTGGTGTGGTGGCTGGTGGGCCCGTCGTCGCGGATCTCCTGGCCGTAGCCCTTCGCGGAGAGCACCGAGATGGCGACCCGCGTGCCGAGCAGGGACAGGATGAGCGACAGGCCGCCGCTGAGGAGGATCGCCCTCACCCGAGATCGCCCTCCTTGGTCGTCGGTGCCGGTGTGTCGAGCAGCGCCTGGGCGAGGTGCTCGAGGGCCACGCCGCGCGAGGCCTTGACGAGCACGACGTCGCCGGGCAGGACATTCTGGCGCACCCACGCGGTGGCCTCGTCGCGGCCCGCCGTGCGCACCACCCGGGCCCCGGCGCGCTCGGCGCCGTCCGCGAGGCCGGCGGCCGGTCCCCCGGCCTCGGCGTCGACCGCGACGACGACCGCGACGCCCCGTCGGCCGGCGTGCGCCCCGACCTCGTGGTGGGCCTGTGCCGCGCCGTCGCCGAGCTCCTTCATCTCCCCCAGGACGGCGACGCCGCGACGCCCGGAGGCGGTCATGTCGGCGAGGGTGTCGAGCGCGGCGCGGACCGAGGCGGGGTTGGCGTTGTAGGCGTCGTTGACGACGGTGACGCCGTCGGCGCGCTCGGCGACCTCCATGCGCCAGCGCGAGTCCGGGCGGGCGGCGCGCAGGCCCGCGGCGGCCTCGGCGAGGTCCGCGCCGGCGGCGAGCGCGAGGGCGACCGCCGCGGTGGCGTTGGCGACCTGGTGGCGGCCGGGCAGCGCGAGCGCGACCTCGTGGGTCGCGCCCGCGTGGGTCAGCGCGAACGTCGCGCGTCCGCGGTCGTCGGTGGTGAGCACCTCGCCCGCGACGTCGGCGCCGGGCCCGCCGAAGCTCAGCACGCGGGCCCGGGTGCGGGAGGCCATCGGGGCGACCCGCGGGTCGTCGGCCGCGAGGACCGCCGTGCCCGTCGGGGCCAGCTGCTCGACGATCTCGCCCTTGGCCTGCGCGATGGCCTCGACGGAGCCGAACTCGCCGAGGTGGGCGGAGCCGACGTTGAGCACGGCGGCGGCGTCGGGCCGGGCGACGTCGCACAGCAGCCGGATGTGGCCCACGCCGCGGGCGCCCATCTCGACCACGAGGTGGCGGGTGTCCTCGGTCGCGCGCAGCACGGTGAGGGGGACGCCCAGCTCGTTGTTGAGGTTGCCACGTGTGGCGACGGTCACGTCGGGCCCCGTGCGTCCCGCGGCGCGGGCCGCGTGGTCCAGGACCGCGGCGAGGTAGTCCTTCGTGCCGGTCTTGCCCTGGCTGCCGGTCAGCGCGAGCACGGTCGCGTCGGGCAGCCGGTCCCGGACGTGGCGGGCGAGCAGGCCGAGGGCCGCGGTGACGTCGTCGACGAGGACCGACGGGGCACCCGTCGCGCGCTCGGCCAGCACGGCGGCCGCGCCGGCCGCGTGCGCGCCGACGGCGTAGTCGTGGCCGTCGACGTGCTCGCCGGCCATCGCCACGAACAGGCCGCCGGCGGGGACCTCGCGGCTGTCGAGGGTGGCGGCGCCCGTGACGACCTCGTCGCCGGTCGCGTCAGCGAGCCGCCCGCCCACGACGCCCGCGAGCTCGCGCAGGCCCAGGGCGATCACGGGCGGCTCCCGGCCAGGGCGCCGAGCTCCTCGGCCACCACGACCCGGTCGTCGAAGGGATGGACCACCCCCGCGACCTCCTGGCCGGTCTCGTGGCCCTTGCCGGCGACGACGACCACGTCGCCGCTCCGCGCGAGCGCGAGCGCCCGGCGCACGGCCTCGCGGCGGTCGCCGACGTCGAGCAGCTCGGCGTCGCCCGCGCGGGCGCCGGCGAGCACGGCGGCACGGATCTCCGCGGGGTCCTCGCTGCGGGGGTTGTCGTCGGTGACCACCACGACGTCGGCGAGGCGGGAGGCGACCTCGCCCATCAGCTCGCGCTTGCCGGGGTCGCGGTCGCCGCCGGCGCCGAGGACGACGAGGAGCCGCCCGGCGGTGAGGGTCCGCATCGCGGCCAGGGCGGCCTCGACGGCGTCGGGCTTGTGGGCGTAGTCGACGACGACGGTGAAGTCCTGGCCGGCCTCGACGCGCTCGAAGCGTCCGGGCACGCCGCCGGCGGTGGGCAGGGCGGCGGCGGCGCCGGCGACGTCGAGCCCGGCCTCCGCGATCGCGGCGAGGGCGGTGAGGGCGTTGGCCACGTTGAAGGCGCCGGGCAGCCCGACCCCGGTGGCGAGCCGCAGGTCGTCCGGGCCCGCCAGCGTGAACGACGAGCCGGCGGCGTCGGAGCGCACGTCCGCGGCGCGCCAGTCCGCGTCGCGGCCGGCGGCGGAGAGGGTCCGCACCGGCAGCGTGGTCTCCCCCGCCAGGCGCCGGCCGTGCTCGTCGTCGACGGCGACCAGGGCGAGCCGGGCGCGCGCGGGGGTGAACAGCGAGGCCTTGGCGCGGTAGTAGTCCTCGACGGTCGGGTGGAAGTCCAGGTGGTCGCGCCCGAGGTTGGTGAAGCAGGCGACGTCGAAGACGACGCCGTCGACGCGGCCGAGCACGAGGGCGTGGCTGGAGACCTCCATGACGCAGACCGCCACCTCCTCCTCCGCCATCCGGGCCAGCAGCGCGAACAGGTCGGGCGCCTCGGGGGTGGTCAGGCTGGTGGCGAGGTCGCGGCCGGCGACGCGGGTGCCGACCGTGCCGATGGCCGCGCAGCGCACCCCGGCCGCCTCGAGCGCGGAGGTCGCGAGGCGGGTGGTGGTGGTCTTGCCCTGGGTGCCGGTGACCGCGACCAGCGTCAGCCGCCCCGCGGGGTCGCCGTACACCTGCGCGGCGACGGATCCCAGCACCCGTCGCGGGTCGGCGACCACCACGACGGGCAGGTCGTCGGCGACCCCGCCGGGGAGGGCGGCGAGCCGCGCGGCGCCGTCGGCGTCGGTCAGCACCGCCACCGCGCCGGCCGCGAGGGCCTGCGCGGCGAAGTCCGCGCCGTGGGCGCGGGTGCCGGGCAGCGCGGCGTACAGGTCGCCGGGCAGCACGCGCTGGGTGGACAGCGTGACGCCCGTGACGCTCACCCCGTCGGCCCCGTCGGACCCGTCGGACCCGTCGGCCCCGTCGGACCCGTCCGTCCCGACGGGCCCGGTCGTCTCCGGCGCCGCTCCGTCCGCGGCCAGCCGGGTCACGACGGACGCCAGCGGCACGGGGGTCACGGACCGCGGTCGGGTCGCCCGCAGGGCCTCCCGACGCTGCTCCTCGCTCACCACCCGGTGAGGTTATCCGGCCCGTCGTCGGGGCCGGCCCCTCCCACGCCCGGACCGGGCGAGGTCACCACTCGATCGGCAGCCTGGCGGGCCGGGACCCGGTCGGCGGCACGGCGTAGTGACGCAGCACGGCGCCCATGATCCGTGAGAACGCCGGGCCGCCCACGGAGCCGCCGCCGCCGCCGTTGCGGGGGTTCTGGACGGCGACGTAGACGGTGAAGCGCGGGTCGTCGGCGGGCGCGAAGCCACCGAAGGAGACGGTGAACGTGCCGTCGTAGCACTGGCACTCGGGGTTGACCCGCTGCGCGGTCCCGGTCTTGCCGGCCACCCGGTAGCCGGGGACGGCCGCACCCGGGGCCACCCCCTCGTCGGGGTCGACGACCTGCTCGAGGATGTCGGAGGTCTGGCGGGCCGCGACCTCGGAGACGACCCGCTCGGAGGTGGACTGCTCGGTGCCGACGGCCTCGCCCGCGTCGGTGGTGGCGCGGCCCTCGACGAGGCTGGGGTCGACGTGGACGCCGCCGTTGGCGATGGTGTTGACGGCCGCCGTCATCTGCAGCGCGTTGACCGAGACCGACTGGCCGAAGGCGATGCGGTCGGCCGCCATCGGGGTCCAGGTGGCCGCGTCCGGCAGGATGCCGGCGGACTCGCCGCGGACCCCGACGCCGGTGACGCTGCCCAGCCCGAAGCCGGTGAGGTAGTCGTGCAGCGCGGTGGGCGACATCCGGCGGGCCGCGAGCACCGTGCCGATGTTGGAGGACTGCGAGATCGCGCCGGCGACGGTCAGCCGCAGGGTGCCGTGGTCCCAGTAGTCGCCGATCACGCTGTCGCCGCTGTCGAGCTCGGAGGGCACGGTGATCCGGGTGGTGGGCGTGACCTCCTCGGCGTCGAGGAGACCGGCGACGGTCATCACCTTGAGCACCGAGCCCGGCTCGTAGACGTCGCTGAGGGCGCGGGAGCCGTAGTCCTCCTTGGGCGACAGCGAGGGCTGCGAGGCGTCGAACGTCGGGTGGTCGGCGAGGGCCAGCACCTCGCCGGACTGGGTGTCCATGACGACCGCGACCCCGGAGTCGCCGCGGGCGTCCTCGACGGCGTTGCGCAGCTCGCGCTGGACGGTCCACTGCACGTCGCGGTCGATCGTCAGCCGCAGGTCGCGGCCGTCGATGGGGTCGGTCGTGCTGTTCTCGCCGAGGGGGATCCGGTTGCCGGCGCCGCTGGTGTAGCGCGCCTCGCCGTCCCTGCCTCGCAGCAGTCCGTCGAAGGTGAGCTCCATGCCGAGGCGGGGCTTCTCGTCCGCGCCGAGGAAGCCGACCAGGTTGGCCGCGACGTCGCCGGCCGGGTAGTCGCGGACCGGGTCCTGCTGCAGCGTGATCCCGTCGTAGCCCGCCTCGTCGATGACGTCGAGGGTCTCCTGGGCCAGCGTGGAGGGCACGCGGCGGGCGACGTAGCGGAACCGGAACTCGGTGTCGCGCAGCTGGGCGAGGGTGTCGAAGTAGTCGACGTCGAGCCGCTCGGAGAACAGGGTCGCGAGCTCGGTCGCGTTCTCCTCGGTCAGCTGGGGGTCCGCGATGACCATCATCCCGTCGACCGAGCTGGCCAGCGCGACGCCGTTGCGGTCGAGGATCTCGCCGCGCTCGGCGGGCAGCACCATGTCGACGGTGCCCTCGGCGGCGGCCATCTCGGCGTACGAGCCGGGGTCGAGACCCTGCAGCTGCACGAGGCGGGCGGCGAGCACCGAGAGCACCATCGTGATCAGGACCAGGCCGACGCGCAGCCGGACGTGCGCGCGACCCCGGCGACTCCTGGTCGGCGGGCGCGCGGAGGACGACCGGGCCGGGCGGAGTCGCTGGCGGTCGTGCGGCACGGGGCCTCCTGGGTGGTGCGGGTCGGGTGCGGGTCGGGTGCGGGTGGTGCGGGCCGCTCAGCCGCGGTCGCTGCGTCCGTCCATCCTGGCCGCGAGCGAGCCGGGGGCGTCGGCACCGCGGGCCGTGTCGCCGGAGGAGTTGCGCCCGACCTGGTTCTGCTCGGCCGGCGGGTCGACGTAGCGGGGCTCGGGGGTCAGCACGGCGGGGCGCGGCGCGGGCTGCGGCTCGATGCGGCGCGCGTCCTCGGGGGTCGCAGCGGTGCACGGCCCCGAGGTGGAGCCGTCGGGCAGCGAGAGGAAGCAGGTCGCTCCCCCGGGCACCATCCCGGCGTCGCGGGCGGCGCGCGCGAGGCGCTGGGGGTCGCGCATCGACTCCAGCTCCATCTGCAGGCCCTGCTCGCGGGCGGCGAGGGCCGTGGCCTGCTGCTCGAGCGAGCTGGCCGCGAAGGAGGCCTGCTGCATCGAGGTGTTGAACAGCAGCAGCCCGACCACGCCGCCGAGCGCGGTCAGCGCGACCACGACGACGAACGGCACCCGCGGGGGGCGGGGGCGCACGCGCGGGGCGACGACCAGGGGACGGCGCGGTCGGCCCGGGGCGGGCGTGGTGCGCAGGCCGGGCCGGGACTCGGGCAGGGGCGCGGGGGTGCTCATCGGGGGCCTCCTGGGGCGCGGTGGTCCGGGCGTTGACGGGTGGGGCGGGCGCGGCCGGAGCCACGCTGGGGGCTGCGCTGCGGGTCGGGACCGGTGCGCTCGACGGCGCGGAGCCGGACCGAGGCCGCGCGCGGGTTGTGGGCCACCTCGTCGGCGTCGGCCTGCTCGGCGCCGCGCGTGACGGCGACCAGGCCGGGCTGCAGCTCGGACGGGACGACCGGCAGGTCGGGCGGGGCGACGGTGGTGGTGGCGTCGGTGAACGCGCGCTTGACGAGACGGTCCTCGCCGGAGTGGTAGGACTCGACGACGACGCGGCCGCCGACGCGGATCGCCGCGAGGGCCGCGGGGAGCACGCGCTCGAGGCCGCCGAGCTCGTCGTTGACCTCCATGCGCAGCGCCTGGAAGGTGCGCTTGGCGGGGTGTCCCCCGGTCCGCCGCGCCGGCGCCGGGATCGCGTCGTACAGCAGCTCGACGAGGCGCCCCGAGGTGGTGAACGGCTCGACCGCACGAGCCCGGACGACGGCGTCGGCGATGCGCCGCGCGAACTTCTCCTCGCCGTAGCGGCTGAGCACGCGGGCGAGGTCGGCGGCCGCGTAGGTGTTGAGGACGTCGGCGGCGGTGCGGCCCGCGCCGTCGGGGTCCATCCGCATGTCGAGCGGCGCGTCGGCCCGGTAGGCGAAGCCGCGGTCGAGGACGTCGAGCTGCATCGACGACACCCCGAGGTCGAGCAGCACGGCGTCGACGCCGCCCCGCGCGGGCAGGTCGAGGTCGGCGAGCACCTCCGGCAGCTCGTCGTAGGTCGCGTGGACGCCGGTGAAGCGCTCGCCGTAGGGCGCGAGACGCTCCCCGGCGCGCCGCAGCGCCGCCGGGTCGCGGTCGATGCCCACGACGCGGGCGGCGGGGAAGGCGGCGAGCGCCGCCTCGCTGTGACCGCCGAGACCGAGGGTGCCGTCGACGAGCACGGCGCCGGGTCGCTCGAGCGCGGGGGCCAGCAGCTCCAGCACGCGGGCCAGGAGGACCGGCTCGTGCCGGGGCTCGCTCCCCGCGGCGGTGGGGACCCCGGTCACGGGCCTACCGCCCGACCGAGAGGACGAGGAGCAGGCCGCCGACCAGGGCGGTCGAGGTGGCTGCCGAGAGGGCCATGACGACGACCGCGTCGCGGGCCTGCTGACGGACCCGGCGGAGACCGGGGCCGACGGTCGTCGCCGGGGCGGTCCGCGTGGGGCTGCCGCGTCGCACGGTGCTCACCCTCGACCCCCTCCCGGTGCTGCGTTCGCTGGACGTACGAGCGGGAGCGCCGGGCCAGGTCCCTTGCCCGCCCCCGGGGGCCGTCTGACACCGGGGAAGGTGCGTCAGATGGTCCGGCGGGCGGGCCAGAGGCCTCGTCCTGCGCTCCCGCTGTGCTGTTGTGGTGGTGCTGGTCGTGCCGGTGGTGCTGGTCGTGCTGGTCGTGCTGGTCGTGCTGGTCGTGCCGTGCGTGGCCCCGGCGCTCAGATGCCGGGGAAGACCTCGTCGCTCAGCTCGGCGAACTTCTGCTCCTGCTCGGCCGAGTAGCTGCTCCAGGCGTCGGGCGCCCAGATCTCGACCCGGTCCATGGCGCCGTTGACCACGACGTCGCGGTCGAGCGAGGCGTACTCGCGCAGGTGCGCCGGCACGGACACGCGGCCCTGCTTGTCGGGCACCTGGTCGTACGCCGCGGCGAACAGCACGCGGACGTAGTCGCGGGTGCTCTTGTTGGTCATGGACGCCTCGCGGAGCCGGCTGGCGACGGCCTCGAACTCCGCCATCGTCAGCAGGTTCACGCACCGCTCCTGGCCCTTGACCATCACCACTCCCTCCGAGAAGTCGTCCCTGAACTTCGCCGGGAGGATCAGCCGGCCCTTGTCGTCCAGCTTCGGTGTGAAGTTCCCGAAGAACATCGGGCTCCTCCGATCACCGTTCCTCCACTGCGCTCCACTCTAGACCACTTTCCTCCACCGTCAACCAGAACACGGCCCTCTCGCGCCTTTTTCGGGGCAGTGCGGGCTGCGCCGTCCCCGCGGGCCACCGCCCGGATCCCCCGCCGTGGCGGGCTCCACGGCCTCCCGGGGGCGTGGTGGGGGTGCGGTGGAGGGCCGTGGAGGGATTCCCGGCGCCGGTGGTGGGCCGCGGGCCCGGAACGCTGGGGACGACGTGGGGAGGCCGTCTACGGTGTGAGGCACGAGGACGCCGCCCGGGCCGTGGGGCGCCGGCCGTCCTCGTCGGCTCGACGGGGACGAGGAGACAGCGAGTGGACGGCGCGGCAGCGACGACGACGGCGACGGCGGGGACCCCCGCCGCGGTGGGCAGCGCCGACATCGCCACCCTCACGGCGGTCACGGACCGCGTGCGCGCCAACGTGGAGCGGGTCATCGAGGGCAAGTCCGAGGTGGTGACGGCGGCGCTGGTGGTCCTGCTCGCCGAGGGTCACCTGCTGCTCGAGGACGTGCCGGGAGTCGGCAAGACGATGCTGAGCAAGGCGCTGGCCCGCAGCATCGACGCGAGCGTCCGCCGCATCCAGTTCACCCCGGACCTGCTGCCCTCCGACGTCACGGGCGTCTCGGTGTTCAACCAGGAGACCCGCGCCTTCGAGTTCCGCCCCGGCGGCATCTTCGCCAACCTCGTGGTCGGCGACGAGATCAACCGCGCCTCGCCCAAGACGCAGTCGGCCCTGCTGGAGTGCATGGAGGAGCGCCAGGTCACGGTCGACGGCACGACGTACGGGCTGCAGGCGCCGTTCATGGTGATCGCGACGCAGAACCCGGTCGAGATGGAGGGCACCTACGCGCTGCCCGAGGCCCAGCGCGACCGCTTCATGGCGCAGCTCTCCGTCGGCTACCCGGTCGAGGCGGCCGAGCTGGCGATGATCGCGAGCCACGCCGCGGCCGACCCCCTCGACGACCTGGAGCCCGTCACGGACGCCGGCGAGATCCGCAAGCTGGTGGCCATCGCGGCCGCGGTGCACGTCTCCCCCGCGGTCCAGCGCTACGTCGTCGCCCTGGTCGGGGCCACCCGCGCCTCCCGTGAGCTGGCCCTCGGGGCCTCCCCGCGCGCGACGCTGCACCTGGTGCGCGCCGCCCGCGCCCGCGCGGCGGTGCACGGCCGCGCCTACGTCCTGCCCGACGACGTCCAGGCCCTCGCCGTCCCCGTGCTGGCCCACCGGCTGATCCCGGCCGTCGACGCCACCATGGCCGGACGTGGGTCGACCGACGTCGTGCGCAGCCTGCTGGCCGAGGTGCCCGTCCCGGCCCCCGAGCACGGTCGCTGAGCGGTGCGCGAGGCGCTGCGGGGGCTGACGGTCCGTGGGCGGGCGTTCGTGGCCGCCGGCGCGACCGCCGTGCTGTGCGCCGTCGTGCTCGGCCAGCCCGCCCTCACCCGGGTCGGGGTCCTCGTCGCCGTCCTGCCGCTGCTCGCCGCGCTCGTCGTGGGGCGGGGGCGCTACCGGCTGACGCTCGAGCGCACCGTCACCCCCGCGACCGTGACCGTCGGCGAGTCGGCCCGGGTGGACCTGGTGCTCACCAACGCCGGCCGCACCCCGACCGGGGTGATGCTGATGGAGGACCAGGTCCCGCACGCGCTCGGCTCGCGACCCCGGTTCCTGCTGGAGGGGATCGGGCACGGCTGGCGCCGCCACGTGACCTACCCCCTGCGGCCCGGCGTCCGCGGGCGCTACGCCGTGGGGCCGATGGACGTCCGCGTCGGCGACCCCTTCGGGCTCGTCGAGATCGGTCGCTCGTTCCGCTCCGCGGCGACCCTCACCGTCGTGCCGCCCGTCGTGCCCCTGCCCCCGGTCCCCCTCGGCGGGGCCACGTCGGGGTCCGGCGAGGACCGGCCCCGTCCCTCGGCCTCCGGCAGCGCGGAGGACGTCACCGTCCGGGACTACCGCCGCGGGGACGACCTGCGCCGCGTGCACTGGCGCAGCTCGGCGCGCACCGGCGAGCTCATGGTGCGCCGCGAGGAGCAGCCGTGGCAGCCGCGCGCCAGCGTGGTGGTGGACAACCGTCTCCGCGCGCACCGCGGCCAGGGCGCGGCGTCGTCGCTCGAGGTCGCGGTCGCCGCTGCCGCCTCCGTCGTCGCGCACCTCACCCGGCGCGGCTACACCGTGCGCCTCGTGAGCGCCGACGGGCCGCTCGGCCCGGACGCGCCCGCGTCCTCCCCCGGCCGCGACCGCGGTGCCGACCCCACCGCCGCCCTCGAGGCGCTGGCCGTGCTCGTGCCCACCCAGCGGCCCCGCCTCGACGAGTCGTGGCTGACCGACACCACCCGCGGGGGCATCGTGGTCGCGGTGCTCGCAGGCACCGAGATCACCGACGCCCCGGCCCTGCGACGCCTGCGCCACCACGCCGGCACCGCCCTGGCCCTGCCCGTGGACCTCGCCCCGTGGGGCGACGCCCCGACCCGCACCACCCCCACCCGCGCCCTGCTGGCGACCCAGGGGTGGCGGTGGGCCGAGCTGACGCCGTCCGAGCCGCTCGCGCGCACCTGGGCGCGGCTCGGCCGCCCCGGCGGCGCCCTCGCCGACCGCCCGCTCGCGGGGGCGACGGCCCCGGGGCCCGGGCCGGGGGCCGGCCGGTGAGGGGCCGGGCCCGTGGGGCCGTGAGCGCGGGCCGCGACCTGCGTCTCTCCCTGACGGCGATGCTGACGACGTGGACCGCGGTGCTCGCCTGGCGCGGCTTCACCGAGAACGCCGACCGGTTCCTGGTGCCGCTGCTCGTGGTGGGTCTGGCGGTGGCCGTCACCGGCACGCTGGGCCGGCTCGCCGCGCTGCCCTCGCCTGTCGTCGTGCTGGCGCAGCTGGTGGTCGCCGGTCTCGGCGTCCTGCGCGACCTCACCGGCGCGTGGGTGCCCGGGCCGGCCACGCTGGGCGTCGCCCGCGACGTGCTCGTGCAGGCGGCCGACAGCGCGGTCGTCTACGCCGCCCCGGTCGCGGGGGACGTGCCGCCCGTCGAGCCCCTGCTGCTCGTCGCCGCCACCGCCTGCCTGCTGCTGGTCGACGTCACGGCCTGCACCCTGCGCCGCGTGCCGCTGGCGGGCCTGCCGCTGCTGACCGTCTACACGCTGCCGGTCAGCATGCTCGGCGGCGGCGTCGCCTGGTGGGTCTTCGCCCTCCCCGCGGCCGGCTTCGTGTCGATGCTCTACCAGCACACGGAGGCCGAGCTGGACCGGTGGGACGCGCCCTCCGCCGGGGCGTCCGGCGCCCCGGGCGGGCCGGGCGCCGCGGATGCGGCCGGCTTCGGGGTGCGGACCGGCGGCGTGCGCGGCACCGCCCTCGGCATCGGGACCGCCGCCACCGCCCTCGCGGTCGGGGTGCCCCTCCTGGTGCCGACCCTCGGGCTCGCCGTGCTCGACGGGCCGGGCCCCGGCGACGGCACCGACGAGATCACGCTGGACAACCCCATGGCGGACCTGAACCGCGACCTGCGCCGGCCTCGGGACACGCCCCTGCTGCAGGTCACCACCGACGACCCGGACCCGTCGTACCTGCGGATCTCGGTGCTGAACCGGTTCAGCGACAACGCGTGGACCAGCGGCGACCGGGACCTGCCCGACTCCCAGCTGGCGCGCGGCGCGCAGCCCGAGCCGGTCGGGGTGGCCGCGGACGTGCCGCGCACCACCGAGGACTGGCGCATCGACGTCACCGACGAGTTCGCGTCGACGTGGCTGCCCGCGCCGTACCCCGCGGCGGGGGTGCGGGCGCAGGGGGCGTGGAAGTACGACGAGACCACCCGCGACTACATCGCCGCCGAGGACGACCTCACCACCGCCGGGCTGTCCTACGAGACCACCGCGCTGGACCTCGAGCTCGACCCGGAGCGGCTGGCCCTGTCCGACCCCGGGACCACCGCGGTCGGCGCGGAGTTCCGCGACCTGCCCTCCGACCTGCCGCTCGAGGTGGTGCAGCTCGCGCGGGCCGCGACCTCGGGCGCCGACGACGACTTCGGCCGGGCGGTGGCGCTGCAGCAGTGGTTCCGCCGCGACGGCGGGTTCACCTACGACCTGAGCGTCGAGCCCGGCAACGGGTCGGACGCCCTGCTGGCGTTCCTCTCCGACACCCCCGAGGGCCGGACGGGCTACTGCGAGCAGTTCGCCTCGGCGATGGCCGTGATGGCCCGGAGCCTCGGGATCCCGGCGCGGGTCGCGGTCGGGTTCCTGCAGCCCGAGCAGGTCGACGACGGCGGCGTGTGGGAGTACTCCTCCAACGACCTCCACGCGTGGCCCGAGCTGTTCTTCCCGGGCGCGGGCTGGGTCCGCTTCGAGCCGACGCCGGCCGGGCGGGCCGCCGACGTGCCGTCGTACACGCAGGGGGTGACGGGCGCCCAGGAGGTCCCCGAGGTCACCCCCGGGCAGGGCAGCGAGCAGGCACCGGACCTCGGCGAGGACCCCGGGGGCGCGGGCGCGACGTCCCGGGCGCCCACCACGGGGACCGGCAGCGCCACGCGCCGCGAGGGCGTCGACGTCGCCGCGGTGCTGTCGTGGGCCGGTGGGCTGCTCCTCGTCGCGGGCCTCGCGGCCGGTCCGCGCGGCCTGCGCACGGCCCGCAGCCGGCGCCGGTGGGCGCGGGACCCGGTGGAGGCGGCGTGGGCCGAGCTGGCCGACACCGTGGTGGACCACGGACGCACCTGGCCGTCCGACCGGTCACCGGCCGAGGTGCGCCGCGTCGTGGGTCCGCCGCTGGAGCAGGCGCCCGACACCGGCGCCGGCCGTGTCGGGGACGCGCTCGACCGCCTCGTCGGCGCGGTCGAGGTGAGCCGCTACGCGCCGTCCGCGCCCCCGCCCGACACCACCGGTCTGCGGCTGGACGTCGAGACGTTGCGCGAGGCCCTCGCCGCGACCTCGAGCCGGCCGACCCGGCTCGCGGCGCTCTGGCTTGCCCGCTCCCTGCTCCGCCGACCCGCCCCCCGCGGTCGCGGCACCACCCGTCGTCCGGTCGCGGGGTCCCCGGCCGGCGCCACCGTGGTCGACCAGCTCACCTGAGTCGGCGCGAGCGTGCGCCCCCAGGGGGCTGAGTCGGCGCGAGCGTGCGCCCCCAGGGGGCCGAGTCGGCGCCTGCGTGCACTGGCAGGCAGCCGAGTCGGCGTAAGCGTGCACCCGCAGGCAGCCGAGTCGGCGCGAGCGTGCACCCCGGGTCTGGGGGCTCGAACGCGGGACGTCACCGCGTCGTCGGCGTCAGCGACGTCGACGGCGGTCGAGGCACCCGCGGCCCCGTCCGGTCCGGCACCGGGCGACATCGACCTGCGTGCGCGTGCGGGAGTCGCACACCAGCGCCGACTCGGCTGTCCTGGGGCGCACACGACCGCCGACTCGGCTGTCCTGGGGCGCACGCAGCTGCCGACTCGGCCGTCCTAGGGCGCACGCAACTGCCGACTCGGCCGTCCTAGGGCGCACGCAACTGCCGACTCGGCAGCCCTGGCGCGGGTGTGGCGAGCGGTCAGCCGTTGTCGCGGCGACGGCGCCAGCGCTGCTCCATGCGCTCCATGAAGGAGCCGGAGCCGCCGGGGCGCCCACGCTTCTGGCGGGGCGCACGACCGCCGCGGCCGCGGGAGCGCCCGCCCTCGATGAGGGTGAAGGCGCCCGGGCCCGCCGTCGGGTCCGCACGCTGCTCGTCGGACTCGGCGGTGCCGGCCTGGCGGCTGCGCACCGCGGCCACCGCGAGCGTCGCGGAGGCGAGCATGATCACGAAGCCGACGATGCCGACCACGGTGTAGCCGCTGACCGCACCGCCCATGAGCACGGCGACACCGCCGAGGAACACGACGCCCGCACCGATGGCGCGACGACGCGCGGCCCGTCGCAGGGTCGTCCCCCGCATGGTGGACGCCAGCTTCGGGTCCTCCTCGACGAGGGCACGCTCCATCTGCTCGAGCATGCGCAGCTCCTCTTCCGAGAGCGGCACGGGTACCTCCCAGACACAGACGCACGGACCTGTTCTGGCCCGCCGAGGATGAGGCGATGATTCTAGGCAGCCAGTGACTCCGAGGGTACCCAGGACCAGAAATTGGCACGCGGCGCCGGCACCCTCACGGCGTACGACGGGCGAGCACGTGCAGCTGGGTCGCGAGCGGGAACAGCTCCTCGGTGTCGGCGACCGCCTGCTCGAGCTCGACGAGGGCCTGCCCCGCCCCCGGCTCGAGGTCCAGCAGCGCGCCCGGCACGAGGTCGGCGAAGACCCTCACTCCCTGCACCGACTCCACCGGCAGCCCGGCGTCCGCGAGCAGCTCACGGAGCTCGGCGTGGGTGTAGCGGCGGGTGCGCTGGGGTCCGGGCGGCGACGCGGCGGCCGGCTCGAGCAGGGCGCGCGCGGCCACGAGGTGGCCGGCCATCGCCCGCGCCACCACCGCCGCGTAGCGCTGCGCCACCAGCAGGCTCAGCACGCCCCCGGGACGCAGGGCCGCCGACAGCGCGGCGAGCGCCGCCCCGGGGTCCTCGACCACCTCGAGCACCCCGTGGCACAGCACGACGTCGACGCCACGGGTCTCCCCGACCGCGCCGGCGAGGTCCGACAGGTCGCCCTGGACGCCGCGGACCAGCTCGGCCACGCCGCGCTCGGCCGCACGGCGACCGAGCATCGCGAGCGCGTCGGGGCTCGGGTCGACGACCGTCACACGGTGACCCAGCTCGGCGACCCGGACCGCGAACCCGCCGGTGCCGCCGCCGACGTCGAGGACGTCGAGGGGTCCGTCCGCCGCCAGGGGCCCGCGCAGCGCCTCCCAGACGACCGCCGTGCGTGCCGCCCCGCGCCTCTCGGACGGCCTCTCGGGGCCCCGGTCCGAGGGTCGTTCGGCGGGGCGCGCGGCAGGACGCTCGGAGGGGGGCACCGACATGGCCCCACCCTAGTGACGCCGGCGACCCCGCGGGGACGCCCGGGCGGACCTCAGGCCGAGCGTCGCTCCTGGTCGGCGACGACCGGCGCACCGAGCCGGTCGAGGGCGTGGGGCACGAGCCCCAGGCAGGTCTCCACCGTCGCGAGGAAGCGGTCCGCGTCGCGCACCAGGTCGTCGGCCTCCCGCTCGGTGACGGCACGACGCGCCCCCGCCTCGGCGGCCGCGCGCTTGGCGGCACCGGCGGCGAAGAAGGTGGCCCACTCGGCCAACTCGGGCGCGACCTCGGACAGCAGCACCCACGCGTTGCGCTGGGGACGACGTCGCGGGTCCGGGTGGGCACGCGCGGCGAGGAGTGCGGCGGCGGCCTGGAGGGCGGCCACGTGGGCCGTGGCGTAGCGGCGGGGGACGTCGCTCGTGAGCAGGGCCTCGCGCAGCGAGGCGGCCGACCGGGCGAGGTAGGCGTGCGCACTCGCCGGGAGGGCGTGGGGGTGCGGGACGGACGGGCCGGGCATGGGTCTCCTCGGGTGCGCGCAGCAGCAGGACCTCGACCCGGGTGGCCGCAGCGACGACGGGGTCGAGGCGTCGTCGCTGCGGCCGGAGATCGAACGCGTGTTCGATGATTCGACGGTAGCCCGTCGGGCCACACCGGTCAACCCCCCGGGTGGACCACCGACGGGTCCCACGGCGGACCCCACGGCGGACCCAGGGCGGATCCCGCGGTCACGAGACGGTCGGGGTCCGAGCGGTCCCGGGTCCCGCCCACGACCCGGGGCGTCGCTCAGGCGCCGCCGCGCCCCGCGTCGTACGACGGGGAGCGGCCGAGCCAGCGGCTGGCCGTCGGGTGCCACAGCGCGAGGAGCAGCACCACGCAGGACAGGCCGGCGAGGGCGGCGAGGGCGCCGAACACCGCGGGCGGCCCGGCGCGGAGCGCCAGGCCGGCGAACACCATGCCGGCCATGGAGGTGACGCTCAGCCACGACCGGACCCAGGCGGCCCGGTGACGCAGCATCGCCGCCAGGACCGCACCCAGCGGCACGAGGGTCAGGAACGTGACGATGGCGACCGGCACGAAGCCGGGGACCGCCACCGGGCTATCGGCGAGCGCGTCGAGGCCGCCCTGGGCCACGACGGCGCTGGCAGCCGGGTCGCCGGCGGCCCACGTCTCGACGAGCAGCTGCTCCCAGGCGATGGTCGCCACGACGAGCGCGGCCAGGACCAGGCCCTGCGCCCCCATGGTCGCCGAGGCCACCCGCACGGCCCGGGGGGCCGCCCCGGGAGCGGCCGGGCCACCGCGGGCGGGTCGCGCCGGGCGAGCGGCACCGGCCGGCCCGGCGCCCCCGGTCGGCCCCGGGGTCGTCCGGAGGTTCTGGTGATCGTCCACTGTGATGCTCCCCGTCGTCCGTCCTCGCGGGCGTGGTCCGTGCCGCGCCGTCCCCGGAGCCTGCCCCGGCCGTGCGTCCGCCAAACCCTGCGCGCCCGACCGCCTAGGGTGCGGGCCATGTCCGAGGACCATCCTGCGGTGCGACGCTTCCGTGACGCCCATCAGCGCGCCTCCGGGCGGGGTGAGATCCGTCTCCTCCCCTCGTCGGCGCACACGGCCGCGCTGGCCGCCGAGGCGCTGGGCTGCGAGGTCGGCGCGATCGCCAACAGCCTGCTCTTCACCGGCGACGACGGCCCGGTGCTCGTGCTGACCTCCGGCGCCCACCGCGTCGACCTGCCCGCCACCGCGTCCCGGGTGGGCGTGTCCCGGCTGCGCCGGGCCTCCCCCGACGACGTGCGCCTCCACACGGGTCAGGTCATCGGCGGTGTCTCCCCGCTGGGGCACCCGTCACCGGTGCCGACCTACGTCGACACGTGGCTGCGGGCGCACCCGGTCGTCTGGGCCGCGGCGGGCCACCCGGCGGCGGTCTTCAGCACCGACGCCGACGAGCTGCTCGCGATGACGGGCGGGACCGAGATCGACGTCGAGGCCGCGCCCCTAGGCTGACGGCCATGGCGAGGGTGGCGGTGGTGGGCGCCGGGTTCGGCGGCCTCGCGACCGCCGCCCGACTGGCGAAGCTGGGCCACGAGGTGGTCCTGCTCGAGGCCTCCGGGACCCTGGGCGGCGCCTGCACGTCCCTCACCCGCGACGGCTTCACCTGGGACGCCGGCCCGGGGTGGACGCTGCTGCCCGCGGTGGTGCGCGACCTGTTCCGCAAGACCGGACGCCCGATCGAGCGCGAGCTCGACCTGCAGCCCCTCGACATCGTCCGGGAGCACCGCTTCGCGGACGGCTCCACCGTGGCGCTCCCGGCCGGGTCGCGCGCCGCGCAGCTGCGCGCGGTCGAGGGGCTCGGCCCCGGTCTCGGTGAGCAGTGGACGCGGCACGTGGCGTCGTACTCGCAGACCTGGGACCTGCTGCGCCGCGACGTCCTCGAGCGGCCCTGGTCCGACGAGGTGGGCCGCCCCGAGACCGCCCGCCTCCTGGCCTCCCGCGAGACCCTGCACCGGCGGTTGCGCCGGAACCTGCGCGACCCGCGGCTGCGGCTGCTCGCCAGCCATCCCTTCGACGTCGACGGCCACGGCCTGCGGGACGTGCCGGCCTGGGCCGGCGTGGTCGGCCACGTCGAGCAGCGCTTCGGGCTCTGGCGGCTCCCGGGCGGGATGAGCACCCTGACCGACGCCCTCGCCGCGCGCCTCGACACCCGCGGCGTCGAGGTGGTGCGGAGCACGGCGGTGCGCGACGTGGTCGTGCGCGGTGGGCGGGCGGTCGCCGTCGCCACGGAGTCCGGCACGGTCGACGCCGACGTCGTGGTCGTGGCCGTCGACCCACGCCGGCTGCCCACGCTCGCCGCCCACGTCGAGCGGGCCGTGCCGGCGATGCCGCCCGTCGTCACCCACCTCGGGCTGAGCGGCGACCTGCCGCCGATGCCGCACCACGAGACCGTGCTGCACGGCGACCCGCTGCTCGTGGTCCGCTCCGGCGGTCAGGCCCCCGACGGCGCGGAGGCGTGGACCGTCAGCGCGCGGGGGCGGGGCGCCGAGGACCCCGTGCGCTCCCTCGCCGAGCGGGGCGTCGACCTCCGCCGGCGGGTGGTCAGCCGGGTCGACCGCAGCCCCCGGGCGCTGGTCGAGGCCTGGGGCGGGTCGCCGCTGGGGGTGCAGTGGGAGGGCCGGGCGACGACCCGTCGGCGGCTCGGCCCGCGCACCCCCGTGCCCGGCGTGTACGCCGTGGGCGCCCACGCGGCACCCCTGCCCGGCCTGCCGTTCGTCGGGCTCACCGCCGCGCTGGTGGCCCAGGAGCTGGGTCCGGCCTGACCCCCCGGGCCCGCGGAGCCGGACGCGGTCGGAGGCGGTCGGAGGTGGTCAGACGGAGATCTGCAGCGCCGCGAAGATCTCGCGCGTCGCCTTGGAGCGGTTCAGCGTGTAGAAGTGCAGCCCCGGCGCCCCGGCGTCGAGCAGGTCGGTGCACAGCTGGGCGGCGAGCTCGATGCCCGCGGCCCGCAGCGCGACCGGGTCGTCGGCGTGGGCCTCGATCCGGCTGCGGACCTCGGACGGGATCTCGCGCCCCGACAGCTCGGCCATCCGCGCCACCTGACCCAGGTTCAGGATCGGCATGATGCCGGGCAGGATCGGGAAGTCGACGCCCTTCGCGGCCGACCGCTCCGCGAGGTCGGCCCAGTCCGAGGCGCGGAAGACCATGTCGGTGATCGCGAACTCGGCGCCGCTGCGCTGCTTGTGGGCCAGCACCTCGCTGTCGTGCTCGGCCGACGCGGCCCCCGGGTGCACGCCGGGGAACGCCGCCACCCCGACGGTGAAGTCGCCGCGGTCGCGGGCCAGCTCGACGAGCTCGACGGCGTGGGTGAAGCCGCCCTCGGTCGGCGTCCACGGCGCCCGGGGCCCGTCCTTCGGGTCGCCGCGCAGGGCCAGCACGTTGTGGACGCCGGCGTCGGCGTAGGCGTCGAGGATCGCCCCGAGCTCGGCGCGGGTGTGCCCGACGCAGGTCAGGTGGCCCAGCGGCACCATCGAGGTCTCCCGGGCGATGCGCCCGGTGACCCGGACCGTCGTGTCCCGCGAGGACCCGCCCGCGCCGTACGTGACGGAGACGAAGGTGGGCCGGTAGGGCTCCAGCTCGCTGATCGCCGTCCACAGCTGCGCCTCGCCCGCCTCGTCCTTCGGGGGCATGAACTCGAAGGAGTAGGAGCGCTCCCCGGCGCGGATCAGCTCGGCGATGCTGCGTCGGGAGGGAGGTCGGGGGTCGGTGGCCACGAGGGGAGAGTCTAGGTCGGACCCTCGCGACCTCCCGGCCTCGTCCGGGACCGACCGCACTAGGGTCGGGGTCGTGACCAGCTGGGACGAGGCCGCCTTCCGCGCCGGGGTCGCGACGGAGATCACCGCCTTCCTCGACGCCATGGACGCGCGACTGGCCCCGCTGGGCGCCGACGCCGGCCGACTCATGGCCGGGGCCCGCACCGCCACCGAGGGCGGCAAGCGGCTCCGGGCGGCGTTCTGCTGGTGGGGCCACCGGGCGGTGTCGCCCGGCCCGCTCGACGCCGACGACGAGCGGGGGCTGCTGCGGGCCGCCGCGTCGCTCGAGCTGCTCCACGCGAGCGCTCTCGTCCACGACGACCTGATGGACGCCTCCGAGACCCGCCGCGGCCGGCCCGCCACCCACCGGGCCCTCGCCGAGGAGCACCGCGCCGCCGGCTGGGACGGTCGCCCCGACGCGTACGGCGCGGCGGGCGCGATCCTGCTCGGCGACCTGCTCCTCAGCTGGTCCGACGAGCTGCTGCGGCGCTGCGGGCTGCCCGCCGACGCCGTCCTCGCCGCCCTGGGCGTGCTCGACGAGTGCCGCAGCGAGGTGATCGCCGGGCAGTTCCTCGACGTCTCGGTGCAGGCGCGCGGCCTCGAGGACGTCTCCGAGGCGATGACCGTGCTGCGCTACAAGTCAGCGAAGTACTCCATCGAGCGTCCCCTCCACCTCGGCGCCGCGCTCGCCGGCGGCGGCCCGGCGGACCTCGAGGCGCTGGGCGCGTTCGGGCTGCCGCTGGGCGAGGCGTTCCAGCTGCGCGACGACCTGCTGGGGGTCTTCGGCGACCCGGCGGTCACGGGCAAGCCCGCCGGCGACGACCTCGTCGAGGGCAAGCAGACCGTGCTGGTGGCCCTGGCCCTCGACGGTCTCGCGGCCCAGGGCCGCGACACCGACCGCGAGCGGCTGGCGCGCTCGCTCGGCCGGCACCTCGACGAGGCGCGCCTGGACGACCTGCGCACCCTGATCGTCGACAGCGGCGCCCAGGACCAGGTGGAGTCCGCGATCACCGGTCTCGTCGAGCACGCCGACGCCGCGCTGGACCGCGCCGGGCTGGACCCCGTCGCCACGGCCGAGCTGCGCCGCCTCGGCGCGGCCGCCACGGCCCGCACGGCCTGAGTCGCCCGAGCCGCCCGGCTTCCGGTGCGTGCCTCGCCCCAGGGGGTCAGAAGGCCATGGCCTGGGCCCGGCGACGGGCCTCGGTGCCGCGGTTCTCGCGCAGCGCGTCGATCGGGCGCCCCGGCAGGTCGAGGTCGGTGAACAGCCAGGCGATCGCCTCGCGATCGTCGTACCCGCCGTCGTGCAGGACGGTCAGCAGGCCCGGCAGGCCCTTGACGATCTCCCCGTCCTGGACGAAGAGCGCCGGCACCTGCTGGCCCGCGCCGGGTCGCGGGACCGCGCCCGCGAGCCGGTGCTCCTGGATCAGGCGGCCGACGCGGGAGGTGGGGACCCCCAGCTCCTGCGCGACGCCGGCCCAGTCGCTCCACTCCCCGACCAGGGCGTCGAGGTCGGCGGAGCCCAGCGGACCGCCGGAGGTTTCGGGACGACGTGCGCGGTTCATGCTGCCCATCGTGGCGCATCGCCCTCGTACGGCGCCACGCCGCACGGCGTCGGGCGGGCCCGGGGCCCCCGCGGCTCCGTACGATGGGCGCCACCCGGGCGCCGGCGGACCGGGACGAGGGGGGACCGCGGAGGAGGACGGCGATGGGCGACGGTGGCACCCGCACGCGCGGTCCCGTCGACGCCTCCGCCCTCGAGGGCCGCCTCGTCGACGGCCGCTACCTCGTGGGTCCGCGCATCGCCCGCGGCGGGATGGCCGTCGTCCACCGGGCCACCGACGTCCGTCTCGACCGCACCGTCGCCATCAAGGTGATGCACGCCTCGCTGGGCGACGACCCGGAGTTCGTCGCCCGCTTCGTGCGGGAGGCCCGCTCGGCCGCGCGCCTGTCGCACCCCCACGTGGTCGCGGTGCACGACCAGGGGCAGGCCGACGGCCTGGTCTACCTGGTGATGGAGCACCTCCCGGGCCGCACGCTGCGCGACGTCGTCCGCGACGAGGCGCCGCTGCCGCCCCGCCGCGCCCTCGCCCTGCTCGAGCCGGTCCTGTCCGCGCTCAGCGCGGCCCACCGCGCCGGGATCGTGCACCGCGACGTGAAGCCCGAGAACGTGCTGATCGGCGACGACGGCGCCGTCAAGGTCGCCGACTTCGGGCTGGCCAAGGCCGTCAGCACCGAGACCCAGCACACCGCCACCAGCGGGGTGCTGATCGGCACCGTGTCCTACCTGGCGCCCGAGCTGCTGACCGAGGGCACCTCCGACACCCACGCCGACGTGTACGCCGCGGGGATCGTGCTCCACGAGCTGCTCACCGGCGTGAAGCCCCACCGCGGCGACACCCCCATCCAGGTGGCGTGGCACCACGTCCACACCGACGTCCCCGCGCCGTCCGCGCTGGCGCCCGGCCTCCCGCCGTACGTCGACGCGCTGGTGGCGCGCGCGTGCGTGCGCGACGTCGGCCAGCGCCCGGCCGACGCCGGCGTGCTGCTGCGCCACGCCCACCGCGTGTCGCAGGCGCTCGCCGACGGCGACGTCGACGACCCGGAGCTCGTCGCGGACCTCCGGCCCGCCGCGTCCCCCGGCCCCGTGGGCGCCGTGCCGACCTCCGCCGGCCCGGTCACCGCCGAGAGCGACTCGGGGACCTGGCTGTTCGGCGGGCCCGCCGGGGCCGCGGGCGCCGGCGGTGCCGACGGACCCGGGGAGCCGTGGCCGCCCGACGACGCCGAGGTGGACGAGCCCCCGGTCGCGCTCCCCCGCCCGCAGGCCCACACCCAGGTCTGGGACCGGCGCGTGCCGCCCGGACCGACCTCCGACGGGCCCGCGGGACCCTCGGCGCCGCGGCGCCGGGGGCGGGGGCCGTGGGTGGTGCTCGCGGCCGTGCTGGCACTAGTGCTCCTGGCCGGGGGTGCGTACTGGTTCCTCGACGCCCGCTGGACCCCGGTCCCCGCCGTCCTCGGGGAGTCCCAGGACGCGGCCGTCTCCACGCTCGCGGACGCCGGGCTCCGGGCCGACGTCCGGCAGGACTACTCCGAGGAGGTGCCGCCCGGCGAGGTCATGGGCGTCGACCCGGCCGCCGGCGGGCGCGTCCTCGGCGACGGGCCGGTCGCGCTGACGGTCTCGAGGGGACCCGAGCGGTACGACGTGCCGCGGGTGCGCGGCGGCTCCGAGGACCGGGCCCAGGACGCCGTCCTGGCCGCCAACCTCGAGGTGGGCGAGCGGGTCGAGCGCTACGACGACGACGTCGAGGCCGGCACCGTGCTGGGCACCACGCCCCGTGCCGGCACGAGCCTGCCGCCCGGCGAGGAGGTCTCGATCATCGTCAGCCTCGGGCCCCAGCCGGTGGATGTCGACGACCTCGTCGGCACGGACGCCGAGGACGCCGAGGACCGCTACACCGACGCCGGCCTCGAGGTCGACGTGACCGAGGAGTACTCCGACGACGTCGACGCCGGCGACGTCGTCAGCCAGAGCCCGGGACCCGGCGAGCTCCTGCCCGGCGAGACGCTCTCGCTCGTCGTCAGCCTCGGCCCCGAGACCGTCGTGATCCCGGACGGCATCGTCGGCAGCGGCGTCGACGAGGCCCGCGAGCTGCTCGAGGACCTGGGTCTCGAGGTCGTCGAGGACGACGACGACTCGGTCGGCCTCGGCTTCGTCGTCGGCGTCGACCCCGGCGAGGGCGAGAGGGTCGACCGCGGCGACGAGGTCACGATCACCGTCTTCTGACCCGCCGAGCCGTCACGAGTTCCCGGCCCCCTCCCGCCGACCCGTCACCAGTTCCCGGCCCCCTCCCGCCGAGCCGTCACCAGTTCCCGGCCCACCCGCTGCTCCGGGGTGAGCTCGTGACGACTCGAGGCCCGGGTCCGGGAGCTCGCGACGACTCGACGGGCGGGGTCGGCTCAGCAGTCCGCGAGCCGCCAGCCGTCGGCGGTGAGCTCCCAGGTCTCGTCCTCCTGGACCAGGCCCCGGGCGCCGCGGAGGGTGTAGTCGACCTCCGCGCGGTCGCCGACCTCGTCGGCGTCGGCGCCCACGGCGCTGAAGGCGGCGAAGGGCAGCGGCTCGCCGTACAGCTCCCCGGCGCGGGCGACGAGGTCGCCGAACGCGGTCCGGTCGACGCGGTCGCGGCAGGCGTCGGTGTAGAGCGCGTACGCCGGTCCGGCGCGGCCGGTCAGGAGCGCGTCGGCGTAGAGCCGCACGGCGCGGCGGAGGTCGTCGGTGCCCGCGGGCACCGGCGGCGGGTCGACGGCACCCGCGTCGGGGTCCCCACCCGGGGTCGTGCCCTCGCCGGGCGCGGGCACGACGGGCTCGCCGATGCCGTCGCCGGCCCGCCCCGGGCCCTCGGCGCAGCCGGCCGCGAGCGCGGCGGTCGCCACCAGCGCCAGCCCCGCCACCAGCACGCGCGACACGACCGGCGACACGTACCGCGACACGAACCGCGAGGGGGTCCCCGGGGCCGGTCGCGGGCGGGGACGACGGGCGGTCACGGGGCCACGGTAGGGCCACGACGATGTGGGTACTGCCGCAGCATGAGCGAACCGGTCACCCCCAGCACCCCCGACGACGACCCGCGGGTCGAGGCACTCCAGGCCGCGGTCGACCGCGTCGTCTCCTACGAGGAGTCGGCCCCCGCGGAGACCGTGCGCGCCGAGCTCGACGGGGCCGTCGCGCAGGCCGGCCTCGACGTCCCCGACGACGTCCTGGCCCGTCTCACCCAGCACATCAGCGACCACGGCGAGCACGTGGACGTCCGCGACTTCCTCGGCTGAGACCGAGCCCGTCGGCAGGTCGCGGGAACAACGAGCCCTCCGGGCGGGGTTCCCGTGACCGGACCACCGAACACCACCCACCGCACCAGACGAAGGAGTCATCCGTGAGCGTGTCCTACACCGTGCCCGGTCTCGAGAAGGCCCAGGCCGAGACGATCATCGGTCTGCTGCAGACCCGTCTCAGCGCCTACAACGACCTGCACCTGACCCTCAAGCACGTGCACTGGAACGTCGTCGGGCCCCACTTCATCGCGGTGCACGAGATGATCGACCCGCAGGTCGAGCTCGTGCGCGGGTACGCCGACGAGGTCGCCGAGCGCATCGCCACCCTGGGCGGCTCGCCGAAGGGCACCCCGGGCGCCCTCATCGCCGACCGCAGCTGGGACGACTACTCGCTGGGCCGCGACACCGCGCTGGCCCACCTCGGTGCGCTCGACCTGGTCTACACCGGCCTCGTGGGCGACAACCGCGGGGTCATCGCGGAGACCGGCGACCTCGACCCGATCACCGAGGACATGGTGATCGCCCAGACCGCCGAGCTCGAGAAGTTCCAGTGGTTCGTGCGCGCCCACCTCGAGAGCATGGGCGGTCAGCTCACCACCGCCGGTGCCACCGGCGAGACCGGCGCCGCGGACGCGAGCCGCGCCGACGGCTGAGCCCCCGGCCGCGCACACCGCACCACCACGGCCCCGGCCGACCGGGCACCCACGACGGGTGCCCGGTCGGCCGGGGCCTCGCGCGTCGCGCCCGTGGCCATCGGCTTGGGCGCGGGGAACGGCCTCGCCTAGCCTGGGAGACCGATCTCACCCCACCGACCCCCGACCATGTCCCACCAGCCGACGAGGAGGCGAGAGATGGCCGAGCGCGACGCCTGGGGCGACTGGCGCACCGACACCGCCGAACGACCCCTCCCCGCCGTCCTCGCCGACGCCCACCGCTCCGGCGACGAGACCCGCACGATGGCTCCCGTGCCCGCCGTGGTCGAGCCCTCCGCGGACCTGCCGCGACCACCCCGCTTCCCCCTCTACGCCGACGACCTGCGACCCGCGCCCGTGGTCCGGAGCGCGCCGACCGCCGCCCCCGCGGCGCCGACCACAGCCCCCGGCCCCTCCCGCCGTCTGCGGCCGCTGGTCCCGTGGGTCGTGGCGGCCGCCGTGGTGGCGCTCGCCGCCGGGACGGCCGGGACCGTCGTCGCCACGCGGCCCGACCCGCTGACCGCGGTCGGGACCGGTGACGTGGGTGCGCTGCCCGCGGGTCCGTCCCGCACGGTCGTCGGCGACCGCACCGACGGGGCCGCCTCCCCGGGCGCCACCGACCCGGGCGAGCGCCGGACCGGCTCGTCGCGCGGCGGCGAGGCGCGCCCCGACGAGGAGCCCGCGGACCGCGTCTCCCGGCGCGACGCCCGGCCCGTCGCCGCCGCCGTCACCGCCCCGCGGACCGCCCCGCCCAACGTCGACCTCTCCGGCGAGCGCGTCACCTACGACGCGACCAACCTGCTCGACGGTCGCCCCGAGACCGCCTGGCGTGTCGCCGGCAACGCCCGCGACACCGTCCTCACCGTCCGGCTCGACCGCCCGACGGTGATCACCACCGTCGGCCTGCTCAACGGCTACGCCAAGGCCGGGACCGCGGGCGACCGCGCCGTCGACTGGTACGACGCCAACCGTCGCGTCCGACGGGTCGAGTGGTTCTTCGACGACGGCAGCCGCGTCGTGCAGAGCCTCCGCGAGGTCCGCGAGGTCCAGCGCACCGACATCCGCCCCACCGAGACCTCGACCGTGCGCGTCCGGATCGCGGCCGTCTCGGCGCCCGGCCGCGGGCGCGACGGACGCGACTACACGGCCGTCAGCGAGATCGCCCTCGAGGGGGTCCCCGTCGACGACGCCCCGGACGACGGCCCGGACGACGGCATGGACGACGGCGGCGCCGACCGTCGGACGACGGACTGAGGGGCGGACCGGTCGTGCTCGACGGCCTCGCCCCGGCGCGCCGTCGCACCGTCCTGCTCGCGACGACGCTGGCGCTGCTGCTGCTCGTCGTCCTCGCCGGGCTGGGGATCGCCCGGGCGCTCGACGACGGACCCGCGGTCGACCCGGTGGCGCAGGACGAGCCCGGGCCGGTGCTGCTCGTCGCCGGCTACGGCGCCTCGGGCGCGGGCCTCGAGACCCTCGCCGACCGCCTGCGGGCCGAGGGCCGCACCGTCGAGGTCGTCAGCGGCACCGACGGGGGCACGGGCGACCTCCGCGACCAGGCCGTCGCGCTCGGTGACGCGGCCGAGACCCTCGCCGAGCGCACCGGCTCCGCCTCGGTCGACGTCGTCGGCCACTCGGCCGGCGGCGTCGTGGCCCGGCTGTGGGTGGCCGAGCAGGGCGGCGGCTCGCTCGCCCGGCGGGTCGTCACCCTCGGCTCTCCCCACCACGGCACCGAGGTCGCCGACCTCGGCGCCGAGCTGACCCCCGGCTCCTGCCCGGAGGCCTGCCGCCAGCTCACCACCGACTCGCCGCTCCTCGCCGAGCTCAACGCCGACGACGAGACCCCGCCGGGCCCGGTCTGGGTGAGCCTGTGGACCGAGGGCGACCGGGTGGTCGTCCCGGCGACCTCCGGGCGCCTCGAGGGCGCCGTGGCCTACGCGGTGCAGGACGTGTGCCCCGGCCGCGCCGTCGAGCACGGCGACCTGCCGAGCGACGACGCGGTCGTCGGCATGGTCCTCGAGGCGCTCGGTGGCGCCGTCCCCGACGCCCCGCCGCCGCGCTGTCCCGCCTGATCCCGTCCCGACCCCTGATCCCGTCCCGGCCCCCCGGGACCGCGCCGGCGGCCGCGCGGCTAGCGGGTGACGTCCTTGGTCGCGAAGTTGGCCCAGGCGGCGCCGAGGAAGACCGCGACGTACAGCAGCTGCAGACCCACGCCCCGCACCAGGTCGCGCCACAGGATCGGGTCGCGGAACAGGTCGGTGAAGGCGAGCCAGTAGCGGGTCAGCAGCCACGGCTGCAACGCCTCCGCGGCGTCGAGCGTCAGCAGCAGCGTCGAGGCGATGAGGATCGCGATCGCGCCCAGGGCGGCCGCCAGGGGCGTGTCCACGACGGTCGACAGGAACAGCGCGATCGCGGCCACGCCGAGCATGCAGAGCATCGCGTAGCCCAACGACATCAGCGTCCGCAGGACGAGCTCGGGCGTGCTCAGGCTGGTGCCGGAGAAGGTGGTGGTCGTCGCGGTGACGTCCTGCTGGCCCAGCAGCGTCACCCCCACGACGTACGCCGTGACCGCGACGACGACGACCGCGACGAGCGCGAACACGATCACCGCCACCAGCTTGGCGACCAGCAGCCGGGTGCGGCCGACGGGCCGGATCAGCATGTAGCGCAGCGTCCCGGCCTGGCCCTCGCCCGCCACGGCCTCCCCCGCGGTGACCGCCACGGCGACCGGCAGGAACAGCGGCACCACCATCGCCAGCGCCGCCAGCGGGTACAGCGTGCCGTCGGTGAGCACCGCCGACAGGAACGCGGGCCCGCTGCCCGGGCGCGGGCCCACCCCGGTGACGGCCAGCAGGACCGCGACCAGCACGGGCAGGGCGTCGATCAGGGCGATCGTCACCCAGGTGCGGCGGCTGGTGAGGAGCTTGCGCAGCTCGACGGCGATCATGCGGCTCCCTCGTCGGCGCGGCGCGCCGCGAGGGCGTCCCCGCCGTCCCGCTGCGCGCCGGGCCCGCCGTCGTCGTCGGTGCGGAACCCCGGTCGGTCCCCGCTCCCGCGGGCCGCGGCCAGGACGACGTCCTCCAGCGTGCGCCGCTCGGGGGCGAGGGTGAGGACGCGGCAGCCGGCCTCGACCAGCCGGCGGTTCAGGCCCGCGGCGTCGTCGGTGCGGACCAGCAGGCGCCCCCCGCCGGGGGCGGCGGCGCGGTGCTCGACGGCGCCGCCGAGCAGCTCGGCGGCACGCGTCGGGTCGGCGGTGAGCACCTCGGTGCGTCCCGTCGGGCGCTGCAGCACGTCGAGCTGCTCCTGCAGCACCAGCCGGCCGCGGTCGAGGACCCCGACCCGGGTGCACATCTGCTCGATCTCGGCGAGCAGGTGGCTGGAGAGGAAGACGGTGACGCCGGCGCGGTTCAGCTCGAGCAGCAGCTCGCGGATCTCGTGGATCCCCTGCGGGTCGAGACCGTTGGTCGGCTCGTCGAGCACCAGCAGCCGGGGGGCGCGCAGCAGCGCCGACGCCAGCCCGAGGCGCTGGCGCATCCCGAGGGAGTAGGCCCGCACCGGTCGTCGGTCCACCCCGGCGAGGCCGACGCGCTCCAGGGCCTCCTCGACCCGCGCCCGGCGGGTACGACGCCCGCCCGCGGCCCCGCGGGGACCCATGGCGTCGAAGAGACGCAGGTTGGCGCGGCCGGAGAGCCCGTCGTACGCGCCGGGGCCCTCGACCAGCGCCCCCACCTGCGGCAGCACCTCGGCGCGGCCGCGGGGCATCGGGCGCCCGAGCACCTCGGCCGTGCCGGAGGTCGCGAGCACCAGGCCCAGCAGCATCCGGACCGTCGTGGTCTTGCCCGAGCCGTTGGCGCCGAGGAAGCCGTAGACGTCGCCCTCGCGCACGTCGAGGTCGACACCGTCCACCGCGGTGACGCGGCCGTAGCGCTTGGTGAGTCCCTCCGTGCGGATCATCGGTCGCCGGTACCCCGTCCGGCGTCGTCGCGGCCCGCCGGGGCCACCTGGACACCACGCCGGACGGCGGCGTCGAGGGTGACGGGCTCCGGGGCCAGCCGGCGGGCGGCGCGCTGCAGGGTGCGGCCGTCGACGGCGCCGGTCACCAGCCACTCGTCGCCGTCGCCGTCGTCGGTGAGCGCGACGCCGAGCGGCCCGATGGTCGCGAGGGTGCGCTGGTCGGTGACGTCGGCGCCCGGGGTGCCGGCGAGCTGCTCGCGCAGCGGACCGGCACCGCGCTCCTCCAGGGGCAGGGCGAGCATGCGCGTGACCCCGCGTCCGTAGACCCCGACGGCGCCCGAGGAGTCGTCGGTCAGCTCCAGCCCGCCCAGGCGCCGGGGCGGGCGCTGCTCGGCGTACCGGGCGACGGCGTCGACGATGTCGAGCACCTCGTCGTCGACGACCCGGACGCCGGGTGGCGGGTCGAAGGCGACGGTCGACGCGGCGGGCTCCTCGGCGGAGAAGTCGCCGAAGGCCGTGGTCAGCACCGGCGGCGCGGCCGGGTCGTCGTAGAGCTCGACGGCGAGGGGCACCCCGGTCTCGGCGTCGGCCCACACGTCGACCCGCCCGACGCTGGCCTGCGGCAGCGACGGGGTGACCCGCAGGCCGAGGGCGTCACGGCCCGCGACCCGCCGGGCGCCGATGCGGGCGACCTCGTCGGGGCGCACGTCGTCGAGCACGCGGCGGGCGAGCTCGGGCGGCAGCAGGTCGACGACCCGGGGCAGCCGCACGTCCGGGTCGACGGCCCGGTCGGCCTCCCCGTCGGCGACGCCGGACTCGTAGGACCACTCGGTGGTCCGCCGCCCCTCGTGGCGCAGGCTGACCTCGCCGGTGGCCCGCAGCCGGTCGACCCGCCACGCGTCGTCGTCGCGCCACCAGGCCCGCAGCCGCGTGCGCTCCCCCAGCAGGTCGCCCACCGAGTCGAACCGGTCCGCCTCGGGAAGCGCCAGGGTGCCCTGGGTCTCGACGTAGCCGGACCACGACGCGTCGGCGGAGGCCTGGACGCGGCGGGCGAGCGCCACCGCACCCTCGTCGGCGTCGTCGGCGGGCCGGGCCGCGACGGCGACGGCGCCGCCGGCGAGGAGCGCGAGCGCCAGGGCGAGCAGGGCCCATCGGCGCGTCGCGGTCATGCCCCGACGCTACGGGCCCGGCCCTACCGCCGCGTCTCCCGCCCGGGGGACGCGAGCAGCCGGCCGAGCACGGAGGCGGCGCGGTCGACGGCGGCCGCGTCGGCGTCGAGGTGGGTGACCAGCCGGACGGTGCGCGCACCCACGGTGCCGATCCGGACGCCCTCCAGGGCGGCCCGCTTGACGAGGTCGGGGGCGTCGTCCACGTCGAGGACGACGATGTTGGTGTCGACGCCGGCCGGGTCGACGCCGCACGCCTCGGCCAGCCGACGGGCGTGGGCGTGGTCGTCGGCGAGCCGCTCGACGTGGTGGGTCAGGGCGTGCAGCCCGGCCGCGGCCAGGACGCCGACCTGGCGCATGCCGCCGCCCATCCGCTTGCGCCACACCCGGGACTCGGCGATCGCGTCCGCGCTGCCCACCACCAGCGACCCCACCGGGGCGCCGAGGCCCTTCGACAGGCACACGGCCGCCACGTCCACGAGCCCGCCGTACGTCGCGAGCGGGACGCCGGTGGCCACGTGGGCGTTCCACACGCGCGCGCCGTCGAGGTGCAGCGCGCACCCGACCGAGTCGGCGAAGGCGCGCAGCGCCTGCAGGTCGGCGAGCGGGAGGACGGTGCCACCGGCGAAGTTGTGGGTGTTCTCGACCGCGATGGCCGCGGTGGGCACGAAGAACGGCCCGAGGTCGGGGGCGTGCAGCGCGGTGATCGCGGGCAGGTCGATCCCGCCGCGCGGGTGGGTCCAGGTGCGCATCGTCAGCCCGGTGTACGCCGCGTGGGCGCCGAGCTCGGCGCGCGCCACGTGGGCCGAGGACTCGCACAGCAGCTCCTGGCCGACCCCGACCACGGTGCGCACGGCCAGCACGTTGGCCATCGAGCCGGTCGGGGTGAACAGCGCCGCCTCGTGGCCGAGGAGCTCGGCGACCCACTCCTCGAGGGCGGCGACCGTGGGGTCCTCGCCGTAGACGTCGTCGCCGACCTCGGCGCGCGCCATCGCGGCGCGCATCGCCTCGGTCGGACGGGTGACGGTGTCGGAGCGCAGGTCGACGGGGGCATCCACGGCCCCGAGCCAACCAGACGCCGCCGTCGGCGACGGCGGCGGTGGGCCTCAGGCGCGGCGGAGCATCCCGGCGACCAGGAACGCCAGCTCGAGGGACTGCACCCGGTTCAGGCGGGGGTCGCAGACCGACTCGTAGCGGTTGTGCAGGTCGATCTCGGCGAGCTCCTCGCCGCCGCCGACGCACTCGGTGACGTCGTCGCCGGTGAGCTCGACGTGGATGCCGCCGGGCCAGGTGCCGAGCGCGCGGTGGACGTCGAAGAAGCCTTGGACCTCCTCGATGACGTCGTCGAGCCGGCGGGTCTTGTAGCCCGAGCTCGCCTCGAAGGTGTTGCCGTGCATCGGGTCGCAGACCCACGCCACCTGCACGCCCTCGGCGGTGACCTTCTCGACCAGCGCGGGCAGGCCGTCGCGGATCCGGCCGGCGCCGAAGCGGGTGATGAAGGTCAGGCGGCCCGGGACGTTGTCGGGGTTGAGCCGCTGGGCGAGCGCCAGGGCGTCGTCGGCCGACGTGGTCGGGCCGAGCTTGACCCCGATCGGGTTGCGGATGTGGCGCAGCAGCTCGACGTGGGCGCCGTCGAGCTGACGGGTGCGCTCGCCGATCCACACGAAGTGGCCGGACACGTCGTACGGGTCGGAGGTGCGCGAGTCGATGCGGGTCATCGCGTGCTCGTACTCCAGCACCAGCGCCTCGTGGCTGGAGTGGACCTGGGTCGTCTGCAGCTCGGAGGGGTCGGCGCCGATGGCCTGCATGAACGTCAGGGCGCGGTCGATCTCGCCGGCGATCTGCTCGTAGCGCTGGCCCGCCGGGGAGTCACGGACGAAGTCGGTGTTCCAGGTGTGCACCTGGCGCAGGTCGGCGTAGCCGCCGGTGACGAAGGCCCGCACGAGGTTCAGCGTGGCCGCGGAGTTGTTGTAGACGTCGACCAGGCGCTGCGGGTCGGGCTCGCGGGCCTCCGCCGTGAAGGGGAAGCCGTTGACCGCGTCCCCGCGGTAGGCCGGCAGCGTGACCTCGGCGCCGTCGACGACGCGGGTCTCGGTGTCGGAGGAGCGCGGCTTGGCGTACTGGCCGGCGATCCGGCCGACCTTGACCACCGGCACGGAGGCGGCGTAGGTCAGCACGACGGCCATCTGCAGCAGCACGCGCAGCTTGTTGCGCACGTTGTCGGCCGTGACGCCGTCGAAGGTCTCGGCGCAGTCGCCGCCCTGGAGCAGGAACGCCTCGCCGCGGGTGACCGCGGCCAGCTGGTCGGTCAGGGCGTCGCACTCGCCCGCGAACACCAGCGGCGGGGAGGTGCGCAGACGGGCCACGGCGGCGTCGAGCGCGTCACGGTCGGCGTAGGACGGCTGCTGGGCCGCGCCGCGTGCGTGCAGGCTCGCGAGGTCTGGGATCGTCACCGGCCCAGGGTACGGCGGGTGGCGGTCCGCCCCGAAACGGCGACGCGGACGCGGACGGCTCGTCGCGACGCCCCCGTGCCGGGACCGCCTAGGGTCGCGACGTGGCGATCCTCGTGGACCCGCCGGCGTGGCCGGCGTACGGACGGCTGTGGTCGCACCTGGTCTCGGACACCTCGCTGGCCGAGCTGCACGCCTTCGCGGCCGCCCACGGCGTGAGCCGACGGCTCTTCGAGGGCGACCACTACGACGTCCCCGAGGAGGCGTACGACGCGCTGGTCGCGGCGGGCGCGGCGCCGGTCACCTCCCGGGAGGTGGTCCGTGCGCTCCACGCCGCGGGGCTGCGCCTGCGCAAGCGCAAGGGCGAGCGGCCCGTCGAGCGCGTGGTGGGCCTCGACCTCGGCGACGGCGTCCCGCGCGACGTCGACCTGCTGCTCTCGGACTGGGAGCCGCCCGCGGAGCGGACCTACGCCGCCAGCGTCCTGCTGCGCGACGCCGCGGGCCGGTGCGCCGTCGTCTGGAGCACCCGCCGCCGGGTGTGGGGCCCGCCCGCGGGCCGGACCGAGCCCGGGGAGGACGCCGTGGCGACCGCCGTGCGGGAGGTCGCCGAGGAGACCGGCGTGCGGCTGGCCCGCGCCGACCTGCACCTGCTCGGCCACGAGGTCTTCCGCCCCGCCCCGGCGCCCGGTCGCGACCTGCTGGCCTTCCTCACCGCGACGGTGCCCGGCAGCCCGGCCCTGTCCGGCTCCGACGACGAGACCTCCGACCACGCGTGGGTCACCCCCGCCGAGCTGGAGCGGCGCTGCGCCGGGGAGTTCTGGTGGCCCCTGGTCGGCCACGTGCTGGCGCTGGGGCCCTGGGCGCGGCCCTGAGGTCGTCCCCCGGGCCGCGGTGGGTCACTCCTCGAGGTGCTCGATGTCGCGGAAGCCGGTGCGCTTGGCGCGCACCCCGCGGTTGGTGGCCCAGGTCAGCGCCCACAGCACGACGCCGAGGACGAGCAGGCCCCCGGCGATCTGGTACTGGATCCAGTCCTCGGAGTCCCGGGCCCACGGGCCCACGAGGAACGCGCTGGCGACCGCCCCGAGCCACGGGATGGGGGTGGGCGCACGGAAGGCGCCCTGGGGCGTCGGGTCGCGCCGCAGGACGAGGCAGGCGACGTTGACGATCGTGAACACCACCAGCAGCAGCAGGCCGGTGGTGCCGGCGAGGGCGGCGACCACGCTGGTCTCCCCCAGCGTGGCGACCACCGTGATCAGCACGAGCGCGAGCACCGTCGTGAACAGGATCGCGGTCCACGGGGACTGTCGCCCGGGCAGGACCTTGGACAGGCTGCGCGGCAGGACGTCCTGCTTGGCCATGCCGTAGATCAGCCGGGACGCCATCAGCATGTTGATCAGCGCGGTGTTGGCGACCGCGAAGACCGTCAGGAAGGGGAACAGCTTGTCGACCGGGAGGTCGGGCGCGCCGAGCCGGACCACGTCGAGCAGGATCCCGGCGTCGGGGTTGACCGGGTCGGAGATGCGGCCCACCGGGATCACGGTGACGACCATGACGGCCACCAGCACGTAGATCAGCACCGCGATGCCGAGGCCGGTCAGCATCGTGCGGGGGAAGATCCGCTGCGGGTCCTTCGTCTCCTCGACCATGTTGACCGAGTCCTCGAAGCCGACCATCGAGAAGAACGCGATGGCGGTCGCGACGGTCACGGCGGCGAACATCCCGCGCTCGGAGCCGGACTCGAAGACCACGACCCGACCGAGGTCACCGTCCCCGCGGCCGATCACCCAGAAGCCGACGCCGATCACGATCGCGAGGGCGGTGACCTCGATGATCGTGAGCACGACGTTGAACTTCACCGACTCACCGACGCCGCGCAGGTTGATCGCGGCGAGCACGAGCATGAACAGCAGCGCGACCGGCAGGGAGGCACCGGTCCCGGTGGGGATGCCGACCAGGCCCAGGCCGGCGTCGCCGAGGGTCTCGTCGAGGCCGATCAGCAGGTTGGACGCCAGCAGGTTCGACGACGTCGACGCGCTGGTGACCCCGGAGCTGACCACGGCGAACGCCACCAGGAACGTGACGAAGTGCAGCCCGAACGCCTTGTGCGTGTAGAGCGCCGCGCCGGCGGCCTGGGGGTACTTCGTCACGAGCTCCAGGTAGGAGAAGGCCGTCAGGGTCGCGATCGCGAACGCCACCACGAACGGCAGCCAGGCCATGCCCCCGACCTCGCCGGCCACGTCGCCGGTGATCGCGTAGACCCCGGCGCCGAGGATGTCGCCGACGATGAACAGCAGGAGGAGCTTGGGTCCGAGCACCCGCTTCAGCGGCGGCTCGGTGCTCACGCGCCCTCCGGTGTCCTGCCCGGCCAGGTCCGACATCGGTGCTCCCCCTCCGGCTCCCGGGTCTCGGTCGCCTGCACGCCCACTGTGGCCCGCCCACCGGACGATGTCCACGACATCCGCCCGTCGTACGGCGGGCGTCCGGTGAGGTCTGCCCCGTCGCCGGACGACGAAAACCAGGTGAGGGGTGTCGGCGCCACGACGTACGGTGACTCCTCGTGTCGACCTCCACCCGGACCCCGTCCGTGAGCCCGTCCCGGGCGCCCGCCGGGCCCGGCGCGGGCGTGCCCGACGTCCCCGAGCGCCGTCTCGACCACACCCGGCTCACCGGGCCGGTCACGGCCGTCGCCGTCACCGCGGCCGCGGTCGGGGCCTTCGGCCAGGCGCTGGGGTCGGTCGCCGCGGGGTCGCTGGCGGAGGGACCGACCGCCCTGGTCGTGTGGCTCCTCGCCGCCGCCGTCGTGGGGGGCGCGGTGCTCGACACCGTCGGGCGCACGGTGTGGGCCGGCGTCGTCGACCGCGCCGAGGGGCGCCTGCGCGCCGACCTCGTGACCGCCGCGCTGGACCAGCCGCTGGCGGCGCTGTCGGAGCAGGCCGTCGGCGAGATCCTCGACCGCGTCGACGACGACACCCACGAGATCGGCACGCTGCTGCGCAACGCGGCCTGGGAGGCGCTGCGCACCGCGCTGGTCGCCCTCCCCCTGTGGGTCGTCGCCGGCGTGACCTGGTGGCCGATGTGGGTGCTGTTCCCGGTGACCGCGGCCGCGGTGGTCCTCGCCGTGCGCCCGATGATGGGCGAGATCAAGCGCCGCCGGATCGTCGAGGAGATGGCCTGGACCGACCACGCCGCCGCCATGGAGGAGGGCGTCGCGGGCCGCGACGACCTCCGCACCAGCCTCGGCCGCCCCCACCTGCTGCGCCGCACCAGCGAGCTGGCCGCGGTCGTCCACGCCCGCTTCGACGACGTGCTGCGCCTCGAGGTCAGGGTCACCCGGCGCTCGGGCCTGATCCTGCACGCCCTGCTGGCCGGCATCGCCGTGGTCGGCGTGACCCTGGTCGTCGACGACCGGCTCGGCGTGGGGGCCCTCGTCACCCTGTTCCTCGTCACCTCCACCTTCGTCGGCCAGGTGTCCCGACTGGCCGAGCAGCTGCCCGACCTGCAGGCGGGGCTGGGCGCCGTCGTCCGGCTGCGCCAGCTGCTCGAGGCGCCGCCGGAGCCCGCCGGCGGCCGGCCGCTCCCCCCGGGGTCGCTGGACCTGGAGGTCCGCGACCTGCGCTTCGCCTACCCGACGGAGGCCACCGACGGCCGGCCCGACGGCGCCTTCGCGCTCGACGGGGTCTCGCTGCGGCTGGGTGCCGGGCGCACCCTCGCGCTGGTCGGCCGCACCGGGTCCGGCAAGTCCACCCTGGTCTCGCTGCTCTCCCGTGCGGTCGAGCCCCCCGCCGGCACGGTGCTGCTCGGCGGGCGCGACGTGACCGAGGTCGACCTCGACGAGCTGCGCCGCGGCGTCGGGGTGGTCAGCCAGCGCACCGAGATCGTCGCCGGCACGCTCGCCGAGAACGTCGCGCTGTTCGGCGACGTCCCGCGCGCCTCGGTCGAGGCCGCCGTGGCCGAGCTCGGCCTGCAGGCGTGGGTCGCCGGGCTGCCGCTCGGGCTCGACACGCCCCTCGGCCCGGGCGGGGTGACGCTGTCGGCCGGCGAGGAGCAGCTCGTGGCCTTCGCGCGCCTCCTGGTGCGCGACGTCCGGGTCGTCGTGCTCGACGAGGCGACCGCGCGGATGGACCCCCACACCGAGGCCCAGGTGGTGCGCGCCGCCGACCGGCTGCTGTCGGGCCGGACCGGCCTCGTGGTCGCCCACCGCCTCGCCACCATCGCGCGGGCCGACGACGTCGTGGTCCTGGAGTCCGGGCGCGTGGTCCAGCACGGTCCGCGCACGGCGCTCGCCACCCGCCCGGGGCCGCTGCGCGACCTGCTGCGGGCCGCCGGGATCGACCCCGAGGACGACCACGACGGGCGTGACGCCACGCGGCCCGCCCGTGCCGCCGACCCCGCCGACCCCGCCGACCCCGCCGACCCCGCCGACCACAGCCACGACACCGCGGTCGGCGGTCGCCGCCGTGTCGGCACGCCACCGGAACGCCCCGAGGTCGGCACCGGGCCGTCGCTGGCCCGGCTCACCCGCCGGGTCCTGTCGATCCACCCCCGCTGGGGCCTGTGGTGCGCGTTCCTGTTCCTGGTCATGTCGCTGCTCGGCGCCTTCGGCGCCCTCACGGGTCTCGCGTGGGGCCTCGCCGTCGAGGACCTGCGCGACGGGGGCCGACCCTGGGTGCTCGTCGGCGCGGTCGTGCTGTCGCTGGTGGCGTCCCCGCTGGTGCTCGCCCAGGCCATCCGCGGCTACCCGCGCTGGTGGATCGCGGTCATGCTGCGCGTGCGCACCTCGGTGCTGGCCGGCCAGACCGACCAGCGCCGGCTCCCGCGCACCCCGCCCGGCGAGGTCGTCGCGCGGGCCATGGACTCGGACCGGCTGGCGCGCTACGCCGACCGGTGGGTCGACGTCACCAACGGCCTGCTCGTCGCGCTGCTCACCGCCGCGTTCGCGCTCAACGCGTACGCCGGGCTGGTGCTGCTGCTGGTCATGGGCGTCTCGGTCGTCGCGTCGCTGGTCGGCGCGCCGTACGCCGGTCGCACAGCGGCGGTGGCCTCGGCCACGCGGGCCGGGTTCGGCCGCTCGCTGGTGTCGTCGCTCGACTCCGCGCGCACCATCAAGCTCGCCGCCGCGACCCGTGACGCCCGCGCCCACCTCGCCGACGTCGACGGCGGGCGCGTCGAGGCCGCGGTCAAGGAGCACCGCATCCTGGCGCTGCTCGCGGGCGTGCCGGTCGTGATGGTCCAGGTCGGTGTCGTGCTGGCCTGGGCGGTGCACCTCGCGGGCGGCTGGGACCTCGCGACCGCGCTGCTGGTGTCGGGGGCGGTGCTCGGGTTCGGCTGGTTCGGGCAGGTCGCGGCCATGGTGATCACCGAGGCCCCGGGCGTCCGCGCCTGGTCGCAGGTGACCGCGGGGCTGGCCGGCGGCGTGGACCTGATGGCGCTGCCGGGCGACGTGGACCTCGTGACCGGCCGCGCCCCCGCGCCCGCTCCCGCGCCGCGGGAGCCCCTGCGCACCCTCGAGCTCACGGGCCTCGGGGCGGTGCACGACGACGGCACCCTCGGGGTCAGCGACGTCGACCTCGCCGTCGGCGCCGGTGACCTCGTGCTCCTGGTCGGCCAGGTCGGCTCCGGCAAGTCGAGCCTGCTGGGCGCCCTGGCCGGTCTCGTCGACCACACCGGGTCGCTGCGCTGGAACGGCGGCGAGGTCACCGACGCCGAGACCTTCCTGCGGCCGGGGCGGGTGGCCCACGTCGCGCAGGTCCCGCGGGTGCTGTCGGGCACCTTCGCCGACAACGTCCGCCTCGACCACGCCGACCGCTCGCTGCACCCCGCTGTCGACGACGCGCGACTGGGCCGCGACCTCGCCGAGGCCGGGGGCCCGGACGCCCTCGTCGGGCACCGCGGCGTCCGGCTCTCGGGCGGGCAGGTCCAGCGCCTCGCCCTCGCCCGCGCGCTGGCCACCGAGACCGACCTGCTGCTCGCCGACGACGTGTCCTCGGCGCTCGACGCGACCACGGAGATCGAGCTCTGGACGGCGCTGCGCGCGCGGGGCACGACCGTGCTCGGGTCCACCTCGAAGGCCGCCGCCCTCGCCCTGGCCGACACCGTCGTGGTGCTGGTCGACGGCCGGGTCGCCGCCCGCGGGCGCTGGTCCGACCTCGCCGGCTCCTGGGGCCACCTGGCGGGCTGAGTCGCGGCGCGGCCCGCCGCGTCAGCCGAAGAAGACCTGCGCCTCGGCGTACTCCTCCGCGCTGACGACCTTGAGCTCGCCGGTGGCCTCGCTCAGCGGCAGCCGGACGATCCGGGTGCCCTGCAGCGCGGTCATGACGCCGAACTCGCCGTCGGCGACGGCGTCGATGGCGTGCAGGCCCAGGCGGGTGGCGAGCCAGCGGTCGAACGCCGTGGGCGTGCCGCCGCGCTGGATGTGGCCCAGCACGACCGAGCGCGCCTCCTTGCCGGTGCGGTCCTCGATCGCCTTCGCCAGCTGGTCGCCGATGCCGCCCAGACGCACGTGGCCGAAGGCGTCGGTGTCGCCGCCCGTCAGCGTCATCGCGCCGTCCTTCGGCGTCGCCCCCTCGGAGACCACGACGATCGGGGCGTACTGGCTGCGGAAGCGGGACTCGACCTGCGCGCAGACCTCGTCGAGGTCGAAGGGGACCTCGGGGATGAGCACGATGTTGGCCCCACCGGCGAGACCGGAGTGCAGGGCGATCCAGCCGGCGTGGCGGCCCATGACCTCGACGACGAGGACCCGGTGGTGGGACTCGGCGGTGGTGTGGAGGCGGTCGATCGCCTCGGTGGCGATGTTGACCGCGGTGTCGAAGCCGAAGGTGAAGTCGGTGCCCGACAGGTCGTTGTCGATCGTCTTCGGCACGCCGACCACGTCGACCCCGAGCTCGGCCAGCCGGGTCGCGACGCCCAGCGTGTCCTCGCCGCCGATGGCGACGAGGGCTTCGACGCCGTCCGCGGCGAGGGTGGCGCGGATCCGCTCCACGCCGCCGTCGACCGCGAACGGGTTGGTGCGCGAGGAGCCGAGGATGGTGCCGCCGCGGGGCAGGATGCCGCGGCACTGCTCGACGCCCAGCGGCATCGTCAGCCCCTCGAGCGGGCCCTTCCAGCCGTCCCGGTAGCCGACGAACTCGAACCCGTGCGCCACGACGCCCTTGCGCACGACGGCGCGGATCACCGCGTTGAGGCCCGGGCAGTCCCCGCCTCCGGTCAGCACTCCGACCCGCATGGGCCCTCCCCTCGTCCCGTCCGACCGGGACGTGTCGGATCGATCACACCGGCGGCCAGCCTAGGGCCCGCCGACGGCCACGCACGAGGGTGACCGGGCCCGGCGGCCCTAGGGTGTGGTCGTGACCTTCTCCATCGTGGCCCGCTCCGAGGACGGCGAGTCCTGGGGCGTCGCGGTCGCCTCCAAGTTCCTCGCCGTGGGCGCCGCCGTGCCCGCCGCCGTCGCGGGCGTGGGCGCCATCGCCACCCAGGCGGACGCCAACGTCGCCTACAAGGGCCTGGCGCTGTCCCACCTCGACGAGGGCGCCACCGCGCCGGTCGCCCTGCAGCGGCTGCTGGAGGAGGACGACGGCCGCGACCACCGCCAGGTCGGCATCGTCGACCTCGACGGCACGGCCGCGTCCCACACCGGCGCCGAGTGCTTCGACTGGGCCGGCGGGCGCACCGACGACGGCGTCGCCATCCAGGGCAACATCCTCGCCGGGCCGGAGGTCGTCGACGAGATGTACGGCGCGTGGTCGCGCTCGGCGGGCGAGCCCGACCTGGCCCGGCGCCTGCTCGCGGCGCTGGCCGCCGGCGACGCGGCGGGAGGCGACAAGCGGGGTCGCCAGTCCGCGGCGCTGCTCGTCGTCCGGGACGAGGCGGGCTACGGCGGCCACGACGACATCGCCGTCGACCTCCGCGTCGACGACCACGCCGACCCCGTCGCCGAGCTGGCGCGGCTGCTCGACCTCAACGACCTCTACCTGACCGCGTCCACCGAGGACGAGAAGGTGTCCGTCGACGCCGACCTCGCGGCCGAGCTGCAGGCGGCGGTCGAGCACCTCGGCCACCCCGACCTGGCGTCCTGGGTCGGCACCGAGAACTTCGAGATGCGCGTCGCCGGCGACGGGTCCTGGATCGACCAGGAGGTCCTGGCCCGCCTGCGGGCCGCCCGGGCCGAGGCCTGACCCCACCGGGTCCCCACCCCGCGCCGACCCGGCGGTCAGGACAGGGCGTCGAGGGCGGCCGCGGCGGCGTCGCGGTCGCGGCGGGCCGCGGCGAGGGCCTCGTGGGCCTCGCCCTGGGACTCCTCGGCCTGCTCGAGCGCCTCGTCGGTCTCCTCGGCCTGCTCCTCCAGCTCGGCCAGGCGGCGCCGCAGCTCGTCCATCTCCGAGGACAGCTGCAGCCCGCGGGCCTCGAGGTCGGCGACGGCCTCGTCGGTCCCCCCGGCGGCCTGCTCGGCCTCCGCGAGGACCTCGTCCGCCTCGTCCAGGGCCTCCTGGGCGGCGGCGCGGGCCTTCGCCTCGGCGTCGGGGTCCGGCACGACGCGCAGGTCGGGCCCACCACCGCGGGTCCCGTCGCCGTCGGCACCGTCGTCGGGCGCGGGCGGGCCCTCGACGGCACGCGGGACGAACCCCGCGGCGGCCGGCACGGCCGCGGCGTCGACCGGGTCGGCCGGGTCGGTCAGGCCGGGGGCGGTCGCGCTGACCGCGGCCACCAGCAGGCCGCTGCGGACCACCGCCGCGCAGGCCTCGTCGACCATCGCGGCGGTCAGGGAGGCCTCCACCTGCTCGGCGACCGCATCGGTGACCCTGTGCCCGGACTCGCGCGCGAGCCGGCGGGCGCGGGTCGTGACGGCGGCGGTCAGCTGGCGACGCTGCGCGGTGAGCTGGCGCAGCGCGGCCCCGTCGAGCCCCTCCTGGGCCTCGCGGAGGGCCCGGCCGACCGCCAGGACCTCGTCGACCTGGCCGGACTCCCGGCGGACGAGCAGGTTGAGCACCCACGCCGCCGACGACGGGCGCTTCAGCCTGCGCACCCGCGCGGCGAGGTCGGCGTCGTCGGCCTTGAGCTCCTTCGCCCGGGCGTCCCGGGCGGCGGTGAACTCGCCGGGCAGCAGGCCGTAGAGCTCCTCCGCGGCGGCGAGGAGGGGGTCGGCGGGCACGCCGCGATCGTAGGCCTCAGCCGTCGGCGCCGATCCCCAGCTCGAGCTCGACCGGGTGCGGCGGCGGTGCCTGCCACGGCGTACGTCGGGTGCGCCCGGTCGGTGCCCACCCGTGGCGGGCGTAGAACGCCAGGGCCCGGTGGTTGCGCTCCAGGCACCACAGGCGGGCCCGGCCCGGCACCCGCGCACGGAAGCGCGCCAGGGCGGCGGCGCCGATGCCGAGCCCCCAGGCGGCGGGATCGACGGCGAGCTGGCGCAGCCGCTCGCCCTGCACCGCGAGCAGCGCGGTCAGGCCGTGCTCACCGTCCAGCACCTCCACGTCGACCGCCGGGTCGGCGAGCAGCGCGCGCCAGGAGGCCAGCACCGCGTCGTCGGGGAACGGCAGCGAGCCGAAGACGTGCCCGAGACCGGCGAGGTTGGCCCGCCGCTCGAGGTCGCGCAGCGCCGTCGCGTCCGCAGGCCCGGCCGGGCGCCACGGCAGCGGCTCGACCCCCATCAGCCACCCACCCCCGGGCCGCCCACCACGCGTCGCACTACCCGCCGACCGCGGGGCCCGGCGTGCCGTCCGGCTCGTCCAGGCCGCGGTCGATCGCCCAGCGGGTGAGCTCGACGCGGTTGTGCAGCTGGAGCTTGCGGAGCGTGTTCTGCACGTGGTTCTGCACCGTGCGGTGCGACAGCACCAGCATCTCCGCGATCTGCTTGTAGGACAGGCCGGTGGCCACGAGCCGCAGGATCTCGACCTCGCGGTCGGTCAGCTCGGGCGCCGGGTGCTCGGGCTCGGCGGGGCCGGAGGCCATCCGGCGGAACTCCCCCAGCACCAGCCCCGCGAGGCCGGGGGTGAAGACGGTGTCGCCGGCCGCCACGCGCCGGACGGCGTCGATCAGCTCGGCGGCGGACGCGGACTTCACCAGGTAGCCGGTCGCGCCGGCCTTCACCGCGGCGAGCACGTCGGCCTGCTCGCCCGAGGCGGACAGCACGAGGACCCGGGCGGAGGGGTCGGCGGCGAGGACCTCGCGCGTGACCTCGACCCCGGTGGGCGGCGGGATCTGCAGGTCGAGCACCACCACGCGGGGCCGGGTCGCGGCGGAGCGGGTGACCGCCTCGGTGCCGGTCGCGGCGACCGCGACGACGTCCATCCCCGCGGCGGCGAGGTCGCGCTCGACGGCGTCGCGCCACATCGGGTGGTCGTCGACGACCATCACCCGCAGCGGCGGGTCGGCGGGCTCGCTCACGCGCCGGACCCTAGCGCCCCTCGGGCCCCCCGGGGCGGCGGTAGCGGCCACGGCGGTGCTCCAGCGGCGCGCCGGTCGGGTCCTCGTCGCCCAGCTCGAGGTGCTCGACCACGAGCACCACCTGCTGCGACCAGCCCAGCGACGTCGCCGACTCGAGCCGGCCGCCCGCCCAGGTGGCCGACGAGGCCAGCCGCGGGCCCCAGGCGGTGTCGACGAACGTCGCCTGGGCGAACAGGCCGCCGGGGGCCGGGGCCGCCCCCGCGAAGGCCTCGGCGAGGTCGCGGTCGGGCCAGGTCAGCAGCTGCACGACGGCGCGGCCGGTGTCCTCGATCGCGTCGGCCAGGTCGGAGTCGGGGTCGAGCAGACCGAGGAGCCGGGTCCGCTCCCCGGCCACGACCAGCCAGGAGCTGACGGTCAGCCCGGCCCGGCCGCCGCCCTCGCCCGCGGTCCACAGCGACACCGTGCCCGTCACCCGGCCCCGCAGCCGCCGGCCCGGCTCCCGCGTCTCGGGGGGCTCCGCGAACGGGTGGGTGTCGTGGATGGTCACGCCCCGACCCTAGGCCGACCCCTCAGCGCCGCGGCCAGGTCAGCTGCCACACGGTGCCGCCCGGCCCGGTGGTGAGCTCGGCGGAGCCGCCGAGGTCGGCGAGGCGGCCGCGCACCGAGCCGCTGACCCCGAGGCGGCCCTGGGTGGCGGCCTCGTCGAGCCGCCCGGGCGCGATGCCGGGCCCGGCGTCGCGGACCGTCACGACCACGGCCGCCCCGGTGTCCTCGAGCAGGACCCACGCCGCGGCGTCCTCCCCGACGTGGCGCGCCACGTTGTCGAGGCACGCGCCGACGGCGGCCACCAGCTCGTCGGCCACCCCGACCGGGACCTCGACCGCGCCGCCGGTCCCCACGAGCGACGCGACCGGCGGGCGGGTGTCGACCCGGGCTCCCAGCGGCACGGTCAGGTCCACGGTCGCGGCGTCGAGCGGTGCCGCCCCGAGCGGTGCGGCGCCCGTCCGGCGGGGCGGCACGAGGGCGTCCTGCCGCGCGATGAGGGCCCGCAGCGAGCCCTCCTGCTCCCCGGCCAGCCGGCCGAGCTCGACGCCGTCCCCGCCCAGCTCCGGCCCCCGTCGCTGCACCAGGGCCAGGACCTGCAGCACCCCGTCGTGCACGGCGCGCGCCAGGCGCGCACGCTCCTCCGCGGCCGCGGCGGCGCGCTCGGCCGCGTCGCGGCGGGCGGCCATCTGCTGCAGCGAGCCGCACAGGTAGCCGACGATCGGCCCCCCGATCAGGAGCAGGAAGACGTTGCCGACGTTGGTCTGCGTGATCTCCGGGCGCACGGCGAGGTCGCAGGCGGCGAGCACGACGCCGGCGAGCAGGCCACCGCTCCAGCGCAGGCACACCGCCCACGCGAGCAGCGGCGTCATCACCCAGTAGCCGGGCAGCGACAGCGCGAAGTCGGGGCCCTTGACCACCGGGGTCAGCAGCAGGGCCGCCGCGCCGAGCGCCAGGTCGAGGCCGAGCACGGGCGCCGTACGACGGCGCGCCCGGCGCATCACGAGGCTGCCGACCACGGTCCAGCCGGCGAGCACGGCGAGGACGGCGACGCCGAGCGCGGGCCGGACGAGCTCGTCGTGGCGGACCGCGAAGACGACGACCGTGTTGGCCAGCACCACGAAGCGCAGCACCGCCAGTGCCCGGAACATCCGGTCCTGCACGGCGACCGCAGCCGGCCCGCGCCAGGGCGCGCCCGCGCGGGAGGGCTGCCAGGTCGCCACCGGCGGGCCTAGGAGGCCTTCCGGTCGGGGGCCGCTCCGGGGTCGGGAGGTCCGGGCCGCTTGTCGGCCTCGGACTCGGCGGCCTTGACCTTCGCCGCGTACTCGTCGACGTACTCCTGGCCGGACAGCTTCATGATCTCGTACATGATCTGGTCGGTGACCGAGCGCAGGATGTAGCGGTCGCCGCCCATCCCCTCGTAGCGGGAGAAGTCGAGCGGCTCGCCGAAGCGCACGACCGGCCGCGTGACGCGGCCGAACTTCTTGCCCGGAGGGGCGACCTGGTCGGTGCCGACCACGGCCACGGGGATGACGGGAACTCCGGTCTCCAGCGCGAGACGTGCGACGCCGATCTTGCCGCGGTAGAGCCGGCCGTCGTGGCTGCGGGTGCCCTCGGGGTAGATGCCGAACAGCTCCCCGCGGGCCAGCACCGACTTCGCCGACCGCAGCGCACCCTCGGCGGCGTCGACGCCGGAGCGGTCGATGGGGATCTGGCCCGCGCCGGAGAAGAAGGACTTCTGCAGCCAGCCCTTGAGGCCGGGCCCGGTGAAGTACTCGGCCTTCGCGACGAAGCTGACCCGGCGCGGCACGGCGGCCGGCATGAAGAGCCAGTCGGCGTAGGACAGGTGGTTGCTCGCCAGCACGGCGGGCCCCTGGGTGGGCACGTGCTCGAGGCCCTCGGTGCGGGGCCGGAAGACGAGCCGCAGCAGCGGTCCGATCGCCACCAGCTTGAGGAACCAGTAGAACAACGCACGACCCCCTCGGCGGCTCCGGCACCGGCGCGTCGCCGGTGGCTCGGGAGAACAGTAGACCCCGCGAGGACCCCGGCGCGCCTGCGGCATGATCGGCCCGTGACCACCCGACCGGACACCCGCGTGCGCGACCCGAGGGCCGAGGCCTTCGTGCTCCCCGCCCGCCCCGAGCTGACCGGCGGGCGCCGCGTGGGGGTGCTCATGAGCCACGGCTTCACGGGCTCCCCCGCCTCGATGCGTCCCTGGGCCGAGGCGCTCGCGGCGCAGGGGTACGGCGTCCGCGCACCGCGCCTGCCGGGCCACGGCACGACGTGGCAGGACATGGCCCGCACCGGCTGGGCCGACTGGCGGGGCGAGCTGGAGGGGGCCCTCGACGTCCTGCTCGCCGAGCACGACGTGGTCGCCGTCGCCGGGCTGTCGATGGGCGGCGCGCTGGCGCTCCGCCTCGCGGCCGACCGCCCCGACGACGTCGCCGCCCTCGTGCTGGTCAACCCCGCCGTCACCAGCCGCGACCGACGGCTGGTGGCCGTCCCGCTCCTGCGTCGGGTGATCGCGTCCATGCCCGGCATCGGCAACGACATCCGCGCCCGCGTCGAGGACGGCGCGGAGGTGGACGAGCTCGGCTACGACCGCGTCCCGCTGGCGGCGCTCCACGAGATGATCGCCGGCTGGCGGTCGCTGCGGGGCGACCTCGGGCGGGTGGTCGCGCCGCTGCTGATGTTCCGCTCGGTGACCGACCACGTGGTGGACCCCTCCTCCGGTGCGGCGATCACCGCGGGGGTCGGCTCGGCGCAGGTCACCGAGCGCCTGCTGGAGCACAGCTGGCACGTCGCGACCCTCGACCACGACCTGCCCGTGATCGTGGAGGAGTCGGCGGCGTTCCTCGCCGCGGCCTGCGGCGTCGACCCGACCGACGGCTGAGCCCGTATCGTGGGTGGCGTGGACCGGTCGCGCGAGGACGCCCTGTGGCGCTCCATCGTCGAGAACTACGGCGAGCGGGCGCGGCTCGACGCTCCCGGCGAGCAGCGCACCGGCGAGCCCCCGGCCGACGCCGACCCCCCCGACCCCGCCGCGGACCCCCTGGCCGGCCTCGGGCCCGGTGACACCCTCGACGTCGGCCCGCCGCACCCCGGCACCCCCGAGGACCCCGGCCCCGGCGACCTCGTCGACCCGACCGGCCCCGCCGCCGACCGGGCCGCCGACCGGGCGGCCGACCAGGCCTCCGACGGGACCCGCGACCGCGTCGACGGGGACGACCACGCCGCCGCCCGCGAGCGCGAGGCCGCCGCACGGGCGCGCGAGTTCGAGGAGCGTCACGAGGTCCCGGACCGGTTCGTGCCGCCGGAGCCGCCTCCGCTGCCGTACGTCGCCCCGCGGCGCCTGCTCGCCTGGCTCGCGCTCGTCGGCGGCCCGCTGCTGCTGGTCCTGAGCCTCGCGGTGGGCCTGCCGCTGTCGCCGTTCTGGAGGCTCCTCGCGGCCCTGGCCTTCGTCGGCGGGTTCGTCTACCTCGTCGTGAGCATGCCCCGCGAGCCACGCGACCCCACCGACGACGGCGCCCGGGTCTGACGCCCGGTCTGACGCCCGGTCCGGCTCCGGCGCCGGGTCGGGGCGGCCGCCTCGTCGCGCCGCCCGGTCGGCCCGCCGGCGCGGCCGTCAGCCGCGCGTGAGCAGCGCCGCGCCGACGACGCCGGCCTCGGGGCCGAACGCGGCCGGCGTGAGGTCCGGGACCTCGCGGTGCGCGGCCGCCACCAGGGCCCGCCGCAGCGCGGCGCGGCCGGGGGCCAGCAGCAGCTCGCCCGCGGCGACGAGCCCGCCACCGACCACGACGACGTCGGGGTCGAGGGTGGCCACCAGGTTGGCCACCCCCACGCCGAGCCAGCCCCCGACGACCTCGAACGCGTGCAGCGCCACCTCGTCGCCCTCGGCCGCGGCCTCGGTCACCATCACCCCGGTCAGCGCGGCGGGGTCGCCGTCGCAGCGGGCCGCGAGCGGTCCCGCCGACGTGCCGACCCCCGCGCGGGCCTCGCGCAGCAGCGCGTTGCCGCTGCAGTACTGCTCCCAGCAGCCCCGGCGCCCGCACTCGCACGGGCGGCCGTCGGGCACGAGCTGGCCGTGACCGAACTCCCCCGCCATCCCCCCGCGGCCGCGGTGCAGCCGGCCGCCGACGACCAGCCCGCCGCCGATGCCCGTGCCGAGGGTGACGACCACCGCGGTGTCGGCGCCGCGGGCCGCACCCAGGGTGTACTCCGCCCAGGCCGCGGCGTTCGCGTCGTTGTCGAGGGTGACGGGGGCCCGCCACCGCTCGGCGAGGCGGTCGCGGACCGGCTCGCCCCGCCACGGCAGGTGGGGGGCGAACGCGACCCGCTCGCCGGCGGCGTCGACGAAGCCGGCGGCCGCGACGCCGACCGCGAGCAGCGGCGCACCGTCCGCGGCGTCGAGCACGGCCTCGACGAGCGCGTCCTCGGTGGCCTCCGGCGTCGCCAGGCGACCCGGCGTGGAGCGTCGCGCCGTCCGCAGCACCCGGCCCTCGTCGTCGACGACGCCGGCCAGCACCTTCGTGCCGCCGACGTCGACCCCGACGCGGACCGCGGCGGGGCCGGGCCCGGCGCTCACAGGCGACGTCGGGCGAGGTCGGCGGCGCCGATCATCCCCGCCTCGCCACCGAGCACCGCCGTGCGCAGCTCCAGCTGCGGGCGGTAGCCGCGGCCCGTGAGCTGGGCGGCCAGGACCTCCCGCGCGGGGGTGAGCACCAGCTCGCCGGCGGCGGCCACGCCCCCGCCGACCACGACGACGGCCGGGTCGAGGACCGCGGCGACGACGGCCACGCCCTCACCCAGCCAGCGACCCATGTCCGCGAGGCGCTCGACGGCGAACGGGTCGCCGGCCTGCGCGGCCTCGGTGACCATCGGCCCGGTGATCAGCATCGGGTCGCCGCCGGCCGCGGACACGAGGGCCTCGCTGCCCGGCGCGCCCTCCGCCGCGGCGGCGCGGGTGCCCCGGACCAGCGCGGTGCCGCTGGCGTACTGCTCGAGGCAGCCGAGGTTGCCGCACCCGCAGGGCCGGCCCCCGCGCTCGATGCGCAGGTGGCCGAGCTCGGCCGCGACGCCGAACCCGCCGCGGTAGAGCTCGCCGTCCAGCACGATCCCACCGCCGACGCCGGTGCCGAGCGTGAGCATCACGAGGTCGTCGGTGTCGCTCGCCGCGCCGAACGTGAACTCGCCCCAGGCGGCGGCGTTCGCGTCGTTCTCGATCACGACGGGCAGCCCGGTCAGCTGCTCCAGGTCGCGACGCATCGGCTCGTCGCGCCAGGCGAGGTTGGGCGCGAACATCACCTCGTCGCCGGCCTTGTCCACGAAGCCGGCCGCCCCGACCCCGACCGCGCACACGTCGTGGCCGGCGGCCAGCTCGGCGACGAGGTCGGCGACGGTCCGCTCGATGGCGACCGTGTCGGTGGCCGGGGAGGTCCGCCGCTCCTGCCGCAGGAGGGTGCCGTCGGCGGCGACGAGCCCGCCGGCGATCTTCGTCCCGCCGATGTCGATGCCGCAGGCCGCTCGTGTCGTCACCGCTCCCCCTCGGGGTCGTCCAGGTCGATGTGCTCCAGCCCGTCCTCGTCCACCGCGCCGGCCGGGTCCTCCCCGGGCCGGCGGGACCGGTCGGGCGCCTCGGGAGGCTCCGCCGCCGAGGCCAGCAGGCCCGAGGCCGCCTGGAGCAGGCTGCCCGCGGCCGCGGCCAGGTGCTCGCGCACCTCGGGCCGGGTCGTGCGCACGGCGTGGACCACCCGGCACACGGGGCACCACTGGCACTCCGGCGCCCCGGTGGCGACGTGCTCGTCCACGGCCCTCGTCCAGCCCGCCAGCACCGCGAGCAGCTTGGCCGCCTCCTCGCCGAGGTCGCCCACGGGCTCCCCCGACGGGTCGGGCGGCTCCGGGGCGTCCGCGGGCCCGTCGTCGGGGCCCCTCACGCGCCGGTCCCCGCGAAGCGCACGGCGAGCTCGCCGGCCTCGAGCCCGGCGCCGGCGACCCGGTGCCCGGCGAGCGCCGCCGGCAGGGCGAGCAGCCGGCGGTAGGACCCCACGGTGACCACGAGCTCGTCGCCGCGGCGGGCGAGGTCGACGTCGCCGCGCTCGGCGCCGGGGAGCGGGAGCCGCAGCACGGGGCCGTCACCAGGACGCGCACCCTCCTCCACCGCGTACGGCGCGGGCGCGGCGGCGCGGGCCAGCGGGTCGTCGCCGTCGTACAGGGCGGCGGCGAGGGCCGCGAGCTCGACGACGCCGACGGGCTCGGAGGCCCGGTACGCCGAGCTCCACAGCGGCAGCCCCCAGAACGACTCCGCCGCCTCCCGCATCACCCGCGACTGGGCCGCGACCCAGCCGTCACGCCAGGCGTCGCCCGACCCGTCGGTGGTCGCGGGGAAGACCCGGTTCGCGACGACCCCGTCGACGGTGTGGCCGAACAGCGACAGCGTGGTCCACGCCCGCCGCGCCTCGGCGAGCACCACGCTCTCGGGCGTCATGACGACGCGCACCGACGCGTCGGGCCCGGTCAGCAGCCGCCGCACGTCGTCGAGGTCGTCGTGCAGGCGCGCGAGGGCGTCGACGACGTCGTCGTCGGGCAGCGGCACCCCCGACACGCGCTGGACGACGGGGCGCAGGGCCTTCACCAGGCCCCGGTCGGCGGCGCGCAGCCGCGCGACGTAGGAGCCCAGGGCCTCGGGCAGCGCCAGCAGCCGCAGCGTCTCGGCGGTGGGCGCGCAGTCGACGACGACGACGTCCCACCCGGGCCCGTCCGGCCCGTCCGGCCCGCCGGAGCGGACCTGGCGTCGCAGCTCGAGCAGCGCGAGGACCTCCTCGGCGCCCGGCAGCACGGTGAGCTCGCCGGCCTCCAGCGTGCCGACACCGGCGGCGCCGAGCACGCCGAGCAGGTAGCGGCGCACCTCGCCCCACGACTCCTCGAAGCGGCGCTGCGCGTCGACCTGCTGGGCCCACAGCCCGGGCGCCACCGGGGTCGGCTCGGGGCCGACCTCGGCTCCCAGGGCGTCGCCCAGGGAGTGCGCGGCGTCGGTCGACAGCACCAGCACGCGGTGCCCGGCGGCCGCGGCCAGGGCCGCGGTCCCCGCCGCGACGGTCGACTTGCCGACGCCGCCCTTGCCGGTGAACAGCAGGATCCGCACCGGCTAGCCGCGCGACTCGACGCGCTTCTTGAGCCCCTTCAGCGCGGTGTCGATCAGGATCTTCTCGCCCTTGCGCTTGAGCATGCCGATCAGCGGGATGCTGACGTCGAGCGCGAGGCGGTAGGTCACTTCGGTGCCGCCGTCGACCTCACGCAGCGTGTAGGCGCCGTCGAGCGCCTTCAGCATCGAGCCCTCCACGAGGGTCCAGGTGACCTCGCGGTCACCGTCCCAGTCGTAGGCGAGCGTGTACTGGTCCTTGATCGGCGCCACGTCGAGCTCGAAGTAGACCTGCTCCGCGCGCGCCTGGCGACCGGTCCCCGCACCGGGGCGGACGACCTCGACCCGCTTCATCCCCTTGGCCCACTGCGGGTAGGCCTCGAAGTCGGCGATCACGTCCATGACCTCGGCCGGCGGGGCGTCCACGACGAGGGAGGACGTCGTCTGCTCGGCCATCGCGGTTGCTCCTGTGCAGTGGTGGCGGCGGGTCACCGGGGCGGTGACGAGGAGGGTGGGCCGGCCGGGTCGCGGGTCCTCGCGGCGGGGCACGGACGTCTGCGGAGCGTACCGGACCCGCGGCGCGCTTCCGCACCTCGGTAACGTGCCACGGAGCCGTGACGCAGCCTCGTCCCGGCGGGTGTCGACGGCTCACGGGCGGAGGTGGCAGGTGCGGGAGTTCTCGACCCCCCTGACGGTCGATCTCGCGGGTGCGGGCGCGGGGCCGGGGGGCGGCAACCTCACCGACGACGTCGTCCGTCACGCCCAGGAGCACCCCGACCTCCCCCTGCTGGCCCGGCCCGACGCCGACGGCGGCTGGCGCGACGTCACCGCCGCCGAGTTCCTCGCCGAGGTGCGCGGCGTCGCGAAGGGGCTCGTCGCCGCGGGGATCCGACCCGGTGACCGGGTGGCCCTGATGTCGCGGACCCGCTACGAGTGGACGCTGCTGGACTACGCGACCTGGTTCGCGGGCGCGGTGACCGTGCCGGTCTACGAGACGTCGTCGGCGGAGCAGGTCGCCTGGGTCCTGCGCGACTCCGGCGCCCGGGCCGCGGTGGTGGAGACGCGCGAGCACCTCGCCCGCGTCTCCTCGGTCCGGGGCGAGACGACGGCGCTCGAGCACGTGTGGTCCTTCGCGGACCGCGCCGTGCACGTGCTGACCCGCCTCGGCGGCGACATCCCCGACGCCGTCCTCGACGAGCGGCGCACCAGCGCGGGCCCGCACGACGTCGCGACCCTGATCTACACCTCCGGCACGACCGGCCGGCCGAAGGGCTGCGCGCTGACCCACGGCCACTTCGACGTCGAGCTGTCCGTCGCCGTCGCCGAGCTCGCGGCCCTCTTCGAGCCGGTCGAGGACCACGACGACGCGGCCGGCGGCACCGGGCGGGACACGTCGCGTCGTACGAGGGACGGCCAGGCCTCGACGCTGGTGTTCCTGCCGCTGGCCCACGTGTTCGCGCGGGTGGTCCAGGTCGGGTCCGTGCGCGCTGGGGTCCGGCTGGGCCACTGCCCCGACGTCTCGCAGCTCACCGCCGACCTGGCGTCGTTCTCCCCCACGTTCGTCCTCGCCGTGCCGCGTGTGTTCGAGAAGCTGTTCAACGCCGCGTCCCAGAGCGCCGTCGCCGACGGGCGCGGGCGGGTGTTCGACGCCGCCGTGCGGGTGGCCATCGCCCACTCCCGCGCCCAGGACGCCGGTCGGGTGCCGCTGGCCCTGCGCGCCCGCCACCGTGTGTTCTCCCGGCTCGTGTACGCCCGGCTGCGCGAGGTCCTCGGCGGCCGGTGCCGGTACGCCGTGTCGGGCGGCGCGCCGCTCGGCGAGCGGCTGGGCCACTTCTACCGGGGCATCGGGCTGCCGGTGCTGGAGGGCTACGGGCTGACGGAGTCGACCGCCGCGCTGACGGTCAACACCCCGGACGCCCAGAAGGTCGGCACGGTCGGGCGCCCCCTGCCCGGCGTCACGGTGCGGGTCGCCGACGACGGCGAGCTGTGGTTCCGCGGCGGGCAGGTCTTCGGCGGCTACTGGCCCGGGGCCGAGCCCGACGCCGCGGACCGCGAGCGGACCGCCGCCGCCACCGCGGAGGTGCTCGACCCCGACGGGTGGCTGCGCACCGGCGACGTCGGCGAGGTCGACGACGAGGGCTTCGTGCGGGTCACCGGGCGCAAGAAGGAGATCATCGTGACCGCCGGCGGCAAGAACGTCGCCCCGGCCGTCCTCGAGGACCGTCTGCGGGCCCACCACCTCGTCTCGCAGTGCCTGGTGGTCGGCGACGGCCAGCCCTTCGTCGCCGCGCTGGTCACGATCGACCCCGACGCCTTCCCGGCCTGGGCCGAGGCCCACGGCAAGCGCGGCGACGTGGCCGACCTCGTCGACGACCCCGACCTGCGGTCCGCGGTCGCGGCCGCCGTCGACGACGCCAACGCGGCCGTCTCGCGGGCCGAGGCGATCCGCAAGTTCACGATCCTCGGCGAGGACTGGACCGAGGAGGCCGGCCAGCTCACCCCCAGCCTCAAGCTCCGCCGCTCGGTGGTCCTGCGCCGGCACCGCCGCGAGATCGCCGACCTCTACCGCTGATGCCGGACGCCGCGGTGCGCGGGCGGCGGTGGCCGTCCCCCGGTGGTCGGGCCGTGGCCCCCGACCCGGCCGACCGTCCCGATCGGCGTACGACCACCTGAGGGACGGGCGCCGGGAGATCGTCCGTTCGGGCGGGATCGGGGTCGCGGCCTAGTCCGAACGGACCATCTGTCGCCAAAAGCGCTCGCGGTCGGCGCGCGCGGACTTTACTTCCGGTGGGACGGCTTCGTGGGGCGCCGGCGTCCCCTCCCCCGATCCGCGCCCGCCGAGAGGCCACTTCCCCGATGAACCAACGCAGGCTGTTGCTGGTCGCCGCCGTGGTGGTCGCCGTGATCGGCGCCGCGCTCGTGCTCGTCTACGCGCGCGGCGCGGACTCCCGCGCCGCCGAGGGCCTCGAGAGCGTCGACGTGCTCACGGTGACGCAGACCGTCGAGGTCGGCGAGTCGGTGGCCGACGCCCGGAGCGCCGGCAAGTTCGCCACGACCACCGTGCCGCTCGACGCCATGCTCCCGGGCGCCCAGACCGACCTCGCCGCCCTCGAGGGCCTCTTCGCGACCACCCGCCTGCTGCCCGGCGAGCAGGTCGTCGTGGAGAAGTTCGGCGGCGAGTCGGAGCAGACGACCTCCCTGGCGATCCCCCGCGACAAGATGGCCGCCTCGGTCGAGCTCACCGACCCCCAGCGCGTCGCCGGCTTCATCAGCCCCGGCTCGTACGTGTCGGTCGTCTACACCGGCCCGGGCGCGGGGACCGAGAGCGGCACCATCAGCCGCGTGCTGCTCCGCCGCGTCCAGGTCCTCGGCGTGGGCTCGACGACCCCGACCACGACGACCACGACCACCGAGGAGGGCGCGCAGACCACCGAGCAGCTCCCGACGACCATCCTGACCCTCGCCCTCGACGAGGACGAGGTCACGAAGGTCAACTACGGGGTCGTCACCGCGACCCAGCTCTCCGTGGCGCTGCTGACCGACGACAGCACGGTGGACGGCCTCGAGGCCACCACCGCCGACAACCTCTTCGAGGACTGAGCGATGCCCGTCGTCGTCGAGCCCGACCCCGCCGTCGTGGAGAAGCTGCACGCCGCGCTGCCCCCCGGCGGGCACGCCGTGCAGTCGACCGACCGCCTCGTCGCGTGGCTGGCCGTCCGCCCCGAGGAGTACGTCGTGGTGCTCGGCCCCTCGCTCGACCTCGAGGACGCGCTCGGGGTCTGCCAGCACCTGCGCACGGCCCGCCCGACGGTCTCGGTGCTGCTGGTGCGCGCGCTGGTCGACACCGCCGTCCTCGGTCGCGCCATGCAGGCCGGGGCCCGCGAGGTGCTGCCCGCCGAGGACACCGTCGCCCTCGGCGCCGCGCTCGGCCGGGCCTACGAGCTGTGGTCTGCCCTGCGCGGCCCCGGCGGGGCGGCCCGTCACGGCCGCGTGGTCACGGTCTTCTCGCCCAAGGGCGGGGTCGGCAAGACCACGATCGCGGTGAACCTCGCCCTGGTCCTGGCCGACCGCGGCTCCCGGCAGGTCTGCGTCGTCGACCTCGACCTGGCCTTCGGGGACGTGGCGATCACGCTCCAGCTGTTCCCGACCCACTCCATCGAGCACGCCGCGGGCGGCGAGCACGACCTGGACTTCTCGCTCCTCGAGCCGCTGCTGACCCGCCACCCCGACGGGATCGCGGTGCTGGCGGCGCCGAGCCTGCCCGACGCGCTCGACCGGATCTCGCCGTCGCTGGTGACCCAGGTGCTGCGGACCCTGGCCTCGCAGTTCGACTACGTCGTGGTCGACACCGCCCCGGCCTTCGACGAGCACACCCTGGCCGCCCTCGACGCCACCGACGACCTCGTGCTCGTCGCGACGCTCGACGTCCCCACCCTCAAGAACGTCAAGGTGGCCGCGGCGACCCTCGACACCCTCCGGGTCGCCGAGGGCCGCCGCCACCTGGTCCTCAACCGCGCCGACGACGCCGTCGGCATCGACCCCGGCCAGGTGCCGGGCATCCTCGGCATGCCGGTCGCGGCCCGCCTGCCCTCCGCCGTCGCGGTGGCGGCGGCGACCAACGCCGGCCGGCCCCTGGTCCTCGACAGCGCCGCCCACCCGGTCAGCGAGGCGGTGCGCGGCCTGGTCCGCGCCGTCGCCGGCGAGCCCGCCGTGCCCCCGGGTCGCCCCACCCCCGCGCCCGCCCGGCGCCGTCTGCTGCGGAGGGGGTCGTGAGCCTCACCGACCGCCTCGCCGCCGCGCGCGGCGCGCGGCCCGCCGAGCCCGCCGGGACCGGCGGGCCCGCCGCCGGCCGACCCCCGGCCGCGGAGGACGCCGCGACCGCCGACCTCGCGGCCCTCATCAGCCCCGGCACCACTGCCGCCCCGGTGCCGGTCACCGACCCCGCCGCGCCCGCCGGGGAGGACCCCGGCGCCGAGCCGGGCGGCCCGCTCTCGCGGCGCCGCGGCATGGCCCAGCCCGACCGGGTCGAGGAGCTCAAGCGCACGGTCCACACCCAGCTGCTGGCCCAGCTCGGCCCGCAGCTCTACGACACCGAGATGGACCAGGCCGAGCTCGACACCCGCGTCCGCTCCGTGCTGCTCGACGTGCTCGGCGCGCAGGACCGGCCGATCTCGGCCGCGGAGCGCAGCCGCATCACCCAGGAGATCTCCGACGACATCCTCGGGCACGGCCCGATCGAGGAGTTCCTGCGCGACCCCGAGGTCTCCGAGGTGATGGTCAACGGACCCGCCTCGGTGTGGTTGGAGCGCAACGGTCGGCTGGTGCCCACCGACGCCCGCTTCGACGACGAGGACCACCTGCGCCGCACCATCGACAAGATCGTCTCCCGCATCGGGCGCCGCGTCGACGAGTCCAGCCCGCTCGTCGACGCCCGGCTCGCCGACGGATCCCGGGTCAACGCCGTCATCCCGCCGCTCGCGATCGACGGCTCGGCGCTGACCATCCGCAAGTTCTCGGCCGACCCGCTGCGGGTCGCCGACCTCGTCCGCTTCGGGTCCCTCACCCCCCGCACCGCCGAGTTCCTCGACGCCTGCGTGCGCGGCCGGCTCAACATCGTCGTCTCGGGCAGCACGGGCGCCGGCAAGACCACGACGCTCAACGTGCTCTCCGACTTCATCCCCACCGACGAGCGCATCGTGACGATCGAGGACGCCGCGGAGCTGCAGCTGCAGCAGGACCACGTCGTGCGGCTGGAGTCGCGACCGGCCAACATCGAGGGCAAGGGCGCGATCCACATCCGCGACCTGGTGCGCAACAGCCTGCGGATGCGGCCCGACCGGATCATCGTCGGCGAGGTCCGCGACGCCTCGGCGCTCGACATGCTCCAGGCGATGAACACCGGCCACGACGGCTCCATCTGCACCCTGCACTCCAACGGCCCGCGCGACACGCTCTCCCGCCTCGAGACCATGGTGCTGATGGCCGGGATGGACCTGCCGGTGCGGGCCATCCGCGAGCAGATCGCCTCGGCGGTCGACCTGGTGGTCCACCAGGCGCGGTTCAAGGACGGCACCCGCACGATCACCCACATCACGGAGGTCGAGCGGATGGAGGGTGACGTGATCACCCTCCAGGACGTGTTCGTCTACGACCACTCCGCGGGCTTCGACGCCCACGGCCGGGCCCAGGGGCGGCTGCGCGCGACCGGGCTGCGGCCCAAGTTCCTCGAGAAGATGGCCCACGCCAACGTCACCGTGGACCCGGTGCTCTTCGCCACGGACGGCCGCTGATGGGCGCGCTCGGTCCCGACCTCCTGCTGTACGCCGGGTCCGCCGCCATCGGGGTCGGCCTCCTGGTCGTCCTCGTCCTGCTGCTGCCGCGCCCCGAGCGCCTCGGCCCGGCGGAGCGGGTCGCGGCCTACACCGAGCGGACGGTCGGGCTGGGCGGACGGCGCGACGTCGCGGCCCCCACCCCACGGGTGCGGTTCGGCGCCGCCACGGGCGCGGCCGAGCGTGTGCTCGTCGACGCGGGCGGGCTGGAGCAGCGCATCGCGGCCCGCCTGGAGACGGCCGGGAGCGCCCTGAAGCCCGCGGAGTGGCTGGTCGTGCACGTCGGCGTGGCCCTGCTGACCACCCTGCTCGGCGCCCTGCTCACCGGCAGCGCCGCCCTGGGCCTGCTGTTCCTGGCGCTGGGAGTCGTCGGCCCCTGGGTCGTGCTCGGCGTCCGGGCCTCGCGCCGCCGCAAGCGGTTCAACGAGGCGCTCCCCGACACCCTGCAGCTCATCTCGGGGTCGCTGTCGGCGGGCCTGTCGCTGGCGCAGTCGGTCGACACCATCGTCCGCGAGGGCGTCGAGCCGATGGTCTCGGAGTTCCGGCGGGCCATCGTGGAGACCCGCCTCGGCGTCGACCTCGAGGACGCGCTCGAGGGCGTGGCGACCCGGCTGCGGAGCAAGGACTTCGGCTGGGTCGTCATGGCCGTCCGGATCCAGCGGGAGGTCGGCGGCAACCTGGCCGAGCTGCTCGACACCGTCGCCGCGACCATGCGCGAGCGGCAGTACCTGCGCCGCCAGGTCAGCTCGCTGTCGGCCGAGGGCCGGCTGTCGTGCTACGTCCTGGGCGCCCTGCCGCCCGCCTTCCTCGGCTACCTCTGCCTGTCCAACTGGGACTACGTCGGCCCGATGTTCACCGAGCCGATGGGCTGGGTGATGCTCGCGGGGGCCGGCCTGCTGCTCGGCGTCGGCATCGTGTGGATGGCGGCGATGGTCCGGATGGAGGTCTGAGCGGTGGCGCTCCTCGTGCTGGGACTGGTCCTGATCGTGCTCGCGCTGCTGCTCGCCGCCGCCGCGCTGGGGCCGACCTCCGGGGTCGACCGCTCCCTGGCGCTGCTCGAGTCGGTCGGCGGGCCACCGCGGGCGCTCGCCGACGACGCCGACCCGCCGTTCTCGGAGCGCGTGGCCGCCCCGCTGCGGGCCCGCACGCTGGCCCTGGGGCGCCGGCTCGTCGGGGCCGGCGGGCCGGCGCGGCTGCGCCACAAGCTCGACCGCGCCGGCAGCCCCGGGGGCTGGGACCCCGACCGCGTGGCCTCCGCCAAGGTGATCGCGGCGGCCGTCGGGCTGCTCGTCGCGCTGGCCGTGGCCGCCGTGCTCGGCCTGCGGCCCGTCGTCCTGCTCCTCGTGGTCGCCGCCGGGGCGGTCGTCGGCTTCCTCGGTCCCGACCTGTGGCTCTACCAGCGCGCCTACGACCGCGAGGAGCGGATCCGCAAGGAGCTGGCCGACGCCGTCGACCTGCTCACCATCTCCGTCGAGTCCGGGCTCGGCTTCGACGCCGCCCTGCAGCAGGTCGCGGCCAACACCGAGGGGCCGCTCGCCGACGAGTTCGCCCGGGCGCTGCACGAGATGCAGATCGGGATGGGGCGCGGCCCGGCGCTGCGCGCCCTCGGCGAGCGCTCGGACCAGGCCGACCTGAAGTCGTTCGTCTCCGCGCTCGTGCAGGCCGACTCGTTCGGCATCCCGATCGGCAAGGTCCTGCGGGTGCAGACGGCCGAGATGCGGGTCAAGCGACGTCAGCACGCCGAGGAGAAGGCCCAGCAGCTGCCCGTGAAGATCACGGTGCCGCTGATCTTCTGTATCCTGCCGTGTCTGTTCGTCGCCGTGCTCGGACCCGCGGCCATCTCGATCGTGCAGGGGGGACTGTGAGTGGCTGGCTCGCCCCCACCGCGGAGGCCCTGAGCACCTCGGCCCGCGTCTTCGTCCTGCTGACCCTCAGCGGTCTCGCCCTCTACGAGCGCGACAGCGTCGCGCTCGTCGCGCTGCTCGCCGTCGGGGCGGTCTGGATCGTCACCCGCTCCCCGCTCGTGCGCCGGCTGCCCACGCCGGGCGGCGCGCTGCTGGAGGCCGGCCTCGTGGGCCTGGTCTGCGGCGCCGCGATGACCGACTCGGTCCTGCCGCTGCCCCTGCTCGCGGTGCTGCCCTTCGTCTGCGGCCTCACCCGCGGCGCCCGCGGGGTGGTCGAGACCCTGGTCCTGCAGACCGCCGTCGCCGTCGCGACCGGGGTCGCGCTGGGCGGGGCCCTGCACTCCGAGGCCGTCGTCGAGCTCGTGACCTGGGTCGTGCTCGGCCTGGGCCTCGGGATGATGGCGGTGTTCGTGCGCTCCGGCGAGGAGGCCGAGACCGACGGCCAGGCGCCGTACCGCGACGCCCGGCACCTGATCCGCCAGCTCCTCGAGCTCTCCGACGACCTGCGCGGCGGCCTGGACCCGGTCTCGATCGGCTACCGGCTGCTGGTGCGCACCCGCGACGTCATCCCGACCACCCGACTGGCACTGCACGTGCCGGCCGGCGACGGCCTGATCGTCCTGGCCGGCAAGCCCGGCAACCCGCGGGCCGCGGCGCAGGCGGCCGACGAGGACGCCGCCGCCCTCGCGGCCGCGGTGTGGGAGGACGGCGTCGCCCGCGTCCAGGGCTACGACTTCGCGTTCCGCGTCGCCACCGACGCCGGCATGGTCGGCGTCATCACCGGCTCGGTCTCCGAGCGCGTCGACCCCGACCCGTTCGAGCTGCACCGCACGCTGCGCGAGCTGCTCGCCCGCCTGCAGCCGCTGGCGCTCCAGCTCGACGCGGCGCTGCTGTTCGCCGAGGTGCGCGACGCCGCGACCCTCGACGAGCGCCGCCGCCTCGGGCGGGAGATGCACGACGGGGTGGCCCAGGACATCGCGTCCATGGGGTACATGGTCGACATGATGCTCGAGGCCCCCTCCTCCCCCGAGCAGCAGGCCGACCTCGAGCTGCTGCGCTCGACGATGACGCGGGTGCTCTCGGAGGTCCGACGCTCCGTGCAGACGCTGCGCGCCGACGTCGACACCAGCCCCAGCCTCGGCGCCGCCATCGGCGACATCAGCCGCAACCTGACCGACGTGTCGGGGGTGCCGATCCGGATCCGCATCGAGGAGGGCACCACCCGGCTGTGGCCCTCGGTCGAGGCCGAGCTGGTGCGGATCACCCAGGAGGCCCTGCAGAACGCCGTCCGCCACGCCCACGCCGAGGTGGTCGAGGTCAGCTGCCGCGTGCAGCCGCCGGGCTTCGACATCACCGTCCGCGACGACGGCCTCGGCATCCGCTCGGTGCGCCCCGACTCCCACGGCCTGCAGATCATGCGGGAGCGGGCCGCGCTGATCGGCGCCGAGCTCGACATCCGCGACGCGCCCGGTGGTGGCACAGTGGTCTCCGTCCGGCACCGCACCCCCCACGAGGACGAGGCCTACGCCGACCCCCACCCCGAGGTCGGCCCGGCGCCGTCGGAGAGCATCGCGACCCGCCACGTCACGGCGGGCTCGCGGCGCGACCAGCCGACGGACTGAGGAGACGACCATGCCCCCCGGCGCCGCCGCGACCCGCGTCCTGCTGGTCGACGACCACGAGCTGATCCGCCACGGCCTCGCGAGCGCGTTCGGCCGCGACCCCCAGATGGAGATCGTGGCCCAGGCCGGCGACGTCGGCCAGGCGCTCGGCGCCTGGGAGGAGCACCGCCCCGACGTCATCGTCACCGACCTCCAGCTGCCCGACGGCACCGGTCTCGACGTCGTGCGCTCCGTGCGCAAGCAGAGCCGCGACGTCGGGCTCGTCGTCCTGACGATGCACTCGGGCGACGACCAGATCTTCGCCGCCATGGAGGCCGGGGCCTCGGGGTTCGTCGGCAAGGACGCCCCCTCCGGCGAGGTCGTCGGCGCCGCCCGTCACGCGGCCTCGTCGCCGCGCAGCTTCGTCTGCGCCGGCCTCGCCCAGGCCATGCTGCGCCGGGTCTCCGGGGAGTCCACCCGTCTGACCACCCGCGAGCACGAGGTCCTGGTGATGCTCGCGGACGGGGCCGGCACCTCGGTGATCGCCCGTCGGCTCCACATGAGCGAGTCGACGGCGAAGTCGCACATCACGAAGATCTACCAGAAGCTCGGCGCCACCAACCGGGCCCAGGCCCTGGTGACCGCGATGCGCATCGGGCTGCTGTCGAGCATCCAGCCCGCCGCCCGCTCCTGACCGCCCGGCGGTCCCCACGACCGGTCGTGGCCGGCCGCCGGACGCTCGCTGTCGCGGCCCGGCCGGAGGTACACGGACCCCATCTGACCTGGTGAAACACCGTGCTGTCCGGCGAATCCTCAAAATTCCGACAAGAAGTTCCTCAAGGTAGTCACAAGGAACTAGACGGTGTCGAGCGAAGTCCCGATGTGGGCGGGGGTGGCCCGATCGCACCATGGAGCCATCGGACGACCGAGTGCTTTCGGGAGCTCGAGAACCCTGCCGACACCCCTCCTGAACAGGACCACCACCATGATCCAGTACCTCCAGCTCCTCCTCGACGCCCGCTTCCCCGAGCGTGACCAGCGTGGCGCCTCCGCCGTCGAGTACGGCCTGCTCGTCGCCGGCATCGCGGCCGTCATCGTCGCCCTCGTGTTCCTGCTCGGCGACACCATCACCGGCGCCTTCCAGAACACCTGCGACACCATCGAGACCGAGACGACCGGCACCGCAGCGACCTGCTGATCCGATCGTCAGACGGCCGTCGGGGGCTCCGAGCCCCCGGCGGCCGTCGCTGCATGTCCCTCGATGCATATCCCTCGCTGCATGTTCCCCGGCGGGCGGGGCTCACTCCCCGCAGTCGAGCCCGCGGGCGAGGCCGATCCGCTGCAGCGAGGTCGGGTGGGTGCCGAACACGGCCTGGCTCCAGGCCGCCGGCTCCGGGTCCGCGAGCGACCGCACGGCCAGCGAGCGCTGCAGCGCCACGAACGCGTCCGGGTCGCGGGTCACGCACAGGGCGTCGACGTCCGCGCGGGTCTCGATCTGCCGGCTGAGGGTCGAGGTCACCGGGGTCGCGAGCAGCATCCCGACGGCGAGCAGCGCCAGCACCCGCGGCACCAGCACCGCCTCGTCGGTCGCGGTGGGCCCCGGGTGCCCGTCGAGGTCCCGCCCCTCGTCCGCCCGGACCGGGCCCGGGGCACGGCGTCGGCGCCCGGGCAGCAGCAGCCCGAGCAGCCCGACGCCCGCCACGGCGCCCGCGGCGCCGAGCGAGGAGCCCACCAGGACGTCGTCGTGGCGGGCGTGCGCGAGCTCGTGGGCGACCACGGACACCACCTGGTCCGGCGGCACGCCCTCCACGAGCGTGTCGTAGACGACGACCCGGCGGGTGCCGCCGAGACCGGAGACGTACGCGTTCAGGGTCGTCGTACGACGCGACGCGTCCGAGACCAGCACGTCGTCGACGTCGATCCCCTCCGCGGCCGCCACGGCGAGGATCTCGGTGCGCAGCTCCCCGGCCGGCAGGGACACGAACGTGTTGCGCAACGGCTCCACGAGCACCGGGTAGGCCCAGGAGCCGGCCATCACCAGCGCGGCCACGAGCCCGCCGGCGACCGCGGGCCAGGACCGCGGCAGGCGTCGTCGGACGCCGAGGAGGACCAGCAGGCCCAGCGCCGTGCCGACCGTCTGGACGCCCAGGGAGACCAGCACGTCGACGCCCCAGGCACCCCAGCCCTGCTCGGTCAGCCCGTAGTCCAGCGCACGCACCCGCGAGACGACCGAGAACGGCAGCGTCGCCAGCCGACCCACGACCAGCACCAGGAGGGTCGCGACCGGCACCTGCACCCACCAGGGTCCCCGCAGCCGGCCCACGAGCGCGCGGCCGGCGCGGGTGAGGCCGAGGAGGAGGGCGACCAGCAGCGACACCCCGAGCGACGCCCGGCTCACGACCCGGGCCACCGAGGCGTAGGCCTCGGAACGCGCCAGCTGCTCGGCGTCGAACACGCTGTCCGGCGCCGCCGCGGGCGGGGTGGCGCCCGGCACCGGGTCCCACGGGACCGTCACGGCCGCCAGCGCGACCAGCACGACGAGGCCCAGCGCCAGGGTCGCCAGCGCGGCCGGTCGGTGCGCCGCCCTCACGCCGCCGCCCCGGCCAGCCCCACGAGACGCTCGCGCCAGCGCCGGGTGAGCTCGGCGAGCCCGATCCCGGCCTCCCGACGCATCGCGCTCGCCAGGTCCTCGCCGGCGTCGACGCGCTCGTAGAGCCGCCGGAGACCGTCGGGCCCGGCGGCGTCACGGAGCTCCAGGCAGGCCAGCCACGCGGCCTCGTACGTCGCGCCGGCGTGGGTGCCGGCGGTGTCGAAGTCCCGGGCCCCGGGCAACCGGGTCGGTGGCCCGTCCCGACGGACCCGTGCGGCCGCCTGCGCGGCGGCGACCGGTTCGGGGACGTCGAGGGCCCCGAGGGCCACGACGTCGGCGAACCCCTCCACGAGCCACACCGGCGCGGGGCTGCCCGGCGCCCGGGTGGCGACGTGGGCGGCCTCGTGGGTCATCACGAGCCGGGCGCCGCGACGTCCCAGGCTGCCGAAGACCTCCGGGTTGACGTAGACGTGGGTGGCGGCCCGTCGTTCCGGGGTGCCGTCCGGGGAGGCACTGAGCGCCGCGGCGCCGGCGACGTCGGCGACCGGCGCACCCAGCACCGCGGCCAGGCCGTCCACGTCGCGCGGCACCTCCACGACGAGCCGCCGGTCCCAGCCGGGCAGCTCGGCGGCGACCGCCGGCACCGCCGCGCGGGCCAGCGCGTCGTACCGGGCGCCGCCGGCCCCCGCGACGACCACCAGGGTCGCCTCCGTCCGGCGCACGGTGACGGGCCCGGTCAGCCAGACGGGGACCCGCACCCGGCCCCGCACCTGCTGGTCCTGGCCCGGGAGCGGCACCGCGGGCGAGCCCGCGTCGCCCCCGAACCCGGTCACCGCCACCCGGTCGCCCTCCCGCAGGAGGTCGACCGGCACCTCCACGCGCAGGTCGGTGCGGTCGAACCCGGCGAAGCGCCAGGTCAGCTCGACGGCCGCGGTCCAGGCCCCCGGCTCGCGGCCGGCTGCGTCGCTCTCGGCGTCGAGGCCCGCCTCGCCGGGCGCCAGCTCGTCGACGTAGCGCAGCGCGAGGCCCTCGACGCGCAGGGCCGCGGCGTTGCGGGCGACGTCGGCGAGCAGCGTGCGGGCGGCGGGGTCGTCAGCGGGCGCGAGGGCCCGGGCGGCCCCGGGGTCACCGGCCCGCAGGGCGACGGCGAGGTCGGCGAGCGTCCTCGACGCGGCACCGGGGGCGGGGCCGGACGCGGCTCGGCCCTCCCCGAGGGAGGACAGGTCGGTGGAGTACGTCCGCTGCGTCAGCCACCAGGCCGCGCCCCCGGCGACCAGCGCCAGCACGACCGCCGCGACGAGCAGCGCCCGGACGCGGGGTCGGGAGACGAAGGAGCCGGCCACCCCAGAAGGATGACCGGCTCCCCCAAGGGACCAGTGGGCGGGCTCAGCCCGGGCGCACCGCGCCCGAGACGGGCATCGAGGTGACCCCCGCGACGGCGACGCCGGTGCCCGGGTTGGCGGCGTGGACGATCTGGCCGCCGCCGATGTAGAGCGCCACGTGGCTGACGGGGCTGTAGTAGAAGACCAGGTCGCCGGGCTGCAGGTCGCTCATGGACACCGGGGTGCCGCCGCCGGCCATCTGGGCGCCCGAGGAGCGGGGCAGCGCCACGCCGGCCTGGGCCCAGGCCATCGAGGTGAGGCCGGAGCAGTCGAAGGCGTCGGGGCCGGAGGCGCCGTACACGTAGGCGTCGCCGACCTGGGCGAGCGCGTAGTCGACGGCCGCCTGCGCGCGACCCGACGCGGGCACCGACGCGGGGACCTCGGCGGGCGACGCCGTGCCCTCCGCCGCGGCGGCCTCGAGCTGGGCGCGCTCCTCGGCCTCGAGGTCGTCGAGGATGTCCTGGGCCTCGGCGGCCTTCTCCTCGACGGTCTCCTTCTCCTCGCGCAGTCGCTCCTCGACCGCGACGAGCTCGTCGGCGCGGTCGGCGGTGGCGGTCTCGCGGAGGCCGAGGGCGGCGAGCGCGGTGGAGTAGTCGTCGAACAGGTCGTCCTGGACCTCGTTCCACGCGGTCATCGTGGACAGGTCGGACAGGAACGCACCCGGGTCGTCGGAGACGGCGAGCTCCCCGACGGTGCCGACCCCGGCGCTGCCGGTGTACTGGCTGACGATCGAGTCCTCGACCTGGGCCTGGGCGCCGTCCACCTGCTCGGCCTGGGTCTCCTGGTCGGTGCGGAGACCGCGCAGCTCGCGGCGGAGGTCCTTCAGGACGATCTTCGCGTCGTGGTGGCGCTCCTGGGCCTGCTCGGCCTCGTGCCAGAGGTCGTCGACCCGCTGGGAGACCTCGTCGATGTCGTCGACACCGGGCTCGTCGGGGTCCGCCGAGGCGGGGCCCACGAGACCGAGTCCGAGGACGGCGGCGGAGAGGGAGACGACGGTGACGGTGCGCAGGCGGGGGCGAAGCACGAGGGGGCGGTTCTCCTTGAGTCGTACGCCTACCGGGTGAGCTGACGGGTTCGGGCACGACCTGCCCTACTCCTGCTCCTCGGCGCGGGGGCGCCGGTCTCGCAGGTGATGCACCCCAGGTGTGTGGTTCCCCGGCTCCGGACCTCGGTCTCCCGCGGCCCGGACTCGACGCGGTGCCCGTGCGGATCCGGTCTGATCCACGCCCTCGGGCACCTGCGCGAAGAAGGCTAACCGCGACCCCCGGCCCCGGCCAACACCGGGGACGGGCGCGTCCACCCAGTGGAAGGTCCTCCCTGCCGCCCTCCCTGCCGCCCTCCCTGCGCGCTGCCTGCGTCGTCCGTGCCGCCGCCCCACGGCGCTGGTCAGGCCGACTCGACCTCCGGGCCGGCGACCGGGCGCACCAGCCGCAGGGGCGGCACGAGCCCGCCCTGCGCGAGCACGTGCATCGCGGCGGTCTGGTCGTCGTCCAGCTCCATCTCCGGCGGGAGGCCCAGCAGGGCGGTGACCACGCAGTCGTGGCAGTGCAGACCGCGCACCAGGCAGGTGCCGCAGTCGATCCGTGTCGTCATGTCCCGGACGCTCGCAGGGGCCACCGACAACGACTCCCGGGCCGGGCGCCCGGCGTGTCGCGGCGTGTCGCGGCGTGTCGCGGCGTGTCGCGCCGTGACGCGCCGTGACGCGGGCCGGCTCAGGCGAGCAGCGCCAGCAGCGCCGGGGAGCCGACGGCGCGCGCACCGTGGCGGGCGGCGTGCCGGGCGACCTCCTGGTCGCTGGACACCACGACGACCATCCGTCCGGTGGGCTCGGCCTCGACCAGCTCGGCGACGACGTCGTCGGCGATGACCCCGGGCGGGCTGAACAGGACCCGGACGCCCCGCGGGGTCGGGGGCGCGGTCGGCGGGCGGGCGACGGAGGCCGCGGCGTCGAAGACCACCGTGGTCTCGGCCCCGGTGCGGGCCACGAGGGGTCCGAGGGCGCGCGTCAGCCGCGTGCGCTGGTCCTCCAGCGACACCTCGGGCCAGGCCGTCTTCGACACGTTGTAGCCGTCGACGAGCAGCCGCGCCCGCGGCACGGCGAGGTACTGCTCGAGCGCGGCCGGCCCGTCCCGGCCGGTGACGGCCGACGCGTCGACCGCCCGCTCCGCGATCCGCTGCTCCAGCCGGTCGCCCGGGGCGCCCTCGGCGCTGGGCAGCAGCAGCTCGCGCCGCAGGCCCGCGGCGGCCTCGGCGACGCTGTCGAGCAGCACCCGCACCCGCAGGCCGGCCTCGTCGCGGTCCTCGCGGCCCGTGCGCCGCAGGGCGGCGTTGGCCGCCTCGAGCTCGGACACCCGGGTCCGGAGCCGACGTCGCTCGGCGTCGCCCTCGCCGGCGACGTGGCGGGCCTCGCGACGGGCGTCCTCGAGCTCGGCGACGGCACCCTCGAGCTCCCGGCGCGCCTCGCGCTCCCGCGCCCGGGCCTCGCCGAGACGTCGCCGCAGGGTCGTGACCTCCTCGCGCAGCTCGTCGAGCTGACGCCGTCGCTCCCCGCGCACCTGGGCCAGCTGGTCCTCGGCGCGCGAGGCGCGGTCCTCGGCCTGCGCGACGAGGCGGGTCTCCCGGACGGCCGCCTGCTCGCCGGCGCGCGCGTCCAGCCTGGTGGCCGCGTCGGCCACCGTGCGCTCCCACCCCTCGGGCCGGGCGAGCCAGGCGCGCGCCGCCGCGTCGAGCGGGTCCTCCGCGGTGCCGCCGGGGGCGCCGGTGCCGCCGGTCTCGCCCGCGTCCAGCCGGTCCGCCACCAGCTCGCCGACCCGCGCCCGGGTGGCGGCGTCGTCGGCCAGGACGGCGACGATCTGTCCCCCGCCGACCCGGGCACGGCGGGCCGGCGCGAAGTCGGCGATCCGACGCAGCCGCGCGGGCACCGTCTCGAGGCGTGGCAGCACGTCGGCGGCCAGCGCGGCCACCCGGTCGCGGACCGCCGGCGGCAGCTCGGGGGCCTCGGACATGGATCGAGTCTAGGAGCCGCGGGCGCGCCGCACGCCCGTTGTCGGCGGCGACGCCTAGCGTCCGCGGCGATGGACACCCGCACCCTCTCCGGACCCGCCGCCGCGACGCGGTGGGAGGACCAGCGCAGCTTCGACGAGCTCGGCCGGGCGCTGCGCGACGAGACGTTCTGCGTGGTCGACCTCGAGACCACCGGCGGATCCGCCACCGGGGGGTCGATGATCACCGAGATCGGCGCGGTGAAGGTCCGCGGCGGCGAGGTGCTCGGCGAGTTCCAGACGCTGGTCGACCCGGGCTCGGCGATCCCGCCGTTCATCGCGGTGCTCACCGGGATCACCGACGCGATGGTCCGGGACGCGCCCTCGATCGAGGCGGCGCTCCCGGCGTTCCTCGACTTCGCCCGGGGCTGCGTGCTGGTCGCGCACAACGCGCCGTTCGACGTCGGGTTCCTGCGCCACTTCACCGAGCAGCAGCAGCGCCCCTGGCCGCGCTTCGAGGTGCTGGACACCGCGCTCGTGGCCCGTCGCGTCGTGACGAAGGACGAGGCCCCCAACTGCAAGCTCGCCACGCTGGCGCGGGTGTTCCGCTCCGGCACGACGCCCGACCACCGCGCCCTGTCCGACGCTCGCGCGACCGTCGACGTCCTCCACGGGCTGATCGCCCGGCTCGGCGCGCAGGGCGTGCACACCCTCGAGGAGCTGCGGACCTTCAGCTCGCGGGTCAGCCCGGCGCAGCGCAAGAAGCGACACCTGGCCGAGCGGCTGCCCCACGCACCCGGGGTCTACCTCTTCCACGACGAGCGCGACCGGGTGCTCTACATCGGCACCTCCCGCGACCTCCGCACCCGTGTCCGCTCCTACTTCACGGCCTCCGAGACCCGGTCGCGGATGGGCGAGATGGTCGGCCTGGCCGCCGGCGTGCGCGGGATCGCCTGCGCGACGCCGCTCGAGGCGCAGGTGCGCGAGCTGCGCCTGATCGCCCAGCACAAGCCGCGCTACAACCGCCGCTCCCGGTTCCCGGAGAAGGTGCACTTCCTCAAGCTCACCCGGGAGCCGTGGCCGCGGCTGTCGCTGGTGCGGGCGGTGGCCGACGACGACGCCGACTACCTCGGCCCGTTCGGGTCGAGGAAGGTCGCCGAGCGGTGCCTGGCCGCCCTCCACGAGACGTTCCCGATCCGCCAGTGCGGCGGCCGGCTGGCCCGGCGCCCCTCCGGCACGGCGTGCGTGCTCGCCGAGATGGGGCGGTGCCTCTCGCCCTGCGACGGCTCCGTGGACCTCGAGACCTACGGCGCCGTGGTCCAGCGGCTGCGGGAGTCGCTGCGCCACCACCCGGAGGACGTCGTCGCGACCATCAACGCCCGGATGGACGCGCTGGCCGCCGACGAGCGGTTCGAGGAGGCCGGTGTCGCGCGCGACCGCCTCGCCGCCTTCGTGCGGGCCGCGGCCCGCACCCAGCGGCTCGGGACCCTCGCCCGCTGCGCCGAGGTCGTGGCGGCCCGCAGGGAGGACGACGGCCGATGGGCCGTCCACGTGGTCCGCCACGGCCGGCTCGCCGCCGCCGGGGTCATCCCGCCGGGCCACGACGCCCACCAGTGGGTGGCGACGCTGCGGGCGAGCGCGGAGACGGTGACCCCGGGACCGGGCCCGGTGCCGGCCGCCACCGCCGAGGAGAGCGAGAAGGTGCTGCGGTGGCTCGAGTCCGACGGGGTCCGCCTGGTCAGCGTCGAGGGCGAGTGGACCTGTCCGACCGCCGGAGCCGGTCGTCACCTCGCGCTCTACGACGCCGCGTCACGCTCCCGGGTCGACCTGGTCCCCTTCGACCAGCGCCGCGACCTGCGACCGGTCCGTGGCCCCGAGCGCACGTGACGCGGCCCGGGGGCCCGGCGCCGCTACGGTGAGCGCATGATCACCGCCATCGTGTTCGTCAGCGCGGACGTCGCCCGGATCCCCGAGGTGGCCGAGGAGATCGCGGCCCTCGACGGCGTGAGCGAGGTCTACTCGGTGACGGGTCAGATCGACCTCATCGCGCTGATCCGGGTCAGCGAGCACGAGCAGGTCGCCGCCGTCGTGGCCGACCGTCTCAACAAGGTCGACGGCGTGCGGTCCACCGAGACCCACATCGCCTTCCGCACCCACTCGCGCCACGACCTCGAGGCGGCGTTCTCGCTCGGTCTCGACTGAGGTCGCGACGAGGCCTCGCCCGTTCGGGCCCACCTCGTGGCCCGAACGGACCAGATGTCCCGGTTCTCCTGCCACGACGCCCGCGCCTCCCTACGGTGACGGCACCCCGGCGCCGGTGCCGGGGGTGACGCGGGGGTAGGGCATGCGGGGCAGGACTCGACGGACGGCGGCGCTCGCGACCGCGCTGACCCTGGTGGTCGCGGCGCTGGGCCTGCTGGGGACCACGGGCCCGGCCGCCGGGTCCGCCGCGTCACCGGCGGCACCGACCGGGCTCACGGCCGACGGCGGCGTCCCCCGCCTCGCCTGGGACCGCGTCCCGGGCGCGAGCGGCTACGAGGTCGAGGTCTCGACGAGCCCCAGCTTCTCCCCCCGGACCTGGTCGCGGTCCACCACGGTGAACGCCCAGGTGGTCCCCGAGGTCGCCCTGCCCGCGGGCGAGCTGTCGTGGCGGGTCCGCGCCAAGCAGGGCAGCACCCTCGGCGACTGGGCGACGGGCACCGTCACCGTCGGCGAGCCGGACGTCCCGTCGCTGCTCGGACCCGAGGACGGGGCACGGATCTCCCAGCCGGACGCACCGCCGCTCCTGCGGTGGTCGCCGGTGGCCGGGGCCGACGGCTACGTGCTCGAGGTCGGTGACGACCCCGAGTTCACCGACCCGACCCGATCGACCGTGCTGCGACCCCGCGGGACCTCGTGGGTCCTCGCCTCGGCCCAGCTGCCCGGCAAGCCCGCCTACTGGCGGGTCCGGGCGGAGCGGGGGGCCGGCGTGCTCGGCGGCTGGTCGCGGGTCGGCTCGTACGACGTCGACGGGCTGCCTCCGGCCGTGCTGGACTCCCCCGCCGACGACGCGGCCGTGCCGGTGGAGGACGTCGTCCTGGACTGGGCGCCGGTCGCCGGCGCCACGCGTTACGACGTGCGGCTGAGCGCCGACCAGAACTTCAACTCCGGCGTGACCTCCGCGCGGACGGTCGCGACCCGCTGGTCGCCCGCGACCACGGTCGTCAACGAGCAGTACTTCTGGCAGGTCCGCCCGATCGACGCGCTCGGCACCGAGACGCCGTGGAGCGACGTCCCCACCTGGAAGTTCCGTCGACACTGGCCGCGCCAGCCGCGCCCCGTGCACCCGGCGGACGGCCAGGAGGTCGGGGACCCGCTCTTCCTGCAGTGGGAGCCGGTACGCCTGGCGAGCTCGTACCGCGTGCTGATCAGCACGCGCGACGACTTCCCCGACGTGCGAGGCCTCACCGTCTCCTGCGCGACCGCTGCCACGACCCTCGTCGTGGACCCGGTGCGGTGCGCGCTGCCCACCCTCGGCGGCGAGCGGTTCTTCTGGAAGGTCCAGGCCGTCGACGCGCCGCAGACGGCGACGCTCGTCACGGACGTCATCAGCGCGCCGGTCCGGTCGTTCGTCTACCGCCCCGAGCGGGCCACGCCGACCGCGCCCGCCGACGGCGCGAGCGTCGAGGTCCCGACGATGCGCTGGGCCCCGGCGCCCCGGCCGCAGGACACGACCGGGCCCCACGGCGCCCAGGAGTACGAGGTCACCTGGACCTCGACCGTGGACGGCACGACCCGGTCGGCCACCACGACCGGCACGTCCTACACCCCGACCACGCGCCTGGTCCCCGGGGTCCGGTACCGCTGGGACGTCCGGACGGTGTCGGCCGCGGGCCGGACCGGCACCGGGACCGCGCCGGAGCGGCAGTGGACCTTCACGGTCGCCGAGCCGGCCGTGTCCCCCGCCGGCCCGCTCCCCGAGCCGCTGGAGCCGGTCGTGGCGCCCTCGGACCGGTTCTCGACGCTGCGCTGGTCGCCGGTGGAGGGGGCCGACCACTACCGCCTGCGGCTGCGGGACGCCGGGGAGCAGACCTACCGCGTCATGGACACCCGCTACGGCTACCCGGCCGGCGAGCAGACCGGCCTCGACGAGCTCGTCACCGGCACCCGCTTCTGGTCGGTCGAGGCGTGGAGCAGGTCCGCGCTGATCGCGGTGGGACCGGAGTCCCGGTTCACCGTCACCCCGTCGGCGGCCGTGCGCGGCCACCGCGCCGGCCTCACCGGTGTCGCCACCGGCGATCCCGCCACCACCTGCGACATGGGCCTGCCGGACACCTGCCAGGACCTCGACGGGACCCCCGTGGTCCGCTGGGACCCGGTGCCCGGGGCCTCGGCCTACCGGGTCCAGGTCACCCTGGACCGCGAGCGCACCAGCCTGCTGCCCAGCCCTCTGCACGCCGAGTTCTGGACGACCACCCCGATGTGGGCCCACGACCGGCTGCTGCCCGACCAGCAGGCCGGCTCGGCGTACTTCGTGTCGGTGCGGCCGTGCAAGGCGCTCGACCTGCGCACGTGCGCCGCGACGAGCCACGCCGACCACGCCTTCAACAAGCGCAGCAACGCCGTCGAGCTCGTCGCCCCGGCCGACGGGGCGGCGGTCTCTGACGACGTCACCCTCGACTGGCGCGACTACCTCGAGACCAACCAGGACCCCGCCCGGGCGACCGACGTGACCGGGGTCCACGCCGACGTCGAGGCGCGGGGCTACGAGGTCGAGGTCTCGACCGACGCCACCTTCACCGACCCCCGGGCCCGCGTGGTCGCCGCCACCGTCGACCAGACGACCTTCACCGCGCCGGGCACCACGCTGCCCGAGGGCGACTCCTTCTGGCGGGTGCGGGCCGTCGACGGCAGCGGCAACGGGCTGGTCTGGAGCACCGGCCGTCGGATCGTCAAGCGCTCCCCCGCCCCCGAGCCGCTCACCCCCGCCCCCGACGACAGCGTCGACGGCGGCCAGTCCCTCCGCTGGGGGTCGCTGCCGTTCGCCGCGGACTACCGGGTGCAGGTCCTCCGGACCGGCACGTCGGCGCCCGTGGCGCAGGGGGTGGTCGCGCAGACGGCCTTCACCCCCGCCACCCCCCTGGCCGCCGGCGACGGCTACACCTGGCGCGTCCAGCGCGTCGACGCCTCCGGACGCGACGGGGAGTGGAGCGCGGCCGTGCCCTTCTCCGTCCGCGCGGCGGCCCCGCGCCTGCAGGCCCCTGCGGCCGAGGAGGACGTGGCCCCGTCCGGGTCGCTCTTCACCTGGGGCGACGAGCCCGGCGCGGCCCGGTACCGCTTCGAGCGACGGGTCGCCGGCGCCGCGGCCGCGAGCGAGACCGCCTCGACGAAGGCGACGGGCTGGGCGCCGGTCACCGCGATCGCCGCCGGCCGCCACGAGTGGCGCGTCGTGGCGGTCGACGCGGCGGGCAAGGACCTGGGCGCGTCCGCGTGGCGCGGCTTCGCCGTGCGCCCGGCGCCCACCGCCGCGGCACCCGCGATCACGGGGACCTGGCGGGTGGGCACCAGCCTGCGGGCGTCGGAGCCCGCCTGGGACATGCCGGTCGACCCGGACGCCGGGACCGTCCAGTGGCTCCGCAACGGCCAGCCCGTCCCCGGGGCCACCGGCCTGCAGTACGACACGACGACCGCCGACCTCGGCACCCTGCTCGCCGTGCGGTTCACCGCGGGCCGGGACGGCTGGGCCGACGGGTCGGTGACCACGGCGGGCACGCGGGTCACGGCGGGGGTCGCCCCGACGCTCCAGGCCGAGCCGGTCGTCCGTGGCGCACCCCGCGCCGGGTCGGAGCTCGGTGTCGACCCGCCCGACTGGGACATGGCCGACGTGACGACCACCTACCAGTGGCTGCGCGACGGCGCCGCGCTCCGCGGCGCCACCGGCCCGACGTACGTGGTCGGGACCGGGGACATCGGGCGCGCCGTCTCCGTCCGCGTGACCGGCAGGCGGACCGGGTACGACGACGGCGTCGCGACCAGCTCACCGGTGACCATCGCCGCCGGCGAGGCGCCCACCGCGCTGACTCCCCCGGGCATCACCGGACCCGGCAGCACCCTCCGGGTCGGCGACCGGGCGACCGCGACGGCCGGCGAGTGGTCGCTGGAGGGTCTCCGCGCGGCGTACCAGTGGCTGCGGGACGGCACGGCGATCGCCGGTGCCACCGGCTCCGCCTACACCGTGACCGCCGCGGACGCGGGACGCCTGCTGGGGGTGCGGGTCACCATGACGCGCACCGGGTACGACCCCGGCTCCGCCGTGAGCCCCACCCGGCAGGTGGCGAAGCTGGCGTCCACCACGGCGGCGAGCCTGTCGCGGACGTCCGCCCGGCCGCGCCAGGCCGTGCAGGTGGCCGTCACGGTGACGACCACGACCCGGGGCGTCACGCCGGGCGGCACGGTCGGCCTGATGCTGAACGGCCGGCAGGTCGCCTCCAGCAGGCTCAAGGCGGCCCGGACCACGCTCCGCTACGTCCCGCGGGCCGTCGGGACGCTGCGCCTCACCGTCCGGTACGTCGGGCAGGACCCGGTGGCCGCGTCGACCTCGCGGCCCCTGGTCCTCCGCGTCCGGCGCTGAGGCGGGGTCGACCACGGCCCGCAGGCGGTGGGCGTCAGCCCGCGCTGGCCGCGACCCAGCGGTCGAGCGTGGCCGCGGCGTCGCCGGAGTCCAGGCTCCGGCGCGCGCGCTCGACGCCCGCGGCGAGGCGCTCGGTGACGCTGCCCTCCTCCGCGGCGTGGACGGCGAGGGCGGCCCCCGCGTTGAGCACGACCGCGTCGCGCACCGGGCCCCGCTCACCCGCCAGCAGCGCCCGGACGACGCCCGCGTTGTGGGCGACGTCGCCGCCCCGCAGGTCGTCGGTCGTCGCGCGCCCGATCCCGACCTCGAGAGGGTCCACGGTGTGGGCCTCGACCCGGCCCCCGCTGACGGTCCACAGCGACGACGTCGTGGTGGTCGTGAGCTCGTCGAGGCCGTCGTCGCCGGTGAAGACCCACGCGTCGACCCCCCGCTCCGCGAACACGCCGGCCATGAGCGGCGACATCGCCCGGTGCGCGCAGCCGATGGCCTGGGCCTCCGGACGCGCCGGGTTCGCCAGCGGGCCGAGCAGGTTGAAGGTGGTGCCGATGCCGAGCTCGCGGCGGGCGGCCGCGGCGTGGCGCAGCGCGGGATGGAAGGTCGCCGCGAAGCAGAAGGTGATCCCCGCCGTGCGCGCGACCTCGGCGACCCGCTCGGGGGTGAGGTCGAGCCGGATGCCGAGGTGCTCGAGCACGTCGGCGCTGCCGGTCATCGACGACGCGGAGCGGTTGCCGTGCTTGACCACCGGCACCCCGGCGCCGGCGGCGACGATCGCCGCCATCGAGGAGATGTTGACGGAGTTCGAGCGGTCCGCACCGGTCCCGACGATGTCGAGCACACGCCCCGGCACCTCGATCGGACGCGCGTGGGCGTACATCCCCTCGACGATGCCCGTGAGCTCCTCGACGGTCTCGCCCTTGGCGCGCAGCGCCACCGCGAACCCCGCGATCTGGACCGGGGTCGCGAGGCCCGCGAGGATCTCCCCCATCGCCCACGAGCTGCGCTCGCGGTCGAGGTCCGTCCCGGCGACCAGCGCGCCGAGCACGTCGGGCCAGGACGTCACCCGGTCCTCAGGCACCGGCGGGCGCGACGCGGGTGCGCAGCAGCGCGATCACGGACTCGGCCAGCTGGACCGGGTCCAGCGGGTGGGGGCACACGGCCTCCGCGCGCGACCATGTCGCGAGCCAGGCGTCCTGGGGCCGTCCGGTCAGCACCATCACCGGGGGGCACTGGAAGATCTCGTCCTTCAGCTGCTTGGCGATGCCCATGCCGCCGGCCGGCACCGCCTCGCCGTCGAGGATCGCCAGGTCGACGCCGCCGGCGTCCATGTGGGAGATCACGACGGGCTCGGTGGCGACCTCGACGTACTCGACCTCCGGCAGGTCGGGGTGCGGCCGCCGGCCCAGGGCCAGGATCACCTGGGCCCGGGTGTTGCGGTCGTCGGAGTAGACCAGCACGCGCAGCGGTGCGGCCGGGGCCTGGGACGTCTCGGACACGCGCCGATGCTAGCCGCAGTGGGGGGTCCGGCACCGCGCCGGGCGCTCCGACCGGCGGCGCCCGGGGTCTCGGATCCGAGCCGTGCGGGGCGCCCGCGCGGGTCGCCGACAGCGGGCGGAGGGGCCGTTCGGACAACCGCCCACCCGGAGGTCATAATGCTCGGGTGGCGACAGCAGCAGCAGCGATCCCGGCCTCCCGGCTCCACGGGCACCACGACCGTCCGTCGATGGTCAGCGTGGGCACCATCATCTGGCTCGCCAGCGAGCTGATGTTCTTCGCGGCGTTGTTCGCGTCGTACTTCACGATCCGGGCGGTCAGCCCGGACCTCTGGGCGCAGGAGACGGCGGAGCTCAACGTGCCGTTCGCGTCGGTCAACACCACGATCCTGGTGCTGTCCTCGCTCACCTGCCAGCTCGGCGTGTTCGCCGCGGAGCGCGGCCAGCCCGGGCGCACCGGCAGGTGGTTCCAGTTCCGCCAGTGGGGCCTGCGCGAGTGGTTCATCCTCACGTACCTGATGGGGGCCGTGTTCATCGCCGGCCAGGCCGTCGAGTACGCCGAGCTGATCCACCTGGGCGTCACGATCCCGGACTCCGCCTACGGCACGATGTTCTACCTGACCACCGGCTTCCACGGGATCCACGTGACCGGCGGCCTGGTGGCCTTCCTGTTCGTCCTGGGCCGCACCTACCTGGCCCGGCGCTTCACCCACGAGCAGGCGGTCTCCGCGATCGTCGTCTCGTACTACTGGCACTTCGTGGACGTGGTGTGGATCGCACTGTTCGCCACCATCTACCTGATCCAGTGACGGCTTCCACCAGGACGCACCTGGGTACTGGACACCTGAGACGACGAGTTTGCGAGGACACAGCGTGCGCTTCCTGAACCGCTCCGCCGGCCGGCTGACCCGAGGACGTCGGGGTCCCCTGGCCGGTCTGGTGGTGCTCCTGCTCGGCCTGTTGATGACCGGCGGGCTCTACGCGGCGTTCGCGCCGGCCCAGGCGGACTCCGAGGCCGTGGCCGACGACGAGCTGGTGGCCGAGGGCCGCGAGCTCTTCCTCGTGGGCTGCGCCTTCTGCCACGGCCAGAACGGCGAGGGCATCGAGACCTCCGACGGCCAGCAGCTCGGCCCGACCCTGATCGGCGTCGGCGCGGCCGCCGTCGACTTCCAGGTCGGCACCGGCCGCATGCCGCTCGCCGCCCCGGGCCAGCAGGGCCCCGCCAAGAAGCAGGCCTACTCCGACGAGGAGCGTCTCGCGCTCGCGGCGTACGTGCAGTCGCTGGGCCCCGGCCCCGCGATCCCCACCGAGGACGACTGGAGCCTCGAGGGCCTCACCGACGAGCAGCGCGAGGAGGCCGTCGTCCGTGGCGGCCAGATCTTCCTCACCAACTGCACCGCCTGCCACAACTTCGCCGGCTCCGGCGGCGCGATGCCCGAGGGCGGCTACGCCCCCAACGTCCGGGAGACGAGCGAGGTCCACGTCTACGAGGCGCTGCTGACCGGTCCCGGCCAGATGCCCTCGTTCTCGGAGGGCAACCTCTCGCAGACCGAGAAGCGCGACGTGATCGCGTACCTGAACTCGATCGACGAGGCCCCTGAGTACGGCGGCTTCGGGCTCGGCTCCTTCGGCCCCGTCGTCGACGGTGCCGTCACCTGGATCGTGGGCATCGGCTTCCTCGTGGGCTTCTGCGTCTGGATCGCCGCCCACACCACCCGCACCGACCGCAAGAAGAAGGGTGAGGTGACGACGTGAGCCTCGAGCAGCACCGCCCTGACCGGACCCCGGCCCCCATCGAGGACCCGGGCCTGCCCGAGCACACCTGGCGCCCGACCGACGTCGACGAGGCCAAGGCCCGTCGCGCCGAGCGGCAGGTGGCCGGCCTGTTCGTCTTCTCGATGCTCTGCACCGTGCTGTTCGTGGTCGCCTACTTCACCATCAGCATCGGTGACGACTGGGAGACCTTCGGTGGCCTCGGCGCCTCCACGCTGGCCCTGGGCCTGACCTTCGGCGGTGCCCTGCTGGGCATCGGCGTCGGCATCATCCAGTGGGCCCGCAAGCTGATGGCCGACAACGAGATCGTCGAGATGCGCCACCCGGCGGCCTCGAGCGCCGAGGACCGCGAGGCGACCCTCGACGCGCTGGACCAGGGTCTGCAGGAGTCCGGCATCGCCCGGCGTCCCCTGATCCGCAACACCCTCATCGGCGCGGTCGGGCTGCTCGGCATCCCGGCCGTGGTCGGGCTGCGGGACCTCGGTCCGCTGCCCGGCGACAAGCTGTTCTCCACCATCTGGGAGGAGGGCATGCTCCTGGCGCGCGACGTCGTGGGCACGCCGATCCGTCCCTCCGACATGGAGATCGGCGACCTGATCAACGGCCAGCCGATCGCGCTCTTCGAGACCGACGAGGAGGGCGAGCCGATCTACGAGGGCGAGGACCTCCTCGTCAACAAGGCGAAGGCCTCGATCGTCATCGTCCGGATGGACCCCGAGGACAACAACCCGGCGCCCGGGGCAGAGAACTGGGCCGTCGACGGAATCCTGTGCTTCTCCAAGATCTGCACCCACGTCGGGTGCCCGATCAACCTGTACGCGCGGAAGACGCACCACCTGCTGTGCCCCTGCCACCAGTCGACGTTCGACCTCTCGGACGGCGCCAAGGTGGTCTTCGGGCCCGCGGCACGACCCCTTCCGCAACTACCCCTGGGCGTCAACGAGGACGGGTACCTCGTGGCGCGATCCGACTTCCGCGAGCCTGTCGGACCTAGTTTCTGGGAGCGTGGCTGATGAGCAGCGACACCTCTGCCTCCGGCGCGACCGCCGCCGCCTCGTCGGTGGCGTCGACGAACGGCAGCAAGGCCTCGGTCGGCAAGAAGCCCAACCCCGCCGGCAAGGCCGCCAACTGGGCCGACGAGCGCCTCGGCCTCGCCGGTGCCGCGAAGAAGAACCTGCGCAAGGTCTTCCCCGACCACTGGTCGTTCATGCTGGGCGAGATCGCCCTGTGGAGCTTCGTGGTCCTCCTGCTGACCGGTGTGTTCCTGACGCTCTGGTACCGCCCGAGCATGGCCGAGGTGACCTACACGGGCTCCTACGACCAGATGCGCGGTCTCCACGTGTCCGAGGCCTTCGCCTCGACGCTGGACCTGTCGTTCGACGTCCGCGGCGGTCTGCTCATGCGGCAGATGCACCACTGGGCGGCGATGCTGTTCATCGCGGCGATGCTCGTGCACATGATGCGCGTCTACTTCACCGGCGCGTACCGCAAGCCCCGTGAGCTGAACTGGGTCATCGGCGTCCTGCTGCTGGTCCTCGGCACGCTCGAGGGCTTCACCGGCTACTCGCTGCCCGACGACATGCTGTCCGGCACGGGCATCCGAGCCGCCGACGGATTCGTGAAGTCGATCCCCGTGATCGGCACGTACGCCTCCTTCTTCCTGTTCGACGGCGAGTTCCCGGGCGCGGCGATCATCCCGCGGCTCTACACGATCCACGTGCTGCTCATCCCCGGCCTCCTGCTGGGGTTGATCGCGGCCCACATGCTGCTGCTCGTGTACCACAAGCACACGCAGTGGCCTGGCCCCGGCCGCACCGAGCAGAACGTCGTCGGCTACCCGATGCTGCCCGTGTACGCCGCCAAGGCCGGCGGGTTCTTCTTCATCGTCTTCGGCGTCACGGCGCTGCTCGGCGGTCTGTTCACCCTGAACCCGATCTGGGCCTACGGTCCCTACGACCCGTCCAAGGTGACCGCCGGCTCCCAGCCGGACTGGTACATGGGCTGGCCCGACGGTGCGCTGCGGATCTTCCCCGGCCCGCCGCTCGAGTACTCGTTCTTCGGCGTCACCCTGTCGCTGAACGTGTTCATCCCGATCATCCTGCTGCCGACGCTGGCCATCCTGATCCTCCTGGTGCTCCCCTTCGTGGAGGCCTGGATCACGAAGGACAAGCGGGAGCACCACCTGCTGGAGCGTCCGCGCGACGCCCCGGGCAGGACGGCGACCATGGTCGCGCTGATGACGTTCTACGGCCTGATGTGGGCGGCCGGCGGCAACGACATCCTGGCGATCATCTTCGACCTCAGCATCAACCAGATCACGTACTTCCTCCGGGTCGCCGTGATCGTGGGGCCGATCATCGCCTTCATCGTCACCCGGCGCTGGTGCATCTCGCTGCAGCGCAAGGACCGCGAGGACCTGCTGCACGGCTACGAGACGGGCGTCATCATGCGCTCGGCCTCGGGCGGCTTCTCCGAGCGTCACGAGCCGCTGCCGGTGGAGAAGGCGTACGCCATCGCGGCGCGCGACCCCGACCAGCCGGCCGCGCTGGAGCGGGCCACCGACGAGAACGGTGTCCCCTCCCCCACCACCCGCTCCGCGCGTCTGCGCCACAAGGTGTCGGCGTACCTGCACGGCGGTGGCGTCGCCACCCCGACGCGACAGGAGCTGGAGGAGGCGCACGCCCACGCGGCGCACGAGCAGGAGCTCGAGGCGGCGTACGACGGCCAGCGCGTGCTCGACGGCCGTGGGGCCTCCAGCTCCACGGGCTCCGGGGACGACGCCTCGCGCTGACCCCCTCGCACCGCCGACGACGCCCGTCGCTCCCCCTGGGAGCGGCGGGCGTCGTCGTCGTCGGCCAGAGACGTGCGTCGGGACCGCCCGACCGGACGGCCCCGCCACAGGTCACCGGTGTGGTGGACCGGTGCCCGCGCCCGGCGGCAGCACCGGTCGCCCGGGGCCGTCGCTCAGAGCGCGGAGCCCTCGGCGTACTGGTCGTAGGACTCGTTCCAGTCGCCCCAGCCGTTGTCGACGGTCATCGCACGGTCGGTGCCGGTCACCTCGACGACGTCGCCGCGCTTGGAGTTCTCGTAGACCCAGGCGGCGTCCTCCGTGCTCATCCCCACGCACCCGTGGCTGACGTTGTCGGAGCCCTGCGAGCCCACGGACCACGGAGCGGCGTGGAGGAACTCCCCGGAGTTGGTGACGCGCAGCGCGTACTCGACGTCCGAGATGTTGTAGTACTCCGGGTCCCCGGGCTGGATGCCCGTCGTCGCGGCGTCCATGGTCTTGGTGCGGTGCTTCTCCATGATCACCTTGGTCCCGGACCGCGTCTCGAAGCCGCCCTTGCCGGCGCTGATCGGCATGGTCCGAGCCAGCTCCCCGTCGATGAAGGTCCTCATCCGGTGTGCGGCGACGTCGACGCGGTGGATCACCGACGAGCCCACGGTGAAGCCGATCCGTCGGCTCTCCTGGCCGTAGATCCCCTCCCCGGCGGCGACCGAGTTGATGTCGGCGTCGACGGTGACCTCCGTGCCCGGCTTCCAGTACTCCTCCGGACGCCACCGCACCTCGGTGTCGCTGAACCAGTGCCAGGACCCGGCCTGCTGCGGCGTGGAGGTGACCCGGAGGTGCTTCTCGATGGAGGCGCGGTCGGTCACGGGCACGTCGAAGGCCACCGACACGGGCATGCCGACGCCGACGGTCTCGCCGTCCAGGGGCGCGATCGAGGCGAAGGTCTGCTGGTCCAGCGTCAGGTCCTGCGTCGTGAAGCGCGACGTGGTGCGCTGCTCCGCGCCGTCCGCGCCGTCCGCCGTCATCGTGAGGGTGTACGCCGTGCCGGGCTCGAGCGAGCCGGTCGCGATCCAGGCGTTGTCGTCCATGCGGCCCGCGACGGCTCCCTGGGGGGACGTGAGGGTCACCTCCCGCAGCTCGCCGCCGCCCTCGATCCCGACGGACGGGCGGGTGTCGACCGGGACGTCCCGGGCGCCACGCTCGGGGGTGGTGCGCAGCCGCGGGGCCGTGGAGGCGGGTGCGGCGCCGCCCTCCTGCGAGGACGGACCGCCGGCGCCGTCGCCCCCGGGGAGCACCTCGGACGCGGAGCACCCCGCGACGGCGGCGAGACCCAGCACGGCGGCCGACGCCAGCGAGGCGACCCGGACCGGACGACGTACACGCACAGCAGACCTCCACACACGACGAACGGCGGGTGTCCAGGTCGGACACCCGCCGTTCCAGGTTAACCCGGGATCCTCGTCGGACCCGGCAACCGTCGCCCGCGGATCAGTGCGCGTGCACCCCGCGGTAGTACTCGAAGACGAACCCCGACAGCGCGATGACGCCGAAGGCCGAGCCGATGATGAACAGCCACCAGCCGAACACGACGCCCAGCACCATCACCGCGAGGGTCGAGGCGCACCACAGCGGCCACCAGGAGTACGGCGGGAAGAAGCCGAGCTCGCCGGCGCCCTCGGCGATCTCGCCGTCCTTGCGGTCCTCCGGACGGGGGTCCATGCGCCGGTCGGACGCGAACAGGTAGATCGCGACCATCAGCACCAGCAGCGCCGACATCACCAGGGCGGACGTGCCCGTCCAGTCACCGGTCACGAACCAGTACACGGCGCTGACGGGAGCGAAGAACGCGAAGCTGCTCCCGAAGATCCAGCCTTCGGCCTTCATCGGTCGTCGTCCTTCCGCGAGCGCGACTTGGTCGGGGGGCCCTCGTCGAAGCCGTCCGAGCGACGGGCGGTCTCGTCGGCCTCACCGGTGTGGGCGGTCTGCGTCTGGTCGCCGCCGTCGGTGGCGATCCGGCGGCGCAGCATCTCCGCGCGACCCTCCATGTCCGGGGCGTCCACCGGGGACTTGCCGGTGATGGACTCGTTGTCGGCCAGCTCGAGCGCCGCCACTTCGGGGTGGTGGAGGTCGAACGCGGGCGACTCCGAGCGGATCCGGGGCAGCTGGTGGAAGTTGTGGCGCGGGGGCGGGCAGCTCGTCGCCCACTCCAGCGACCGGCCCCAGCCCCACGGGTCGTCGACCTCGATCTTCGGGCTGCGACGCGACACGTACACGTTCCACAGGAACGGCAGGGTCGAGGCGGCGAGCACGAAGGAGCCGATGGTCGAGACCTGGTTCAGCGTCGTGAAGCCGTCGTCGGGCAGGTAGTCCGCGTAGCGGCGGGGCATGCCCTCGACGCCGAGCCAGTGCTGCACGAGGAAGGTCGTGTGGAAGCCGACGAACAGCAGCCAGAAGTGCAGCTTGCCGAGGCGCTCGTCGAGCATCCGGCCGGTGAACTTGGGCCACCAGAAGTAGAACCCGGCGAACATCGCGAACACCACGGTGCCGAAGACGACGTAGTGGAAGTGCGCCACGACGAAGTAGGAGTCGGAGACCGCGAAGTCCAGCGGCGGGGAGGCCAGCAGGACGCCGGTCAGGCCGCCGAACAGGAAGGTCACGAGGAAGCCGATCGACCACAGCATCGGGGTGTCCATCGAGATGGACCCGCCCCACATCGTGCCGATCCAGTTGAAGAACTTGACTCCCGTCGGCACGGCGATCAGGAACGTCATGCCGGAGAAGAACGGCAGGTCCACGGCCCCGGTCACGAACATGTGGTGCGCCCACACGGCGACGGAGAGGATCGCGATCGCGAGCGTGGCGCCGACCAGGCCGACGTAGCCGAAGATCGGCTTGCGGCTGAAGACCGGGAAGATCTCCGTCACGATGCCGAAGAACGGCAGCGCGATGATGTAGACCTCCGGGTGGCCGAAGAACCAGAACAGGTGCTGCCACAGGATCGGTCCGCCGTGGGCGGCGTCGAACACGTGGGCGCCGAGCAGGCGGTCCGCCTCGAGCGAGAGCAGCGCGCCGGCGAGGATCGGGAACGCGATCAGGACCAGCAGGCTGGTGACCAGCGTGTTCCAGACGAACAGCGGCATCCGGAACATCGTCATGCCGGGAGCGCGCATGCAGATGATCGTCGTGATGAAGTTGACGGCACCGAGGATCGTGCCCAGGCCCGCGAGCCACAGGCCCATGATCCACAGGTCACCCCCGGCGCCCGGGGACCGGACGGCGTCCGACAGCGGCGTGTAGGCGAACCACCCGAAGGCGGCGGCACCGTTGGGGGTGAGGAAGCCGGAGGCCGTGATCAGGCCGCCGAACAGGAACAGCCAGTAGCTGAACATGTTCAGCCGCGGGAACGCGACGTCCGGGGCACCGATCTGCAGCGGCATGATCACGTTGGCGAACCCGAAGAACAGCGGGGTCGCGAACAGCAGCAGCATGATCGTGCCGTGCATCGTGAAGAGCTGGTTGTACAGGTCGTCCGAGACGACCTGCTTGCCCGGGAACGCCAGCTCGGAGCGGATCAGCATCGCCATCAGGCCGGCGATGAGGAACCAGCTGAACGACGTGACCAGGTACATCTTGCCGATCAGCTTGTGGTCCGTCGTCGTGATCATCCGGACGACGAGCTGACCCAGCCGCTGGTTGCGGTCCTCGGGCTCGGGGACGGTGCTGGTGGGCGGTGTCGCTGTCGCGGTCACGGGGTGCCCTCCTCCTCGGGCTCCTCGAGCCCGGCCTGGGTGTCGGCGTCGGCGCCACCGGTGACCGGCTCCGCGCTCTCGTTGCCCGCCTCGGCGAGGTCGTCGAGGTAGGCCTCGTACTCCTCGGGGGACACGACGTCGACGTTGAACAACATGCGGGAGTGGGAGACACCGCAGAACTCGGTGCACTTGCCCTTGAACGTGCCCTCCATGTTGGGCGTCACCTGGAAGCTGTTGGTGCGCCCGGGGATCACGTCCATCTTCATCAGGAAGCCCGGCACCCAGAAGCCGTGGATGACGTCCGGGGACTGCAGGTTGAACTGGATGCGCTCGCCCTCGGGGAGCACCAGCGTCGGGATGTCGCTCGCGGTGCCCGAGTAGTAGACGTAGCTGTCGGGGTCCGCGTCGTCACCCGTGTACGGGTAGTTGAACGTCCACGACCACTGCTGGCCGACGATCTCGAGCGTCCGGTCCGGCTCCTCCTCGTCGAGGACCTCGTTCTGGACCGTCAGGGTCCAGTAGAAGAACACGATCACCATCATGATCGGCGCGACCGTGTAGAAGATCTCGAGCGGCAGGTTGTAGCGCGTCTGGACCGGCACCTCGTCGTTGCTGCGACGCCGGTAACGGATCACGACCCAGGCGATGAGGCCCCAGGTCACGATGCCGACCGCGATGGCCGCGACCCAGGCGTAGCGCCACAGGTCGTAGATGGCCGGCGCCTGCTCGGTGGCCGGCTCCGGCATGGCGAGCGAGCGGAACTGCCGCTCGGTCTCGGCTGAGCACGCGCTCAGGAAGACGAGCGTCACCGCCAGTACGGCGGCCATGCCCACCCGTCGCGCCCTCGCCCTGACGGGCTGGCGCCTGGGGATCTGAAGACCCACTCCACGGCCTCTCTGTGCGGTACTCACGACGCACTGAGGGTACCCGTTGGGAGCCGTCGTGACGCGCCTGGGTCGGCGAGTAGGTTCGCGCCGTGGCGTACCTCGACACGGCCTCCTCCGAACCGCTCCACCCGGCGGCGCGGGAGACCCTCGCGGCCGCCCTGGACCGTGGCTGGGCGGATCCGCGCCGTCTCCACGGCGAGGGGCGCTCGGCCCGCCTGCTGCTCGACAACGCCCGGGCCGTCGTCGCGGAGGCGCTGGGGGTCCGCGACGACGAGGTGACGTTCGTCTCCTCGGGCACGGAGGCCACCCACCGCGGGCTCCTGGGCCTCCACGCGGGGCGCCGCCGACCGGGCCACCCGCCGCCGGGGCCGGTGGTCGCGACCGCCGTCGAGCACTCCGCGGTCCTGCACGCGGCCCGCTGGGCCGGCGCCGGGCCGGTCGAGGTCGGTGTCGACCGGTCCGGGCGCGTGGACGCGGACGCGGCTCTCGCCGCCCTGCCCGGCGCCTCGGTGCTCGCGGTGCAGAGCGCCAACCACGAGGTCGGCACCCGCCAGCCCGTCACCGAGCTGGCCGCCCACGCGGCCCGCCTCGGCGTGCCCGTCTTCGTCGACGCCTGCGCGTCCGTCGGCCGCGAGCCGCTGCCCGCCGGCTGGGACGCCGCCGCGGCCTCCGCCCACAAGTGGGGCGGGCCCGCGGGCGTCGGCCTGCTCCTCGTCCGACGGGGCGCGCGGTGGCGCTCGGCGTTCCCGGTCGACGACCGCGACGACGAGCGCGCCTCCGGCCACGAGAACGTCCCGGCCGCGCTGGCGGCCGCGGCCGCCCTGCAGGCCGTCGTGGCCGAGCGCGACGCCACCGACCGTCGGCAGCGGGCGCTCGTGGACCGGCTGCGCTCCGGTGTCGCGCGGCTGCCCGACGTGGAGGTCGTGGGCGACCCGGTCGACCGGCTCCCCCACCTGGCGACGTTCTCGTGCCTCTACGTCGACGGCGAGGCGCTGGTCACCGAGCTCGACCGCCGCGGCCTCGCCGTCGCCAGCGGGTCGGCCTGCACCGCCTCGACCCTGACCCCGAGCCGGGTGCTCGAGGCGATGGGCGTGCTCACGCACGGCAACCTGCGGGTGTCGATGGGCCGCGACACGACGGAGGCGGACGTCGACGCCCTGCTCGCGGCCCTGCACGAGGTGGTGCCGCGGCTGCGGGCCGAGGTGGGGCTGTGACGGCCGACGTCGACCTCGAGCTCGACTGCCGGGGCCTGCGCTGCCCGATGCCGGTGATCGAGCTGGCCCGCCGGATCGGTGACGTGGCCCTCGGCGGTGTCCTCGCCGTCGCCGTCACCGACGTCGCGGCCCGCACCGACGTGCCGGCGTGGTGCCGGATGCGCGGGCAGACCTACCTCGGCGAGCAGCCGGCCGAGGACGGCACGCCCCGGCTGCTGGTGCGCCGGGAGTCCTGAGTCGCCGCGGCGTCTTGGTCGCGGCGACTCAGGCCCTCAGCGGTGACAGGTGGGGCTCGACGTCGGCGGCGAACTCCTCGCCGTACGCCGCACGACCGCGCTCGAGGAACGCCCCCCGGGTCAGGGTGTACTCCTGGGTGCCGATGCGCTCGACCACGTGGACGGCGAGCAGGCAGCCGAGCTGGGCGGACCGCTCCAGCCCCAGGTCCCAGCTGCGCGCCGCGAGGAAGCCGGCGCGGAAGGCGTCGCCGACGCCGGTGGGGTCGGGCGTCGCGGTGGCGGGCACCGCGTCGACGACGACCTCGGCCTCGCCGGTGCGGAGGATCTTGACGCCGCTCTCGCCGAGGGTCACCACCCAGGTGCCGACGCGCGCGAGCACGTCGTCGACGCTCCAGCCGGTCTTCGTGGTGATCAGGGACGCCTCGTACTCGTTGCAGAACAGCAGGTCGGCGCCGTCGACGAGGTCGCGGATGAGCTCGCCGTCACCGAACGCGAGCTGCTGGGAGGGGTCGGAGGCGAACGGGTAGCCGCGCTGGCGGCACTCCTCGACGTGGCGACGCATGCCCTCGGGGTCGTTGGGACCGACGAGCACGAGGTCGGCACCGCCGACGCGGGCCGCGATCGGGCCGAGCTCGATCTCGCGGGCCTCGCTCATGGCGCCGGCGTAGAACGAGGCGAACTGGGCGTGGTCGGCGTCGGTGGTGCACACGAAGCGGGCGGTGTGGCGCGTCTCGGACACGTGCACCGAGTCGCAGTCGACACGGTGCCGCTCGAGCCAGGAGCGGTACTCGGCGAAGTCCTCGCCCACCGCCCCCACGAGCACCGGGACCAGGCCCAGGCTGCCGAGCCCGAAGGCGATGTTGGCGGCGCAGCCCCCGCGACGGACCTCGAGGTCCTCGACGAGGAAGGAGACCGAGAGCTTGTCGAGCTGGTCGACGACCAGGGAGTCGGCGAACCGACCCGGGAACGACATCAGGTGGTCGGTGGCGATCGAACCGGTGATCAGCAGGGGCACGGGCGACGAGACTACGAGCAAACGGTCTGGGAGTACCCATCGGTAGCCCCTAGCGTCAGGAGGATGGACCCCCGCACCGCGTACGACGAGGCGGCCTCGCCGCAGCAGATGGCCCACGACTCGCGCCGGACCGGCCGCCGCCTGCGGCTGCTCGAGCAGGCCGCCCGGTCGGTGTCGCGTCCCGCGCCCGACCTCAGCTGGGAGGGCCGTCCCCGCGAGGTCGTCAAGCCCGAGATCACCGTCGACGCGGCGGCGGCACGCCTAGCGGCGTCGTACCTCGACTGAGACCGGGACACCCCGGGACGCACGTCGGCCAGGCACCCGCGGGTGCCTGGCCGACGAACGTGTGGAGCGCGGTGCGGGTCCCTCAGTGGAAGGAGTCCCCGCAGGCGCACGAGCCGGTGGCGTTGGGGTTGTCGATCGTGAAGCCCTGCTTCTCGATCGAGTCGACGAAGTCGATGCTGGCGCCGCCGAGGTAGGGCACGCTCATCCGGTCGACGACGACGGTCACGCCGTCGTAGTCGATGGTGACGTCGCCGTCGAGCGTCCGCTCGTCGAAGAACAGCTGGTAGCGCAGGCCGGAGCAGCCGCCGGGCTGCACCGAGATCCGGAGCGCGAGGTCGTCGCGCCCCTCCTGCTCCAGCAGGCTCTTCACCTTCTGCGCCGCCACGGGGGTCAGGTTGACCTGGTCCGAGCGCTGCTCGGTGGCCTGCTCGGTGGTCTCGACCTGCTCGGTCATGTCGTCTCCCTGGGCTTGGTGGTGGTGCACGCCGCGGGCACCGCGGTCGCGCTCATCCGAGATCAATGGTGTCACACCGGGCGTTGTTCCTCACGCGGCCGCGGTGGTCTGCTCGTCACACCGACCAGCTGCGCGCCACGCGGGCGGCAAGGTCGGCCAGCGCGCCCGCCGGGTCGTCGGTCGCGCGACGGGCGCCGACCACGTCCTCGACCGAGTACGCCGACTCGAAGCCCTGCGCCCGCAGCTCCCGGCGACCGAGGACGACCCGGCCCGCGAGCACCACGCAGGGCGCGAGCACGTCGGCGGCCACCCGGGCGACGGCGGCGGGCACCCTCCCCGACCGCCCGGAGAAGTCCAGCGAGGCCTCGCCGGTCAGCACCACCTCGCAGCCCCGCGCCCGCCGGGCGAGACCGACCTCGCCGGCGAGGAGGTCGAGGCCGTCGTCGAGCTCGGCGCCGAGCAGCCGCAGGGCGTGCCCGGACCCGCCGCCGGCGCCGCTGCGCTCCTCCAGCGCCTGCAGCCGGCCGGTGGCAGCCCCCCAGGCGTCGAGGACGGCGTCGACCGAGGGGAGCCGCTCCTCGGGGACGCCGCGGCTCGCGCCGGACGCCTTCGTCGTGCCGAAGAGTCCCGCCAGCACCGCGGTGGTCTCGCAGGCCCCTCGCAGCCGGACGCCGTGCAGACGCTCGCGGGCACCGGAGAGCTCCACGTCCCGGACGCCGGCGAGACCCGCGACGCCCACGTCGAGCGGCCGGTCCGCCGCGGCGCCCAGCGCGCCCAGCATCCCGGCCCCGCCGTCGTGGGTGCCCAGACCGCCGAGACCGACCACGACCTCGCCGCCGGCGCCGACCTCGGCGACCGCCGCCGCCACCAGCTGGCCCAGCCCGGTCGACGAGGCCCGCTCCCCACGTCGGCCGCCGGTGAGCTGCAGCCCGCAGGCCTGCGCGCCCTCGACGTACGCCGTGTCGCCGACCAGGAGCACGGTGGCCGGCACCGGCTCGCCGAAGGGACCCTCGACGGTCCGGGCGAGCAGGTCGCCCCCGCGGGCGGCGCGGACCGCGTCGAGGAAGCCGGGCCCGCCGTCGGACAACGGCACGAGGTCGAGCTCGTCGCCGGGCGCGTGCCGCGCCCACCCCGCGGCGATCGCGCGCGCGGCCTCGGAGGCCGACAGGGCTCCGCCGAAGGAGTCGGGGGCCACCAGCACGCGCACCCCGCCATCCTGCCCCTCCGCGCCGCCCGTCGCGCCCCGGCTCGCCTACGGTGGGCCGGTGAGCGACGCCGGCGCCTGGATCCGCCCGATGCGGGCCGCCGACGTCGCCGCCGCCGAGCGGCTCACGGCCACGGCCTACGCCGGCGCCGACCGGGTGCTCGGCCCGCCCGGCGCCCGCGCCGACGACGGGGACCCCGGGCGTCCCGCGGCCCCGGTCGCGCACCCCGGGCGGCGCGACCCCGTGCGGGCCGAGCAGTGGCGCCGACGCACCGCCCACCTCCTCGCCACCGACCCGGGCGGCTGCTGGGTCGCCGAGGACGACGGGGACCTGCGGGGCGTCGCCGTCTCCTTCACGCGCGAGCTGATGTGGGTCCTCGCCTCGTACGCCGTGGCTCCGGGCGCGCAGGGACGCGGCCTCGGTCGGGTCCTGCTGGAGGCCGCGCTCGGCCACGGACGGGGATGCCTGCGGGGGATGCTGTGCTCCTCCCCCGACCCGGCCGCGGTGCGGCGCTACCGCCTCGCGGGCTTCGCGCTGCACCCCCACATGCTGCTCACCGGCGCCGTCGACCGCACGGCGCTGCCGGTCCTCGGCCGGCTGCGCGACGGCGGGACGGCCGACCGCGACCTGCTCGACTCCGTGGACCGCCGGGCCCGGGGCGCCGCGCACGGCCCCGACCACGAGGTCCTGCGGGCCACCACGGCCCGGCTCGTCGTCGCCGACCGCCCCACCGGCCAGGGCTACGCCTACCTCGGGACGGAGGGGTCGCCGGTGCTGCTGGCCGCCACCACCCGCCGCGTCGCGGAGGACCTCGCCTGGGAGGCGCTCGCCTCGGCCCCCGTCGGCGCGGAGGTGCGTCTGGAGCGCGTCAGCGCCGCCAACCAGTGGGCCCTCGACGTCGGGCTGGCGGCCGGCCTCGCGGTGCACCAGCGGGGCTACCTCGCCCTGCGGCACTGCCGCCCGCCCACGACGTACCTCCCTCACGCCTCGCTGCTCTGAGGCCGCCCCGGAGCGGCCCGCGGCACGCGACCTACGATGGGCCCATGACCACGGTCGACCTGCCCCTGCTCCCCCTCGGCCGCGGACGCGACCTCGGCTCGGAGCGCGGTGTCGACTGCCCCGGCGACCTGCCGCCGGCCTCCGACCCGGACCTCGTCGCCCGCGCGCGGGCCGCCCGCGACGCGCTCGGCGACCGGGCCTTCGTGCTCGGCCACCACTACCAGCGCGACGAGGTCATCCAGTTCGCGGATGTCACCGGCGACTCCTTCAAGCTGGCCCGCGAGGCCGCGGCCCGACCGGACGCCGAGTACATCGTGTTCTGCGGCGTGCACTTCATGGCCGAGTCGGCCGACATCCTGACCGGCGACCACCAGCAGGTCGTCCTGCCGGACCTGGCGGCGGGCTGCTCCATGGCGGACATGGCGCGGCTGCGCCAGGTCGAGGACGCGTGGGACGCGCTGGGCGCCGCCGGCGTCGCCGAGTCGGTCGTGCCGGTCACGTACATGAACTCCTCCGCCGACATCAAGGCGTTCTGCGGCCGCCACGACGGTGTCGTGTGCACCTCGAGCAACGCGAAGCGGGCCCTCGACTGGGCCTTCGCGTCCAAGGACGGCACGGCGGCGCCGGACGCGATGCCGACGAAGGTGCTCTTCCTGCCCGACCAGCACCTCGGGCGCAACACCGCGGTGCTGGAGATGGGCTTCTCCCTCGACGACTGCGTGGTCTGGGACCCGCACCGCCCCGGCGGCGGCCTGACCGAGCAGGAGCTGCGGGACGCCCGCGTGATCCTCTGGAAGGGCCACTGCTCGGTGCACGGTCGCTTCAGCGCGGAGGTCGGCCGCGAGCTGCGGCGCACCCTGCCGGGCGTCCAGCTCCTCGTGCACCCCGAGTGCCGTCACGAGGTCGTCCTCGAGGCCGACCTCGTCGGCTCGACGGAGTTCATCATCAACACGGTGCGCGCCGCCCCGCCGGGATCGATCTGGGCGATCGGCACGGAGCTCAACCTCGTGCGGCGCCTGGCCGCCGAGCACCCCGAGCAGCAGATCACCTTCCTCGACAAGACGGTCTGCTACTGCTCCACGATGAACCGCATCGACCTGCCCCACCTGGTGTGGGCCCTGGAGTCGCTGGTCGCGGGCACCGTCGTCAACCGCATCAGCGTCGACGCCGACACCGAGCACTGGGCCCGGGTCGCGCTCGAGCGCATGCTCGCCCTGCCGGGCGTCTGAGCGCACGCCCGGCCCGGGGCACCGACGTCGGCCGGGCTCCCGGGTCCGGCGCCGGACGGTCTCAGAGGCCGGGCGCGCCCCAGATGGCGAGCCAGCGGGAGGTGTCCTTCTCCATGGGCAGCTCGCCCGCGAGGTGGTCGCGCACCGACAGCTCCAGCAGCGTGTCGCGCGCCTGCTCGCCCGTCGGGGCGAACGGGTAGAAGGTGCCTTGTTTGTAGAGGTAGACCACCCCGAGCCGGCGCCCGGAGGCGTCGGCGAACCCGAGGTGCGAGCACAGCAGACCGTCCGCGAAGCCGGCGTCGCCGAGGATCGTGTTGACCGCGTGGAGGTCGGTCGCCAGCCCCGAGGTGTCCGAGGGGTCGCGCCGCACCACCAGCCAGGTGAAGCCGAAGGAGTCGAGCGACCTCTCGACCTTGGGGGCCTGAGGGTCGGCGTCGAGCAGCGCGACGACCTCGTCCTGCGTCCGGCTGAACGCCGCGCCCGCGGCGCCGCGGTAGCAGACCGCGCCCACCCCGGTCGGCTCGAGGCCGGCCGCGGTCTGCAGCGTGATCGCCGCGTTGGGGAGGTGGAACAGGTCGTCGAGCCGGTTGGGGCGCGGCGTGCGCCGACCCAGGATCGCGTCGAGGAAGCCCATCGGGTCCGCCCGCCTCAGCCCACGGGCCGGTCGAGCTCGGCCTGGATGCGCGCGAGCTGCTCCAGCCGCTGCTCGAGCGAGGGATGGGTCGAGGTCAGCTGCGACCACGAGATCCCGCTGACCGCGGGGGCGATGAAGAAGGCGTTCATCGCGGCGTTGGCGCGCAGGTCCTTCTGCGGGATCCGCGCCATGTCGCCGGAGATCTTCTGCAGCGCCGAGGCGAGGGCGGCCGGCTTCATCGTCAGGTACACCCCCGAGCGGTCCGCGCACATCTCGCGGTAGCGCGAGAGCAGCCGGGTCAGGAAGAAGCTGATCGCGTAGACGACGACGCTCACCACGAGCGCGAGCAGGAACGCCGCCATCGCGCCCTGGTTGTTGCGCGAGCGGCCGAGGGCGAACCCGCCGTACTGCGCTCCGTTGGTGAGCATCCCGGCGATGATCCCCGCCGACGACGCGGCGGTCATGACGGCGACGTCGCGGTGCGCGACGTGGGAGAGCTCGTGCGCCAGGACGGCCTCGAGCTCCTCCGCGTCGAGCGTGCGCAGGATGCCGGTGGTCACGCAGACGACGGCGTGGTCCGGGGAGCGACCGGTGGCGAACGCGTTGGGCATCGACATGTCCGCGATGCCGACGCGGGGCTTCGGCATGTCGGCGAGGGCGCAGAGCCGGTCGATCATGCCGTGCAGCTCGGGCGCCTCCTCCGGGGAGACCTCCCGGGCCCGCATGGCCCGCATCGCGACCTTGTCGGAGGACCACCACTGCCAGAAGGCCAGGCCCAGGCCGACGAGGCCGACCACGACCACCAGGCCACCACCGCCGACGCGTCCCGCGATCGCCATGAGCGCGACCATGAGCACGACGAACAGCAGGCCCAGCAGGAACATCACCACCGTCATGCGGGTGGTGAGTCCGGAGTCCTTGACGAAGCGGGATCGGGCCATGGGGCCAGTCTCCACCTTGCCGCCAAGACCTCTCAGGCGGCTCTCAGCCGGGGATGAGCCCGTCGTCGGCGAGCATCTCGCGCACCTCCGCGATGTCGGCGTCCGCGGGCGGCAGGATCAGGTCGGAGGCGTCGAGCGCGTCCGGCGCGTGCGGGGAGGCGTGCGACCGCACGGCGTCCAGCAGGGCCTCCAGCGCGGGCGTGAACGTGGCGACGTCGTCCGCCTCGACGGCGGCCTCGACGGCCTCGTCGAGCTCGTTCAGCCGGTCGAGGTGCTCGTCGGCGACGTCGAACTGACCCTCGCCCAGGATGCGGATGATCACGCCTGGCCCCCCTCGGGCTGCTTGCGGGCCGTGGTCTCGGCGTCGAGCACGTCGCCCGACGTCGGGCCGGACTCGAGCTGCTGCGGAGCGCTGCCGCCCTTGAGGCGGGCCAGCTCGGCCTCGACGTCCGCGTCCGAGCTCATCGACTCCAGCTCGCGGGCGATGTCGTCGCCGGCCCCGGGGTTGGACGCGTCGTCGAGCGCGCCGGAGGCGATGAGCTCGTCGATCGCGCCCGCACGGGCCTGCATGTTGGCGGTCTTGTCCTCCGCGCGCTGGATCGCGAGGCCGACGTCGCCCATCTCCTCGCCGATGCCGCTCATGGCCTCGCCGATGCGGGTCTGGGCCTCGGCGGCCGTGTAGGTGGCCTTGATCGTCTCCTTGCGGGTGCGGAAGGACTCGACCTTCGCCTGCAGCCGCTGCTGCGCGAGGGTCAGCTTCTCCTCCTCGCCCTGCAGCTGGGCGTGCTGGGCGCGCAGGTCGTTGATCTGGCCGGTGAGGCCCGACTTGCGGGTGAGGGCCTCGCGGGCCAGGTCCTCCCGCTCCATGGTGATGGCCTTCTGGGCCTGCTCCTGGAGCTTGTCGGACTGCTGCTCCAGCTGCTTGACCTGCAGCTCCACGCGCTTGCGGCTCGTCGCCACGTCGGCGACGCCGCGGCGCACCTTGCTCAGCAGCTCGAGCTGGCGCTGGTAGCTGTAGTCGAGGGTCTCGCGCGGGTCCTCGGCACGGTCCATGGCCGCGTTGGCCTTCGACCGGAAGATCATGCTGAATCGCTTCATCAGAGCCATGGGGTGCGGTGCTCCTGTCGGGTCTGCCCTCGCAGGTCGTGCCGGGTCGCCCCGGGGACTCCGGCCCCCGACGACCCCTCCTGCCTCGTGGGCCACCAGCCTAGGTGCAGGGGCAACCGCCCCGCGACCGGCGGTAGGCTGGCGGGGCGCCGCGCGAGCGGCCCGTCCCGCCCCGACACCGCACCCGTGAGGCACACCCGTTGTTCCGAAAGAAGTCCACCGACGCCGACGTCGCCGTCGAGGACCGCCACGCGAAGGCCGGCGGCAAGGGCCGCCCGACGCCCACCCGCAAGGAGGCCGAGGCCGCCCGCAAGGCGCGTGCCCGGACCCCGCGGACGCGCAAGGAGCAGGCGGCCGCGCAGCGGGCCGCGCGCAGCACGCGCAGCCAGGAGATCCGGCGTGGGATGAAGACCGGCGACGAGCGCTACCTCCCCCCGCGCGACAAGGGGCCCGTGCGTCGCTTCGTCCGCGACTACGTGGACACCCGGTTCTCGTTCATCGAGCTGATGCTGCCGCTGCTGGTGGTGACGCTGATCCTCGGCTACTCCGGCAGCCCGCAGCTGGCCGCCGCCGGCAACGCGATCCTGCTCGGCACGCTCGCCGTGGTCGTCGTCGACCTGCTCTGGCTGCGGTTCCGCCTGCGGCGCGAGCTGGCCCGGCGCTTCCCCGAGGCGCCCCTCAAGGGCACGACGTACTACGCGGTCTCCCGCGCGCTGCAGATGAAGTTCATGCGCCTGCCGAAGGCGCAGGTCAAGCTGGGCCAGACGCTGCCCGAGCAGTACCGCTGAGCCAGCCCGGCCCGAGCCGGCCCCCCGGGGCGGACCCGACCGCACCCACCCCGGAGGCGACCACCCCGTGACGCAGCGACCCACCGCCGACGTGTCGGTCCGCGTGGCCTGGGGCGACGACGCCCCCGCCATCGCCCGCGTGCAGGCCCGCGCGTGGCCCGACATGTGGGGCGACACCCTCCCCGCGGAGGCGCTCACCCTCGACGTCGACGCCGCGGCGCAGGCCTGGCGCACCTCGATGGCGACGCCCCCGGACGCCCGGGTGCGGGTCCTCGTCGCGCTCGAGCGCAACCGCACCGCGGGCTACGCCGTGACCGCGCCGGCCTCCGACCCCGACCTGGACCCGGTGGCCTCCGCGGAGCTGCTCGACCTCGTGATCGACCCCGCGGAGCGCGGCCTCGGCCACGGCTCGCGGCTCGTCCAGGCGGTGGTCGACACCGTGGTCGCCGACCGCTTCACGCACCTGGTGACGTGGGCGGGCACGGACGACACCGCGCTGCGGGACTTCCTCGACCGCGCGGGCTGGGCGGCCGACGGCGCCCGGCGCCAGCTGGACCTCGACGGGTCCGGCGCCCACCTGCTCACGCAGGTGCGGCTCCACACCACCGTGGGCTGACGCCCACCGGGGTCACGCGACCGGGGTCGGGCCCGGGATCAGGCCCGGGGCTCGGTCTCGATCGGGCGGAACCGCGGCTCGGTCTCGATCGGGCCCGCGGAGGTGCGCGGCTCCGTCTCGATGGGGCCGAGGCGGGGCTCGGTCTCGATCGGGCCCGCCGCGGCGGGGAGCGCGGTGGCGAGCAGGAGGACGGGGGTCGCCGCGAGGGCGAGGCCGAGAGGCGTGCGCATGGTGATCTCCGAGATCGGGGGGATGTGCGTGACCACCCAACCACCTGTGGGCCCCGGGCGCCAAGACCGACGCCCGCCCCGTCACCTCCGAGGCGCCGCGTGGCGTGGGCTCAGGAGGGCCACAGGACGTGCTCGAGGCCGATCGTCAGCCCGGGACGGTCCGCGATCGCGCGCACGCCGGCGAGCACGCCGGGCGTGAACGAGGCGCGGTCGAAGGAGTCGTGCCGGATCGTCAGCGTCTCCCCCTCGCCGCCCAGGAGCACCTCCTGGTGGGCGACCAGGCCCCGGAGCCGGACGGCGTGCACGGGCACGCCGTCGACGTCGGCCCCGCGGGCCCCGGGCAGGGACGTGCGGGTCGCGTCGGGCGCCGGGCCCAGACCGGCCTCGGCCCGGGCGGCCGCCACGAGCTCCGCCGTACGACGCGCCGTGCCGGAGGGAGCGTCCGCCTTGTCGGGGTGGTGCAGCTCCACGACCTCGACGGACTCGTAGAACGCGGCCGCCTCGGCCGCGAAGCGCATCATCAGCACCGCCCCGACGGAGAAGTTGGGGGCGATGAGCACGCCGACGCCGGGCGCGTCGTCCAGCCGGCCGCGCAGGGTGGCGATCCGCTCGGCGTCGAAGCCGGTGGTGCCGACCACGGCGTGGATCCCCCGGGCGACGCAGTGCTCGAGGTTGGCCATGACCACGTCGGGGCTGGTGAAGTCGACGACCACCTCGACGCCCGACTCCTCCAGGGCGCCCAGGGGGTCGCCGGCGTCGACCTCGGCGACCAGCTCGGTGTCGTCGGCGTCCCTCACCGCCCGGCAGACCTCGCGTCCGACCTTGCCCCGCGCGCCGAGCACGCCCACCCGCACCGTCATGGGCGCCAACCTAGGACACCCGGGCCTCCGGGCCGCGGGTCGGTGGGCGGGCCGCGGCGGATGCTGGCAGGCTACGGCCATGGTGCGGCAGACGGTTCCCCCTCGGATCCGCTGGGCGGTGGGCGCGATGGACATCTCCTCCAGCGACCAGCTGCTCGAGATCGGCTGCGGTCCGGGCGCGGCCGCCGAGGTGATCTGCCCCCGGCTGGCGTCGGGCAAGCTGTTCTGCATCGACCGCTCGGAGTCGGGTGTGGACCGCACCCGCCGGCGCAACCAGGTGTTCGTCGACGCCGGTCGGCTGACCGTGCGTCAGATCGACCTGGCCACCCTGCGGGTCCCGGTGCGCCGGCTCGACAAGGCCTTCGCCTTCAACGTGAACCTGTTCTGGGTCCGCGACTGCGCCGACGAGGTCGCCCTCATCCACGACCGTCTCGTCTCCGGCGGCAAGCTGTTCCTGTTCTACGAGGCACGGATGCGCGAGCAGCTGCCCAAGGTCGTCGGCGGGGCCAGCAACGCGCTCGCCGCCGCGGGCTTCGAGGTCTCCCGCCTCGACTCCACCGAGCCGCCCGTCATCGGGATCGTCGGCACGAAGCCCTGAGCGCCGCCGCCGGACCGGGGTCCGGCGACGGCGCAGGGCTCAGGGCCCGACGAGCGCGAGCACCTCGGGACCGGTGAGCACCTCGGCGGCCAGCTCGGCCACCTGCTCGGGCGTGACGGCGGCGATCGCCGCCAGCACCTCGTCGACGCCCAGGATCGGCTCGCCGGAGAGCTCCGCGCGACCGAGGCGGTACATGCGCGAGCCGGGGTCCTCCAGGCCGAGGACGGTGGCCCCGCGCAGCTGGCCCTGGCCGCGGCGCACCTCGACGGCCTCGAGCCCGTCGCGGGCGGCGGCGGCCAGCTCGGCCCTTACGACGTCGACGAGGGCGTCGACCCGCTCGGGGAGGCAGGAGGCCCCCACGGCCAGCACGCCGGCCTCGCGGTGGGCCGACGAGTAGGCGTAGACCGAGTACGCCAGGCCCCGCCGCTCACGCACCTCCTGGAACAGCCGGGACGACGTGCCGCCGCCCAGGGCCGTGGTCAGGACGCCGAGCGCGAAGCGCCGCGGGTCGCCGCGCTGGAGCCCGGCGTGGCCGAGCAGGACGCTGACCTGCTCGAAGGGCCGGGTCAGGCGGACCGTGCCCGGCTCGAGGGCGAGCGGCCGCTCACGGCGCCGCGGGGCGCGCGGCTCCTCGGCGACGTCGAGGAAGCCACGGCGGCCGAAGGCGCGCTGCACCTGCTCGACGACGTCGTCGTGGTCGAGGCGCCCGGCCGCCGAGACCACGATGGACGACGGGCGGTAGTGACGGGCGTGGAAGTCGGCGACGTCGTCGCGCGAGAGCGCCGCGATCGACTCGGCCGTGCCGGCGACGGACTGACCGAGCGGGTGGCCCGCCCAGGCACGCTCCGCGAACGCCTCGGCGACCACGTCGTCCGGGTCGTCGGCGTGCATGGCGATCTCGTCGAGGATCACCTCCCGCTCGGCGTCCACGTCGGCGGCGGTGATGAGCGAGTCGGTGACCATGTCGCCGAGGACGTCGACCGCGAGCGGCAGGTCGGTGTCGAGAACGCGCGCGTGGAAGCAGGTGTGCTCACGGTCGGTGAAGGCGTTGACCTCTCCCCCGACCTCGTCGAGCGCGACGGACAGGTCCATCGCGCTGCGCGTCGAGGTGCCCTTGAACAGGACGTGCTCGAGGAAGTGGCTGCAGCCGTGCAGGGCGGGCGACTCGTCGCGCGAGCCGACGCCCACCCACACGCCGAGGGAGGCCGAGCGCACGTCGGGCATCGACTCCGTGACGATCCGCAGGCCGGAGGCCAGCGTCGTACGACGGACGTGCGGGGGCAGCGAGACGTCGACGAGGTGCGGGAAGGCCGACGGCCGGCCGGCAGCGTCGTGCTGCCGGCCGGCCGTGGCGCCCGGCCCCTCGTGGGGATCAGGCAGGGTCACGCGGGGATCAGGCCTCCACGGTCGCGTCGTCCGACGCGGCCTCGGCGGGCGCCTCGGAGGACTCGTCCTCGACGACCGGGACCAGCGACAGCTTGCCGCGGTCGTCGATCTCCCCGATCTGGACCTGGATCTTCTGGCCCACGGAGACGACGTCCTCGACCGCGTCGACGCGCTTGCCGCCGGCGAGGGCGCGCAGCTTGCTGATGTGCAGCAGCCCGTCCTTGCCCGGCATGAGCGAGATGAAGGCGCCGAAGTTGGTCGTCTTCACCACGGTGCCGAGGTAGCGCTCGCCGACCTCGGGCATCGTCGGGTTGGCGATCGCGTTGACCGCGGAGCGCGCGGCCTCGGCCGCGGAGCCGTCGGTGGCACCGATGTAGATGGTGCCGTCGTCCTCGATCGTCAGCTTGGCCCCGGTGTCGTCCTGGATCTGGTTGATCACCTTGCCCTTGGGGCCGATGACCTCGCCGATCTTGTCGACCGGGATCCGGACGGTGATGATGCGCGGGGCGTGGACCGACATCTCCTCGGGCGCGTCGATGGCCTCGGCCATGACGTCGAGGATCGTCAGGCGCGCGTCGCGGGCCTGGGTCAGCGCCGCACCGAGCACGTCGGCGGGGATGCCGTCGAGCTTGGTGTCGAGCTGGAGGGCGGTGACGAACTCGCGGGTGCCGGCGACCTTGAAGTCCATGTCGCCGAACGCGTCCTCGGCGCCGAGGATGTCGGTCAGCGCGACGTACTGCGTCGCGCCGTCGACCTCGCCGGAGATGAGGCCCATCGCGATGCCGGCGACGGGCGCCTTCAGGGGCACGCCGGCCTGGAGCAGCGAGAGGGTCGAGGCGCAGACCGAGCCCATCGAGGTGGAGCCGTTGGAGCCCATGGCCTCGGAGAGCTGGCGGATCGCGTAGGGGAACTCCTCGCGGTCCGGCAGCACCGGCAGCAGCGCGCGGCGCGCGAGCGCGCCGTGGCCGACCTCACGGCGCTTGGGCGAGCCCACGCGGCCGGTCTCGCCGGTGGAGAACGGCGGGAAGACGTACTTGTGCATGTAGCGGCGCGACGTCTCCGGGGAGAGCGTGTCGAGCTTCTGCTCCATGGTCAGCATGTCGAGGGTGGTGACGCCCAGGATCTGGGTCTCGCCGCGCTCGAACAGCGCCGAGCCGTGGACGCGCGGGATCACGGCGACCTCGGCGTGCAGCGGACGGATGTCGGCGAGGCCGCGGCCGTCCATGCGGACCTTGTCGCGCAGGACGCGCTGGCGGACCAGCTCCTTGCCGAGGCTGCGGAACGCGGCCCCGACCTCCTTCTCGCGGCCCTCGAACTGCCCGCCGACCTTCTCGAGCAGGGCGGTCTTGATCTCGTCGAGACGGTCCTCGCGCTCGGCCTTGTCGCCGATCGTGTAGGCCTGGGCGGCGTCGTCGCGCACGGCGGCGGAGACGGCCTCGTAGACGTCGTCCTCGTAGTCCAGGAAGACGGGGAAGTCGGCGACCGGCTTGGCGGCCTCCTTGGCCAGCTCGGCCTGGGCGTCGCACAGCTGCTTGATGAAGGGCTTGGCGGCGTCGAGACCGCCGGCGACGACCTCCTCGGTCGGGGCCTGGGCGCCGGAGCGCACCTTGCCGTAGGTCGACTCGGTGGCCTCGGCCTCGACCATCATGATCGCGACGTCGCCGGTGTCGGTGACCCGGCCGGCGACGACCATGTCGAAGACGGCGTCCTCGAGCTGGCTGTGGCTGGGGAACGCGACCCACTGGCCGTCGATGAGGGCGACGCGCACACCGCCGACGGGACCGGAGAACGGCAGGCCCGAGAGCTGGGTGGACAGCGACGCGGCGTTGATCGCCAGCACGTCGTAGGGCTGGTCGGGGTCCAGCGCCATCACGGTGATGACGACCTGGACCTCGTTGCGCAGGCCCTTCTTGAACGTCGGGCGCAGCGGGCGGTCGATCAGCCGGCAGGTGAGGATCGCGTCCTCGCCCGGGCGACCCTCGCTGCGGAAGAACGAGCCGGGGATCCGGCCCGCGGCGTACATCCGCTCCTCGACGTCGATCGTGAGGGGGAAGAAGTCGAAGTGGTCCTTGGGGTGCTTCCCGGCGGTCGTCGCCGAGAGGAGCATGGTGTCGTCGTCGAGGTAGGCGGTCACCGAGCCGGCGGCCTGACGGGCCAGCAGCCCGGTCTCGAACTTGACGGTGCGGGTGCCGAAGGAGCCGTTGTCGATGACGGTCTCGACGGCGGTGATGACAGGTTCGCTCACGCGTGGACCTCTCTGGTCGTGAAACGGCCGCGCCGCCTGTCCGCGTGGGCGCCCCCCGGTGGGGGCGTGACGCCGGTCTTCGATCGAGACCCGCAGGGACCCACCTCGACGGCGAGGCCTGAAGGTCACTACCGAGGACCGGGCGGATGAGGGCGCGGACCGCTTCTGGTGTGGTTGCAAGCACCTCGACGCTACCAGCGCCCCGCCCCCGTCCCCAATCAGACGCCCCGGGCCCGGGGGGCGCCGGGACGCACGGACGGGCCGTCGGGGATCGCCCGACGGCCCGTCGTGGTGGGAGCAGAGAGGCCCCCCGGTGCGCGCCCGAGTCGCACGCTCAGCGCGGGGTGCTCAGACGCGGACCCCGTCGAGCACGGCCAGCACCTCGGCGGGGGTGCTCGCCACCCGCAGGCGGGCGACCTGGTCCTCGTCGGTGAAGACGCGGGCCAGCTTGGAGATCAGCGCGAGGTGGTCCTTGCCGGCGCCGGCGATGCCGACGACGAACTCGGCCGGCTTGCCGGCCCAGTCGACCGGGGCGTCGTAGCGCACGAAGGAGATCGACGTACGACGGACCGCGTCCTTGGACTCGTTGGTGCCGTGCGGCAGGGCCAGGCCGTTGCCCATGTGGGTGGAGACCGAGCGCTCCCGCTCGTGCATCGCGGCGACGTAGGACTCGTCCACCGCGCCCGAGGCGACCAGCAGGCGACCCGCCTCCTCGATCGCCTGGTCGCGGTCGCGGGCGGTGCCCTCGAGCACGATCGACGACTCGTCCAGCACGCCGGAGGCCGAGGTCTCCTCGTCCTGGACCGCGCCACCGCCGACGCCCGCACCGTTGGCGCGGTCCACCATCGCGACGATCTCGTCGTAGCGCGGGCTGTTCATGAAGTTCTCCACCGACACGTGCACCGCCGAGCCGGCCTTCTGCCGCGCCCGGGCCGTCAGGTCCTGGTGGGTCACCACGACGTCCTGGTCGTCACCGAGGTTGGAGATGGCCTTGTTGACCACCGACACGTCGCCGTGACCGGCGTCCGCGATCTTGCGGCGCAGCACCGAGGCCCCCATGGCGGAGGACCCCATCCCGGCGTCGCAGGCGAAGACGATGGAGCGGATCGGGCCGTCGTGCGCGGTGCGGGCGCCGGTCAGCGCGGACGACACCGAGGACCTCTTGCCCTTGTTGGCCTCCATGTCGGCCGTGGCGGCGGCGAGGTCGCCGTCGTCCGTGGCCTTGTCGAATCGCAGGAGCACCGCGGCGATCGCGAAGGAGACACCCGCGGCGGCGACCACCGAGAGCGTCACCCCGACCAGCGAGCCGGGAGGGGAGGACAGCCAGACCGCGATGATCGAGCCGGGCGAGGCGGGCGAGCGCAGGCCGGAGCCGAACGCGAGGTTGGTCGCGATGCCGGCCATGCCGCCGCCGATGACGGCGAGGATCAGCTTGGGCTTCATCAGCACGTAGGGGAAGTAGATCTCGTGGATGCCGCCGATGAACTGGATGAGGATCGCGCCGGGCGCCGACGCCTTGGCCACGCCGCGGCCGAAGAACATGAAGGCGAGCAGCAGGCCCAGGCCCGGACCGGGGTTGGCCTCGAGCAGGAACAGGATCGACTGGCCGTTCTCGCTCGCCTGCTGGGCGCCGAGCGGGGTCAGGATGCCCTGGTTGATCGCGTTGTTGAGGAAGAGGATCTTCGCGGGCTCGATGAAGATCGACGCCAGGGGCAGCAGGCTGTTCTCGACGAGGAAGTTGACCACGCGCTCGGCGCCGCTGCTGAAGGCGGTGACGAACGGGCCGGCGACGACGAAGCCGACGACCGCCAGGGCACCGCCCCAGATGCCGGCGGAGAAGTTGTTGACGAGCATCTCGAAGCCGGGGCGGATCTTGCCGTCCCAGAGGGCGTCGATCTTGCGCATCGACCAGCCGCCCAGCGGGCCCATGATCATGGCCCCGAGGAACATCGGCACGCTGGCGCCGGCGATGGCGCCGAACGTCGCGATCGCGCCGACGACGCCGCCGCGGATGTTGTCGCGGTACATCATGCGACCGCCGGTGTAGCCGATCAGCAGCGGCAGCAGGTAGGTGAGCATCGGGCCGACGATCCCCGGTGCGTCGTTGAGCAGGTTGCCGTCGGCGTCCGTCCAGCCGCCGATGACGGAGACGAAGCCGTAGAGGTTCTCGTCGGTCGGGAAGCCCAGGGCGTCGCCGATCAGGGCGATCCAGCCGGTCTGGATGAAGAGGGCCGTGATCAGGCCCCACGCGATGAAGGCCCCGATGTTGGGCAGGACCATGTTGGACAGGAACGTCCCGAACCTCTGGACGTGGACCCGGGCGCCGGCCCGGTCTGCGCGCTCGACGGGCGCGGATGTTCTGGTGGCCATTGTTCCTCCGATGCGGGCGCTGCGTGAGCGCGGTCACATGATGCTGACGGCAGTCAACCTCACGAACGGGCACGTTGCCAAGCGTTCGGGCAGTATTTCCTGCCCGATCTTGTGGTTTTGTCGCGGCGGGCTCGATAGTGTGCTGTCGCGCCTGCGGCGCGCGTCACACCGACTCCACCCACCACTGCCCACCCACCGGGAGGACCACTGATGAAGGCACTGCGCTTCTACGCGCCCGAGGACGTCCGGCTCGAGGACGTGCCCGAGCCGGAGTGCGGACCGGACGAGGTGAAGCTGCGCGTGCGCAACTGCTCCACCTGCGGCACGGACGTGAAGATCCTCCGCAACGGTCACCAGAACCTCACTCCCCCGCGCACGATCGGTCACGAGATCGCCGGCGAGGTCGTCGAGGTCGGCGCCGAGGTCAACGCGACGTACGGCTCCTCCTGGGAGGTCGGCGACCGGGCGCAGGTCATCGCCGCCGTGCCCTGCGGCGAGTGCCACGAGTGCCGCAAGGGGTGGATGGCCGTCTGCGCCAACCAGACCTCCGTCGGCTACCAGTACGACGGCGGGTTCGCCGAGTACATGATCGTGCCCCGCCAGGTGCTCAAGGTCGACGGGCTCAACCGGATCCCCGAGAACGTGGGCTACGACGAGGCCTCGGCCGCCGAGCCGTTCGCCTGCGCCATCAACGCCCAGGAGCTGCTCGGCATCGAGGAGGGCGACACGGTCGTCGTCTTCGGCGCCGGTCCGATCGGCTGCATGCACATCCGCATCGCGCGCGGCGTGCACCGGGCGGGCCCGGTCTACCTGGTCGACGTCAACGCGGAGCGCCTCGCGATGTCCGCGGCGGCCGTCTCGCCCGACGAGACCATCGACGGCTCGCAGGTCGACGTCGTCGAGCGGGTCATGGAGCTGACCGGCGGCCGGGGCGCGGACGTCGTCATCACCGCCACCGCCGCCAACGTCACCCAGGAGCAGGCCATCGCGATGGCCGCCCGCAACGGTCGGATCTCCTTCTTCGGCGGGCTGCCGAAGACGAACCCGACGATCACCTGCGACTCGAACGTCGTGCACTACCGCCAGCTGCACATCCACGGCGCCAACGGCTCCGCGCCGGAGCACAACAAGCGGGCGCTGGAGTACATCTCCACCGGTCAGGTGCCGGTCAAGGACCTGATCACCCGCCACATCCCGCTGGACGACGTGCTCTCGGCGTTCGACATCGTCGCGGCCGGCGAGGCCATCAAGGTCACCGTCGAGCCGTAGCGAGGACGAGCGGCGGCCCGGAGCCGTGGCACGACGAGACCCCACCCGCCTCCGCGGGTGGGGTCTCGTCGTGTCCGGGGCCGGGCGGGCCGGCGGGGCTCAGTCCTGGGCGGCGAGGACCTCGAGCACCTCGGCGGCGCTGGCGGCGCGCCGGAGCCGCTCGACCTCGGCGGAGTCGGTGAAGACGCGCGCGAGGGAGCCGATCAGGGCGAGGTGCTCGGAGCCCTTCCCGGCCAGGCCGACGACGAAGCGCACGGGCTCGCCGTTCCAGTCCAGCGGGTCGTCGTGGCGGACCAGGGCGATCGCGGTGCGGACCACCGCGCCGGCCGCGTCGGCGCCGCCGTGCGGGAGCGCGAGCTCGTTGCCCATGAACGTCGACACCGAGCCCTCGCGGGCGTGCATCCCCGCGACGTAGGCCTCGTCGACGGCGCCGGCGGCGACGAGCAGCGCACCGACCTCGTCGATCGCCGAGTCCCGGTCGGTGGCACGGCCCGACAGCACGATCGACGACTCGTCGAGCAGTGCGGGCGCCGGGGCGTCCGGCTCGGCGGGGGTCGTGGACCGCTGGTCGCGGCGTCGGAAGGGGTTGGCCACGTCGGGTCCTCCGGGTCGGGTGCTCTGGGGCGGTGGGGCGGCGCCGCGGTCGGCGGCGACGGTCCAGGCTAGCGGCCCGCGCGGGCGGTCCCGGCGGCGCGGGTGGGACGACGACGCCCCTCCCGCCGGGGGCGGGAGGGGCGTCGTCGTACGTCGGGGGTGCGGCTCAGCGGCGCAGCCCGAGGCGCTCGACGATCGAGCGGTAGCGCGCGATCTCGACCTTCTGCAGGTAGTTGAGCAGCCGGCGGCGCTGGCCGACGAGCAGCAGCAGACCACGACGGCTGTGGTGGTCGTGCTTGTGCTCCTTGAGGTGCTCGGTGAGGTGCGAGATGCGGTGCGTGAGCAGCGCGATCTGGACCTCCGGCGAGCCGGAGTCACCCTCGGTGATCGCGTACTCGGCGATGATCTTCTTCTTGGTCTCCGCGTCGGTTCCGATAGCCATCGGGACGGCTCCTCTCGTGGTCGCTGCGCGGCGCTCCGGGGCTGGTCCACCCGAGCTCTACGATCCGCGGCCGGTTCACGGCTCCAGGACAACTCGGGAACGCTATCAGCGGGCGGCGTCCGGGCCCGAATCCGCAGGGCCCCGGGGATCCTCCGGGTCGTCCTCGGGGTCCTCGGGGTCGTGCTCCCCCACCTCGCGGCGGCCCGCCAGGTAGACCGCCCGCACGCCGACGGCACGGTCCAGCTCGCCCTTGACCTGGGTGAAGAACTGGTCGCGGTAGGTCTCGTCGGTGACCGCGTAGACCGTGAACGACAGCCCGGCGAACGACGCCAGGAACACCGAGACCTGCGCGAGCTCGACCGACAGGGTGCCGAGGCCCGGCAGCGAGGTCGTCCGCTCCTCGGCGATCCAGCTCGCCTGCACCGTCTCCGTCATGGCGATGCTGCCGAGCAGCACCAGGAAGCCGAACACCGCGGTCGCCACGAGGAGCACCTGCGCGGCCTGCACGATGACCAGGACGAGCACGAGGTTGGCGCGCTCGAAGCGGCGGACCTCCGCGAGGCCACCGGTCGGCTGCTCGGCCACGACCGCGGCGGCGTGCGCCTCCAGCGGCGTGCGGCGGCAGCTCGCGACGAGCCGGGCGTCGTCGGCCTGGACGTCGGCCGCGTCGAGCTCCTCGGGCAGCCGGACCACGAGGAACAGCACGGCGAAGGACGAGAACAGCAGCACGACCAGCCACAGCTTGGCGCCGTCGAGGGTCGCGGAGACCTGCCAGACCTCGGCGTTGATGAACAGGAAGGTGATGGCCAGCAGGAGCAGCGGGAGGGCCCGGGTGACCAGCGGGACGAGCAGCCTCAGCCCGGACAGGGTGCGGCGCAGCGCGAAGCGCGCGATCGGGGCGGCCCGCAGCGCGGTGCCGGCGTACGCCGCGACGCCGGCGCCGACCAGGAGGGTGAGCGTCGCCGGGGCGACGGCGACGTCGCCCACGAAGGCCGCCAGGACCACGCCGGCGGCCAGGGACACCACGACGGCCACCGCCAGCATGACCAGCGTGCGGCGCGACCGCAGGGCCGCGCGGGCCGCGGCCCGCTGCTCGGGCACGAAGTAGGGCAGCCCCTGGGCGACGAACCACCGCTCGGTGGCCCGCAGCGCCTCGGTCAGACCCTCCGGGCGCGCACGCCGGGAGCGGACGACCGGGCTCACGTCCCCAGGGCCCGGCGGGTGGCGGCGACGTCCGAGGCCATGGCCTCGAGCAGCTCGTCGATGCCGTCGAAGCGGGTCATCCCCCGCACGTGGGCGGTGAACGACACCTCGACCTCCCGCCCGTACAGCTCGAGGTCGTCGCGGTCGAGGACGTAGGCCTCGACGCGGCGCTCCCGCTCGCCGGCGAAGGTCGGGTTGGAGCCGACCGAGATCGCCGCGGGGTGCGGGACCCCGGCGTCGGGTCCGTCGTCGAGGACGCGCAGGCGCCCCGCGTAGACCCCGTCGGGCGGCGCGGCGCCGGTGCCGATCGGGACGTTGGCGGTCGGGTAGCCCAGCTCGCGGCCGCGCCGGTCGCCGCTGACCACGGTGCCGCGGACGGCGAAGGGACGGCCGAGGGCCTCGGCCGCGCCGGCCACGTCGCCCGCGGCCACGCACTGGCGCACGTAGGTCGAGGACCACACCTGCGGCCCCCCGTCGAGCTCGACCCCCTCGACGTCGAAGCCGTGGTCGGCCCCGGCCTCGCGCAGGAAGGCGACGTCGCCGGCGGCCCGGTTGCCGAAGCGGAAGTTGGCCCCGACGACGACGGCGCGCGCGTGGAGGCTCTCGACCAGGATGCGCTCGACGAACCGCTGCGGGCTCCACGACGCCAGCTCGCGGTCGAACGGCAGGACCAGCGCGTCGTCGACCCCGGCGTCGGCCAGCAGCTCGAGACGGTCCGGGATCGCGCTCAGGGTGGGCGGGGCGTGGTCGGGTCGCAGGACGGCGATCGGGTGGGGGTCGAAGGTCACGACGGTGACCCGCTCGACGCCGCACCGCGACGCCACCTCGCGCGCCCGCCGTACGACGACGCGGTGACCCAGGTGGACGCCGTCGAAGTTGCCGATCGTCACCACCGAGGGCGCCAGGTCGCCGGGCACCTCCTCGAGGGCCCGCCACACGCGCATGGTCACGCTCCCAGCCTTCCACAACCCCGGTCGCCCGCCGTACGGGAGGGCACCGCAGGCGGGCGGCGCCCCCGGGGCGGGGCGGGCGTCAGCCGCCGAGCACCTCCAGGACGGCGGCGCGACCGGCGGCGGGGTCGGAGGCGGCGAGAGCGGCCTCGGCGGCCTCCTCGCAGTCCTGGCTGCTGACCGACGCGAGGCGCGCGCCCACGGCCCGCACGGCCGCCGGCGCCATCGAGAGCGAGGTGATCCCCATCCCGATCAACGCGCAGGCGAGCAGCGGGTCGGCGGCGGCCTCGCCGCAGACCCCGACGGGCTTGCCGGCCTGGATCCCGGCCTCGGCGGTGATCGCGATCAGCTGCAGCACCGCGGGCTGCCAGGGGTCCGTGAGGTGGGCGAGGTCGGTGGCCATCCGGTCGGCGGCCATGGCGTACTGCGTGAGGTCGTTGGTGCCGATCGAGAGGAAGTCGACGACCTCGAGCATCCGGTGCGCCAGCAGGGCCGCGCTGGGGACCTCGACCATCACGCCCGCCCTGAGCCCGCGTCCGTGGACCGCGGAGGCGAAGTCGCGGGCCTCGGCGACGGTCGCGACCATCGGGGCCATCACCCAGGTCTCGGTGCCGGTGCGCTCGGCCGCGGCGGCCACCGCGTCGAGCTGCCGCTCCATGAGGCCGGGGTTGCCCAGCGCGAGGCGCAGGCCGCGCACGCCGAGGGCGGGGTTCTCCTCGCCCGGCAGCGTCGCGTAGGCGACCGGCTTGTCCGAGCCCGCGTCGAGCGTGCGGACCACGACGTAGCGGTCCCCCGCGCCCCCGTCGCCGGGCTCCGTACGGCCGAAGGCCTCGAGGACCCCGGAGTAGATGTCGGTCTGCTCGTCGACCGTCGGCTCCTCGGAGCGGTTGAGGAAGCACAGCTCGGTCCGGAACAGGCCGACGCCCTCGACCGGGCCGCCGGCGGCCGCGCGGGCCGACTCGCCGTCGGCGACGTTGGCGAGCAGCTTGACCGCCAGGCCGTCGTTGAGACGTCCCGGGCCCTCCCAGGTCGCGAGCGCCTCCCGGGCCTCCGCGTCGTCGGCCACGCGCCGGCGGGCCTCCTCCGGGTCCGGGTCCACGGTCACGGCGCCGGTCGTGCCGTCGACGAGGAGCATCGTGCCGCCGGCCACGGCCATCGCGCCCACCGCGCCGACCACGCAGGGGATGCCGAGCTGACGGGCGATGATCGCGGTGTGGCTGGTCGGGCCGCCACGCTCGGTCACGAGGGCGACGACCGTCGTCGGGTCGAGGCCCGCGGTGTCGGCGGGAGCGAGGTCCTCGGCCAGCAGCACCGAGGGCTCGGAGGGGTTGGGGGCGCCGGGCTCGGGCTCCCCCACGAGTCGCGCCACGATCCGCTTCTCGATGTCACGCAGGTCGGTCACCCGCTCGGCCATCAGCCCGCCGGCCTGGTTGAACAGGCTCGCGAACTGCTCGACCGCCGCGTGCAGGGCGTCGAGCAGCGCCTCGCCGGCGCGCAGGTTCTTGCGCACGGCGTTGCGCAGCCCCCGGTCGGAGGCGAGCCCGGCGGTCGCGGTCATGACCTCGGCCGCGTGCCCCGAGGTCCGTCCGGCGCGCTCGGTGAAGCCGGTGGCGACGGCCGCGGCGGCGGCCTCGTAGTCGGCGAGCGCCGACTCCGGGTAGCTCTCGGGGTCACGGTCCGCGGTCGCCGTGGCGTACGCCTCGACCGCGGCGGGCGCCACCTCGGTGCGCGCGAGGACCGCGGGTCCGAGGGCGAGGCCGGGGACCACGGGGGTGCCGGTCAGCGCGGCGGGCCCGCCGTCGGGGGACGAGGTCGCGGAAGTGGTCTCGGTGATCACGATCACAACTTACGGGGTCCACACCCTTGACAGTCAACACATTCGGGCATAAAACAACACAAGCACAGATCACCAGGAGGCCCAGGGATGTACCCCGAGGAGCGCCGTGAGGCGATGAGCCGGCTCGTCGCCGAGCGCCGTCGACTCTCGGTCATCGAGCTCGCCGAGGAGTTCGACGTCACCACCGAGACCGTACGCCGTGACCTGTCGCACCTCGAGCGGTCCGGGCAGGTGCGTCGTACCCACGGCGGCGCCGTGCCCGCCGACGCGCTGACCGCCCCCGAGTCCGGGATGGCCGAGCGCGACCAGACCAACCCCCACCTCAAGGACCTGATCGCCAAGGCCGCGGTGTCCCTGCTGCCCTGCGACGGCTCCAGCGTCGTCGTCGACGCCGGCAGCACCACGGTGCGCCTCGCGGCCGCGATGCCCCCCGAGCGCCGGCTCACCGTCTTCACCCACGCGGTGCCCGTCGCCTCCCGGCTCATGACGCTGCCCCACCTCGACCTGCACCTGCTGCCCGGTCGGGTGCGACCGACGACCCAGGCCGCGGTCGGCGGCCAGACCGTCGCCGCCGTGGCCGCGCTGCGCGTCGACGTCGCGTTCCTCGGCACCAACGCCGTCAGCGCCGAGCACGGCTTCTCCACCCCCGACGCCGACGAGGCCGCCACCAAGAGCGCCCTGGTCGAGGTCGGGCGGCGCGTGGTGGTGCTGGCCGACTCCAGCAAGCTCGACAGCCGCTCCACGCTGCGCTTCGCCGCGACCACGCAGGTCGACGTGCTGGTCACGGACCCGGCCGCCGACCCGGCCGAGCTGCGCCGCCTCGAGCGCGCCGGCATCGAGGTGGTGGTCGCGTGATCGTCACCCTCACCCCCAACCCGAGCACGGACCGGACCGTGACCCTGACGGGCGCGCTCGAGCGCGGCGCCGTCCAGCGCGCCGCCTCCGTCATCAGCCAGGCCGGTGGCAAGGGCGTCAACATCTCGCGCGCCTGCCTCGAGGCCGGCGTGCCGACCACGGCCGTCCTGCCCTGCGCCGAGAGCGACGCCTTCGCGCTCGACCTCGCGGCGGCCGGGATCCCCGCGTCCCTCGTCCCCGTCGACGGCGACGTGCGCGTCAACCTCACGATCAGCGAGCCCGACGGCACCACGACCAAGCTCAACAGCCCCGGGACCCCCGCGACCGCCGCGCTGCTCGGCGAGCTCGGCTCCCGGCTCGGCGACCTCGCCGCCCGCGCCGACTGGGTGGTCCTCGCGGGCTCCCTGCCGCCGGACGCGCCCGCCGGCTGGTACGCCGACCTCGTCGGCGACCTGCGCCGCGTCACGCGCGTCGCGGTCGACACCAGCGACGCCCCCCTCGCCGCCCTCGTCGACCGCCTCGGCGAGGCCGCGCCGCACCTCATGAAGCCCAACGGCCACGAGCTCGCCTCCCTCACCGGCGGACGCCTCGACGGCGACGCGCTCGAGGCCGACCCGGACGCCGCCGCGGCGGCCGCGGTCGAGCTGCTCGACCGCGGGGTGGAGGCGCTGCTGGTGACCCTGGGCGGCCACGGGGCCGTCCTGGTCACCACCGACGACGACGGCGCTCCCGTCGCCTGGCACGCCACCCCGCCGCCCACCGAGGTCGTCAGCACCGTCGGAGCCGGCGACTCCAGCCTGTTCGGCTACCTGCTCGGCCACGAGCGCGGGCTGGGCGGACCCGACCGCCTCGCCCTCGCGGTCGCCTACGGCAGCGCCGCCGCCGGCCTCCCCGGCACGACCATCCCCCACCCGGGCGAGGTCCACCCCGAGCTCGTGGCGGTCCGGCGGCTGCGGGTGCCCCGCGGCGCCGCCCGCTGACGCCGCCGACCACCCCGACCCCCCGCCGTACCGCTCGACCCACCGCAGCACCCCACACCTCACACCGCACACCTCACACCCGGAGCGTGACCCCATGGACGTGATCACCAGCGATCTCGTCGTCCTCGACGCCGACCTCGGCACCGACAAGCACGACGTCATCCGCCGTCTCGCCGAGACCGTGGCGGCCGCCGGCCGCACCGACGGCACCGGCGGCGCCGAGCAGCTCACCGCCGACGCCCACGCCCGCGAGGCCACCTCGCCCACCGGGCTCAAGGGCGGCATCGCGATCCCGCACTGCCGCACCGCCGCCGTCAGCGAGCCGACGCTCGCGTTCGCGCGGCTGACGCCGCCGGTCGACTTCGGCGCCAAGGACGGCGGGGCGGACCTGTGCTTCCTGATCGCGGCCCCCGAGGGCGGCGGCAACGCGCACCTGCAGCTGCTGACCAAGCTCGCCCGCGCGCTGGTCAAGCCCGAGTTCACCACCGCGCTCCGCGAGGCCGGCAGCCGCGAGGAGGTCGTCGCCCTCGTGCTGGAGGTCGTGCAGCCCGCCGACCAGCCCGCGGCCGCGAAGGTCGCCGAGCCCGTCGGCGCCGCCACCACCGCGGGCGGGGCCCCGACCACCGGCGCGGGGGCGCCCGCCGCCACCCGTCGTCTGGTCGCGGTCACCGCGTGCCCGACCGGCATCGCCCACACCTACATGGCCGCCGAGGCCCTCGAGGCCGCCGCGAAGCGCGCCGGGGTGCAGATCGAGGTCGAGACCCAGGGCTCCGCCGGATCGACCCCGCTCTCCCCGGCCACGATCGAGGCCGCCGACGCCGTCATCTTCGCGGTCGACGTGGGGGTGCGCGACAAGGGCCGCTTCGCGGGCAAGCCCGTGGTGTCCTCCGGCGTCAAGGGCCCCATCGACGACGGCGACGGCATGATCGCGAAGGCCCTCGCCGCCGCCGACGACCCGCGCGCCTCGCGCGTCGAGGGCGGCGGGGCCGGCGAGTCCGAGGACCGCGGCTCGGAGTCCTTCGGCGGCTCCGTGCGCCGGGTGCTGATGACCGGCGTGTCCTACATGATCCCGTTCGTCGCCGCCGGCGGCCTGCTGATCGCCCTCGGCTTCCTCTTCGCCGGCTACGAGGTCGCGCTCGCCTACGCCGACGGCCGCGCGAGCAGCGTGGCCCAGGACATCGTCCTCAACTCCAGCTTCGTGAACCTGCCGGACCTGGCGGACTACCCCCTGGCCAACGGCGCCGAGTTCACCCGCGGCGCGCTGCTCGTCTACGTCGGGGCGCTGCTGTTCGTCCTCGGCGGTGCGGCCTTCGGCTTCCTCGTCCCCGCGCTGGCCGGCTACATCGCCTACGCGATCGCCGACCGCCCGGGCATCGCCCCCGGCTTCGTCATGGGCGCCGTCGCCGGTCTCACCGGCACCGGCTTCATCGGCGGCATCATCGGCGGCGTGCTCGCCGGCCTCGTCGCGGCGTGGATCGCGCGCTGGAAGGTGCCGGTCTGGGCGCGGGGCCTGATGCCCGTCCTCGTGATCCCGCTGCTCGCCACGCTGATCACCGGCCTGATCGTCATCGTCGTCCTCGGCCGCCCGCTCACCGCCCTGACCGGCGCGCTGAACGACGGCCTCAACAGCCTCGGCGCCAACCCCGGCCTCGCCATCCTGCTCGGCGTCGTCCTCGGCCTGATGATGGCCTTCGACATGGGCGGCCCGCTCAACAAGACGGCCTACGCCTTCGCGACCGCCGGCCTGGGCGCCGCGGCCACCGCCACCGACGCCCCGGAGCTCCGGGTCATGGCGGCCGTCATGCTCGCCGGCATGGTGCCCCCGCTGGCCCTGGCCCTGGCCACCGTCGTCCGCCCGCGGCTCTTCACGGTCCAGGAGCGCGAGAACGGCAAGGCCGCCTGGGCCATGGGCGCCAGCTTCATCACCGAGGGCGCCATCCCGTTCGCCGCCGCCGACCCGCTGCGCGTCATCCCCGCGATCATGCTGGGCTCCGCGGTCACCGGCGGTCTCTCGCAGGCGCTCGACGTCACCCTGCGGGCCCCGCACGGCGGCATCTTCGTGCTGTTCGCCGTCGGCAACGTCACCGGCTTCGTCATCGCCCTGCTCGCCGGGACCCTGGTCGCCGCCGCCGCGGTCGTCGGGCTGAAGTCCATGGCGAAGAAGCCCGTCGTCGCGCCCGTCGCCTGACCGCTAGATTCCCGTCACACCATCGAGAGGGAGGCTCCATGCCCACCAAGTCCGTCGTCGTCGGCTCGTCCGTCGGCCTGCACGCCCGCCCCGCCGCGATCATCTCCGAGGCCGCCGGCGAGCTGGACTCCGACGTCCAGATCGGCCTCCCCGGCGACGAGCCGGTGGACGCCGGCTCCTCGCTGCTCATCATGACCCTCGGCGCCGCCCACGGCGACACCGTCGAGGTCTCCGGTGACGACCAGGCCGACGTCGACGCCATCGCGGCGCTCGTCGAGAAGGACCTCGACGCCGAGTAGACCCCCACGCTCCACGCGCGTCAGGGGTGGTCCCCCACGATCGTGTCGTCCCCGGGTCCCGGGAGCGACCGGATCGTGGGGGACTACCCGTCTGCGGGGGTCTCGTTGGCGGGGGCGAAGACGGCGACGGCACGCGCCGAGCCGTCGGGGCGGCCGGCGTACAGCGCCAGGAAGCGGCCCGAGGCGTCGTCGAGGACCGCGACCGGGCCCTCCGCCTCCCACCGGAGCGGCAGGGCCCGCCCCTGGCGGACGTCCGCGACCGTCGCGGCGTCGACCCGCACGACCGGGAAGCACCGGGTCACGGCGTCCTCGAGGCTGAGCAGCGCGTCCGGGGTGACCTCGTCGAGCGCGGCCGCGTCGTCCAGCGTGAACGGGCCGACCGCCGTGCGGCGCAGGGCCACCAGGTGGCCGCCCACGCCCAGGTCCTCCCCCACGTCGCGGGCGATGGCCCGCACGTAGGTGCCCGAGGAGCACCGCACGGAGAAGGCGACCTCGGGCAGGGCCACCTCGTGGACCCGCAGGTCGTCGATGCGCACCCGCCGCGGCGGGATCTCGACCCTCTCCCCGTCACGGACCCGCGCGTAGGCGCGACGTCCGTCGATCTTCACCGCGGACACCGACGAGGGGACCTGGTCGAGCTCGCCGACCAGGCCCGTGAGCGCGTCGCTCACCGCGCCGGCCACGAGGCCGGTGGCGTCGCGCGAGGCGACCGGCTCCCCCTCGGCGTCGTCGGTCGCGGTGCTCAGCCCCAGCCGTGCCCGGGCGTCGTAGGCCTTGGTGGTGAGCGTCAGCTGCCCGAGCAGCCGCGTCGCCCGGCCGACGCCGAGGACCAGCACACCGGTCGCCATCGGGTCGAGCGTCCCGGCGTGGCCGACCTTGCGGGTGCCGAGCGCGCGTCGGACGCGGGAGACGACGTCGTGGGACGTCATCCCGCCCGGCTTGTCGACCACGAGCACGCCCGTGGGGCCGGCGCTCACGACCGGTCGACGTCCTCGGACGCGCCGTCGACCGCCGGGCCGTCCACGGCACCGGCGTCGTCGGCGGCGTCGTCGGCGGCGTCCTCGTCGTCCTCCCGGGGCTTCTTGTAGGGGTCCGGCTCCCCCGCGTACGACGCGCCCTGCGTGCGAGCCAGCGTCTCGGCGTCGGAGGCGCGCACGCGCTCGAGGAGGTCCTCGATCGCCCGCGCGCTCTCGGGCAGCGCGTCCTGCACGAACTCGAGGGTCGGCACGTGGCGGATCCCCAGCTGCTTGCCGACCTCGCTGCGCAGCAGCCCCTTCGCGGACTCCAGCGCGGCGGCGGACGCGGCGGCCTCGTCGGCGTCGGAGCCGCCCTGGCTCAGGACGGTGTAGAACACGGTGGCGTGCTGGGAGTCACCGGTGACGCGCACGTCGGTGACGGTGACGAACCCCAGACGGGGGTCCTTGATCCGGCGCTCGAGCATCTCGGCGACGACGACCTGGATCCGGTCGGCGATGCGCCTCGACCGCGGGTTGCTCATGACGGTGACCTCTCCTTCTCCACGGACACCGCACCGGCCCGACGTCGGGTGACGCCGGGCCGGTGCGATGGTGCTGCTGTGCTCTGGTGAGCGTCGCTCAGGCGCGCGGGATCTCACGCATCTCGAAGGACTCCACCACGTCGCCGATCTGGATGTTCTGGTAGTTCCGGAGCACCAGACCGCACTCGAAGCCCTCGCGGACCTCGGAGGCGTCGTCCTTCTCCCGCCGCAGCGAGGCCAGGTCCAGGTTGTCCGCGACCACGTTGCCGTCGCGGAGCAGGCGGACCTTCGCGTTGCGCCGCAGGACACCACCGGTGACCATGCAGCCCGCGATGTTGCCGAGCTTGGACGAGCGGAAGATCTCGCGGATCTCCGCCTGACCGAGGGTCGACTCCTCGAACTCCGGCTTGAGCATGCCCTTGAGGGCCGCCTCGATCTCCTCGATGGCGTTGTAGATCACCGAGTAGTAGCGGATCTCCACGCCCTCGCGGTCGGCCATCTCGGTCGCCTTGCCCTGCGGGCGGACGTTGAACCCGATGATGATCGCGTCCGAGGCCGCCGCCAGGTCGACGTTGGTCTCGGTGATCGCACCGACACCGCGGTCGATGACCCGGATGCTGACGTCGTCGCCGACGTCGATCTTGGCCAGCGAGTCCTCCAGCGCCTCGACGGAGCCGGACACGTCGCCCTTCAGGATCAGGTTGAGCTCCTGGCTCTCCGCGCCCTTCTCCATGGAGGCCATGAAGTCCTCGAGGGTGCGGCGGACCCGGCGCTTCGCCTGCATCGCGGCACGCTCGCGCGCCTCGCGCTTCTCGGCGATCTGGCGGGCGATCCGGTCGTCCTCGACGACCAGGAAGTTCTGCCCCGCCCCGGGCACCGCCGAGAGGCCCAGCACCATCGCGGGACGCGACGGGTCGGCGTACTCGAGGGTGTCGCCGTGCTCGTCGAGCATCGCGCGGACGCGGCCGTGGGCCGGCCCGGCGACGATCGAGTCGCCGACACGCAGGGTGCCGCGCTGGACCAGGATCGTGGCCACCGGGCCGCGACCGCGGTCCAGGTGGGCCTCCACGATCAGGCCCTGGGCGTCCTGGCCCGGGTTGGCCCGCAGGTCCAGCGACGCGTCCGTGGTCAGGACGATCGCCTCGAGCAGCGCGTCGAGGTTGAGCATCTCCCGCGCGGAGACGTCGACGAACATCGTGTCGCCGCCGTACTCCTCGGGGACGAGGCCGTACTCGGTGAGCTGGCCGCGGACCTTGGTCGGGTCGGCGTCGGGTCGGTCGATCTTGTTGACCGCGACGACGATCGGGACCTCGGCGGCCTTGGCGTGGTTGAGCGCCTCGACCGTCTGCGGCATGACGCCGTCGTCGGCCGCCACCACCAGCACCGCGATGTCCGAGGACTTCGAGCCTCGGGCACGCATGGCGGTGAACGCCTCGTGACCGGGGGTGTCGATGAAGGTGATGCGGCGGTCCTCGCCGTCGACCTCGGTCGCGACCTGGTAGGCGCCGATGTGCTGCGTGATGCCACCGGCCTCCTTGTCCACGACGTTGGCGCTGCGCAGCGCGTCCAGCAGCTTCGTCTTGCCGTGGTCGACGTGACCCATGACGGTCACGACCGGCGGGCGGGCGATGAGCAGCTCGTCGTCGCCCTCGTCCTCACCGAACTCGAGGTCGAACGACTCGAGCAGGGCCCGGTCCTCGTCCTCGGGCGAGACGACCTCGACGACGTAGTTGAGCTCCTCGCCGAGCAGCTCCAGCGTCGCGTCGTTGACGGACTCCGTCGCGGTCACCATCTCGCCGAGGTGGAACAGCATCTGCACCAGCGCGGCGGCGTCGACGCCGATCTTCTCGGCGAAGTCGGTCAGCGAGGAGCCGCGGGCCAGGCGGACGGTCTCGCCGTCGCCCTTGCGGACGCGCACGCCGCCGATGGTCGGGGCCTGCATGGCCTCGAACTCCTGACGACGCGCCCGCTTCGACTTGCGACCACGACGCGAGGGACCACCGGGACGACCGAACGCACCCTGGGTCTGACCACGCTGACCGGGACGGTTGCCGCCGGGGCGGCCACCGCCGCCGGGGCGACCGGCGAAGCCGCCGGGAGCGCCACCGGGGCCACCGCGACCGGGTGCGCCCGGGCGACCGGGAGCACCGCCACCGGGACGGCCGGGGCCGCCACCGGGGCCGCCACGGCCGCGGGGACCGGCGCCGAAGGTCGCGGGCGACTTCGGCATCATCGCCGGGTTGGGGCGCGGCATGCCCGGACGGCCCGGCGCGCCACCCTCGCGGGCGGACGGCGGACGCGGCGGTCGCTGGTCGTTGCCCGTCGGGGCACCGGTGCCGGCGGCGGCCGCGGGGGCGCCGGGGGCGGCCTCACGCGGCGGAGCGGGACGGCGACCCATGCCCTGGTTGGACGCGAAGGGGTTGTTGCCCGGTCGCGGCGTGCCGGCGGGCTTGCCCACCGGACGCGGGGCCGGGGCCTTGGGCGCGGGAGCCCGCGGCGTGGGGGCCTTGGCGGCGGGCGCCGCGGGAGCGTCGGGCTCCTGGGGAGCGGCCGGGGCCTGCGGTGCCGGAGCCGCCGCCGGAGCCTGCGGGGCCGCCGGGGTCGGGGCCGGGGCCGCGGGGGCCTCCGGGGCGG
>NZ_BAAAMY010000003.1:0-1344 GCF_039529515.1 Nocardioides lentus
CCACGCCCGGTGGGTCGCCCTCGCCCCCGACACCGGCGGCGACACCGGCGGCGACACCGGCGGCGGGCCCCCCGACCCCGGCCCGCTGCTGGCCGAGGCCCGGCGGCGCCACGACCGGCTCGCGCAGGCCGCTGACGTCCGCGGCGGGCTCGACGCCCTTCTCGGGCGGGCCGACGACCTGGCCGACCGGGCCCGCGCCGCGCGTGAGCACGGCGACCGGCTCGCGGCGGAGGTCGCGGCCCTCCCGCTCGAGGTCGGGCGCCTGCGCGACGACCTGGCCGCGACCACCGCCCTCGCCGCCGAGGCGACCCCCGCCCGGGAGGCCAGCGAGCGGGCGGGATCCGGCCTCGAGGCGGCCCGCCTCGTCGTCCGCCTGACGGCCGAGCTCTCCCACGCGCGGGCCGCCGAGCGGGAGGTGCTGGCGACCAAGCAGGCCCGCCACGAGACCTGGCTGGAGATCCGCGAGGCACGGCTGGAGGGCATCGCGGCCGAGCTCGCCGTGGGCCTCGCCTCCGGGCAGGACTGCCCCGTCTGCGGGTCGTGCTCCCACCCGAGCCCGGCCCGGCCCGCTCCCGGGGCCGCGGACCGCGCCGCCGAGCGCTCGGCCCGGCAGTCCCTCGACACGGCCGAGGCGGAGCTCGAGGTCCACCGCGACCGGGTGCGCGGGCTGGACGGTCGGCTCGCCGCCGCGCGGGTGGAGGCCGGCGGCCGCACCGTCGAGGAGTGGCAGCACGAGCAGGGCGACGCCCGCGCGGCCCTCGCCGCGGCCGAGTCCGCGGCGGGGCGGCGCCACGACCTCCAGCGGGCCGTCGCCGAGGGCGAGTCCCGACTGGAGCGTGCCCGCGCCGAGCGCGACGCGGCCGCCGAGGCCTTCGCGCGCGCGGAGGCGGAGGAGCAGGCCGTCCGCGCCGAGGCCGACCGGACCGCCGTCCGTCTGCGCGACCTGCTGGGGGACCTGCTGGGGGACCTCGGCGGCGACCTGGCGGACGACCCGGAGAGCGGGGAGGCGGAGCTCGCGGCCGCCCTGGAGCGGGTACGGCGCACCGAGACCCGCCTCGAGGAGGCCGTCCGCGCCCACGACGCGCACGACCGCGCGACCGTCGCGGCGGACCGAGCGCTCGCGGACGCCGAGGCCTCCGCCCGGGCCCACCGCTTCGAGGACCTGGCCGCGGCCCGCGCCGCGCGGCTCGACGAGCGCGAGGCCGACCGCCTGGCCGCGGCCGACGACGAGCACCGCCAGGAGGCCCGCGAGGTCGCGAGGCTGCTCGCCGACCCGGTCCTGCGGGCCGCCGCGGCGGCGCCGGAGCCCGACGTCGAGGGCGCGCGGGCCCGGGCGTCCGCGGC
>NZ_BAAAMY010000003.1:1398-12140 GCF_039529515.1 Nocardioides lentus
GATCGTGGCCGGGTTGCTCGGACGACCGCCGTCGGCCGGGGCGCACGAGAGGTACTCGCGCGGGGCCCCGCCGCCCTGGGACGACGCGGCGGGCGCGTCCCGACGGGCCACGCTCGCCGGCACCCGCCTGGCGCGGATCGGGGCCCTCGCCGAGGAGCTGCGCGAGGCGCTCGCGGCCCTCGCGCCCGCCGCGGCCGCCGCGGACCTCGCCGCCTCGGTGGCGGGCCTGACCTCCGGGCGCTCGCCGGACAACCCGGCCGGGCTCTCGCTGCCGGCGTACGTGCTCTCCTGGCGGCTCGGGCAGGTGGTCGCCGCCGCCAACGTCCGGCTCGGTCGCATGACCGGCGGCCGCTACGTGCTGGAGCACGCCGTCGACGGCCGAGGCCGTGGCGGGCGTCGCGGGGGTCTCGACCTGGCCGTGCGCGACGAGTGGTCCGGCCGGTCGCGGGCCCCGGCGACGCTGTCGGGTGGTGAGACCTTCGTGGTGTCGCTCGCCCTCGCCCTCGGGCTCGCCGACGTCGTCACCCAGGAGGCGGCCGCGGACGCCGCGGGGGTCGACATCGAGACGCTGTTCGTCGACGAGGGGTTCGGCTCGCTGGACGCCGACACCCTCGACGACGTGCTCGCCGTCCTCGACGAGCTGCGCGAGGGCGGCCGCGTCGTCGGGGTCGTCAGCCACGTCGCCGGCGTGCGCGAGCGGATCGGCACGCGTCTCGAGGTGCTCAAGGGCGACCGGGGCTCCCGCGTCCGGCTCGTCCACACCTGAGCGGCGACCGGCTCAGGCGTCGCCGGCGAGGTCCTGCTGGAAGGACCACAGGTGGCCCTCGAGGTCGAGGAGGCTGTACTCGCGCAGGCCGTAGACCTGGTCCACCGGTGCCGCCACCACCCGCGCGCCGGCGGCGAGGGTCCGCGCGTGGTGGGCGTCCACGTCGTCGACCTCGACCGCCAGCGACGCCGTGACCGTCCCGTGGACGACCGGCGAGACCATCCGGTGCTCGGGGGCCTCCCGGTGCAACCAGACCTGGCCGTCGCCGACGTGCACGACGCCGTGCACCGGCTGACCGTCCACCCACGTCAGCTCGCCCGGGTCGAGACCGAGCACGTCGACCAGCCAGGCGTGGGCGGCGGCGAGGTCCCGGTAGACCAGGAGCGTGATCCGCCGGACGGCGGTGGGCTCCGCGGCGCCCAGCCCCTCCAGCAGGTCCAGCAGCGACGCGTCGCTCGGCTCGGTCCCGGCCAGCAGGCGGTCCTCGACCGCCCGCACCCGCTCGCGCCGGCGGGCGAGGTCGCTCAGCCCGTCGTCGAGCGAGGCCAGGTGCCGGCGCGTCAGGGCGGCCAGGTCGTGCGCGTCCGGGTCCACCTCGGCCACCGGGGTGGCCAGGGCCCGCAGCAGGCGTACCCGCGTCAGCCGGTCCAGGGCGGCGCGGTCGTAGCGTCGCCGGCCGCCGGCGTCGCGCGCCGGGGCGACGAGGCCGAGCTCCTCGTAGTAGCGCAGGGCGCGCTCGCTGAGGCCGGTGCGGCGCACCACCTCGCCGATGGTGACGGTGCCGTCGAGGTCGTCGGGACTGGTCATGGCGGGGACGCTAGGACCTGACGCCACGTCAGGGGCAACACCCGCGGCGCGACGGGACCCGTCGCCCGAGCCGTCGCCCGAGCCGTCGCCCGAGCCGTCGCCCGAGCCGTCGCCCGAGCCGTCGCCGGCTCCTCCGGCCCGCGCGGTGCGCGCGCGGCCGGAGTAGCGTGCCCGCCGTGGCCGTGACCGACTTCGAGGACCTGCCCCACCGCCGGCTCGGGGAGGTCGCGCTCGCACGCGCCGCCGAGCTCGGCGTCGAGCACGCGGACTTCCGGTTCGAGCGGATCCGCTACCAGCACCTCGGCGCCCGCGACGGGGTGCTGCAGGCGTCCTCCGAGCACACGGGCACCGGCTTCGCGGTCCGCGTGGTCTCCCGCGGCGCGTGGGGCTTCGCCGCCGGGGTGGTGCTGACCGACGACGAGGCCCGCCGGGTGGGCACGACCGCCGTCGAGGTGGCCGCGCTCGCGGCGCCGATGACGCGCGAGCCGGTCCGGCTCGCGCCGGAGCCGACGTACGACGACGTGCGCTGGGCCGCCCGGGTCGGCCTGGACCCGTTCTCCGTGCCGACGAGGGACAAGGCGGCGCTGCTCGTCGACTGGACCGAGCGGCTGCGCGCGCACGACGCCGTCGACCACGCGACCGCCGACGTCCAGCTCGTGGCCGAGGACAAGTACTACGCCGACCTGGCGGGCACCCGCACCACCCAGCACCGGGTCCGGGTGGACCCCCAGGCCGAGGCGATGGGCACGGACCCGGGCTCGGGGGTCTTCGACTCGATGCGCACGCTGGCCCCGCCGACGGCCCGCGGGTGGGAGTACCTGCTCGGCGACGGCCACGACTGGGACTCCGAGCTCGCCGGGCTCGGCGACCTGCTGGCCGAGAAGCTGCGGGCGCCCTCCGTGGAGGCGGGACCGCTCGACCTGGTCATCCACCCCTCCAACCTCTGGCTCACGATCCACGAGTCCATCGGCCACGCCACCGAGCTCGACCGGGCCCTGGGCTACGAGGCGAACTACGCCGGCACGTCGTTCGCGACCCCCGACCTGGTCGGGTCCCTGCGCTACGGCTCGCCGGTGATGCACGTGACCGGGGACCGCACCGAGCCCCACGGGCTCGCGACCACCGGCTGGGACGACGAGGGCGTGGCGACCACCCGCTGGGACCTCGTCCGCGACGGGATCCTCGTCGGCTACCAGCTCGACCGGTCGATGGCCGCCGCGATGCCGCACCTCGCCGTCGACGGCGGCCGGTCCAACGGCTGCGCCTACGCCGACTCCCCCGGCCACGTGCCGCTGCAGCGGATGGCGAACGTGTCCCTGCAGCCGGCCGCGGGCGGCCCGAGCACCGCGGAGCTCATCGGGCGCGTCGAGCGGGGCCTGTACGTCGTGGGCGACCGGTCCTGGTCGATCGACATGCAGCGCTTCAACTTCCAGTTCACCGGTCAGCAGTTCCACCGCATCGTCGACGGCGAGCTCGCCGGGCAGGTCCGCGACGTGGCCTACCAGGCCACCACGACGGACTTCTGGGGCGCCATGGAGGCCGTCGGCGGCCCGCAGACCTGGGAGCTGGGCGGGGCGTTCAACTGCGGCAAGGCCCAGCCGGGCCAGGTCGCGGCGGTCAGCCACGGCTGCCCCACCGCCCTGTTCCGCGGCATCCGGGTCCTCAACACCAGCGAGGAGGGCGCATGAGCCCCCAGCAGCTCGTCGAGCACGCCCTGAACGCCGCGCGCGGCGACTGCGTGGTCGCCGTCCACGACGCCAGCCGCGCGAACCTGCGGTGGGCGGGCAACACCCTGACCACCAACGGCGTCACGCACGACGTCTCGGTCACCGTCGTCGCGTTCCACCCGACCGGTGACGGCACGGCGGCGGGCTCCGTCACCGGCAGCGCCACCACCGCCGAGGAGGTGACCGCGCTGGTCGCCGCCGCCGAGGCCGACGCCGCGAGCGCCGAGCCCGCCGAGGACGCGGCGCCGCTCGTCGGGTCCCGCACCTCCGCGGACTGGGACGACGCCTCGCCCACCACGGGCGTCGACACCTACGCCGGGCTGGCCCCGGCCCTCGGGCGCGCCTTCGCCACCGCCGCCGCCGCCGACCGGCTGCTGTACGGGTTCGTCAACCACGAGCTCGTCACCACCTACCTCGGCTCCACGAGCGGGCTGCGTCTGCGCCACGTGCAGCCCACCGGCCACCTGGGCTGCACGGGCAAGAGCGCCGACCTCACCCGCAGCGCCTGGGTCGGCCGGGCCACCCGGGACTTCACCGACGTCGACCCCGCCGCCGTGGAGGCCGAGCTCGCCCAGCGGCTCGCCTGGGCGGAGCGCACGGTCGACCTGCCCGCCGGGCGCTACGACACGATCCTGCCCCCCTCGGCGGTGGCCGACCTCATGGTCGACGTCTACTGGGGTGCGGGCGCGCGGACCGCCCACGAGGGCCAGAGCGTCTACAGCCGCCCGCCCGCGGACGGCGGCGGGACCCGCGTCGGCGATCGGATCGTGGCGCCGAGGGTCCGGCTGTGGTCGGACCCGGCCGCACCGGGGCTGGAGTCCGCGCCGTTCGTGGTGGCGTCGTCGTCGTCCAACACCTCGTCGGTCTTCGACAACGGCCTGCCGCTCGCCCGGACGGACTGGATCGCCGACGGCGTCCTGAGCCACCTGGTCGGCACCCGCCACTCCACCGCGCTCACCGGCCTGCCCACCACGCCGTACGTCGACAACCTCGTGCTCGAGGTCGACGGCGGCGCCGGCGACGTCGCCGACCTGGTGGCCGGCACCGAGCGGGGCCTGCTGCTGACCTGCCTGTGGTACATCCGCGAGGTCGACCCGCAGCGGATGCTGCTGACCGGCCTGACCCGCGACGGCGTCTACCTCGTCGAGGACGGCGAGATCACCGGCGCCGTCAACAACTTCCGCTTCAACGAGAGCCCGGTCGAGCTGCTCTCCCGCTTCAGCCACGCCTCGGCGAGCGCGCCGAGCTTCGGGCGCGAGTGGGGCGACGACTACTTCTCACGGACCGCGACCCCGGCCCTGCGGGTCCCCGACTTCACCATGTCGAGCGTGTCGCAGGCGCGCTGAGGCCGATCCGACCCGACCCTCCGGACGGCCCCGGACGGCCCCGGACGGCCCCGGACGGCCCCGGACGGCCCGGTGGGCCCGAGGCTCAGCCGAGGCGCAGGGCCCGACCCTTGCGTCGCTTGGACGCGCGGCGCCAGCGGGCCTCGGCCTCCTCGCGGGCGATGGCGGCGGCGAGCTCCTCGGCGGCGTGGAGCCGGCCGTAGGTGAACGACGACTCGCCGGCGGCGGTCGCGGCGGCGGCGACCTCCAGCAGCAGCGCCCTCGTCAGGCGGGTGTCCTGCAGGACGCCGAGGGGCTGCTGGAGCTCCTTCGCGGTCCGCGCGACGCGGGCGGCGTCGGAGCCGAACGCGGGCTCGAGCGTCTCGGCGGCGTAGCGGAGCCGCTTCGCCGCGGACCGGGCCCGGTGCAGGGACTCCTCGTCCTCGGCCGCGCCCAGGCGGGCGGCGAGGCGCTTGGCGTCCTTGGCCAGCTGTCGCGGCAGGACGGCGTCCGCGCGCCGTCCGGCAGCGGGTGCCCACGGCGGGTCGGCGACGAGCCGGTCGAGGTCGGTGAGCAGCGCCAGGTGCGCGGGCGAGGCGAGCTCGGCGCGGGTCGCGGCGCGGTGCTCGCGCATCCGCGCGGCCAGCTCGGTCCGGACGCGACGGCGCACCGGGCCGACGACGAGGTCGGCCTCGACGGTGTCGAGCAGCTCGGCGAGCCGCTGCCCGGCGACCTCGGTGTCACGCTCGGGGCCCAGCGTGCGCACGAGACGCTGGAGGTCGTGCTGGAGCCGCTCGGCGACGTCGCCCTCCAGCAGCGCGCCGTGGCTGCGCAGGGCGGAGCGCAGGCGCCGGGCGGCGACCCGGGTGCGGTGGACCGCGTCGGGCACCGAGCGCCGTACCTCGCTCTCGCAGCGGCGCAGCTCCTCCAGCTGGTCCACGAGCCGGGCGTGCAGCACGCGCGAGGCGGGCTTGGCGCGGCGGACCTTCCGCGGGCGCTCGACCTCGGGGAGCACGTCGGCGAGCGCCCGCTCGATCTTGCGGCCGACCGCGGCCGGGCGCAGCCCGGCGTCGCGCAGCCGCTCCTCGACGAGGTCGAGCAGCTCCTCGTCGCCGTCGACCAGCTCCACCTCGACCTCGCGCCACTCGAGGACCGTCCCGTCACGCACCGAACGGGTCTCGTCCTCGGCGACCTCGGCCAGCACGCGACCGTCCGCGGCCACCAGGTCGTACGCCGTGCGCCGCGTGTGGATGGTCGCCACCGGCTCGAGGTCCTGGCCCGCGGTCCAGGCCAGCACGGCGTCGCGCAACGGCTTCGGCGGCGGGCTGGAGGGCCGCCCGAGCGGGCGGTGGAGCTCGTCGCGCCCGGAGCCCGCAGGCACCTTGAGGTGCCAGCCCTCGTCGGCGCCGCCGGTGCGGCGCCGCAGGCTGATCCCGGCGCGGGTCAGCCGCAGGTCCACGGTGTCGACGTAGACCGCCTCGAGCTCCACCGTCTCGGCGTGGCCGCGGGCGGTGACCTCCCCGACCCCGACCAGGTCGGGCAGCTCCACCTCCTCGGTGGGGTCGACGGGGGTGTAGGTGCGTTCGACCTCGTGGTGGGAGCTCACACCGAAGGTGTACCACCGGGCACGACATCACCGGGTGTGTAGGGCTCCCGGGTGAGCTGGTGGGTCCCCAGGTCGAGGTACGCCGTCCCGTCGGGCGCCGTGCGCACCAGCACCTCCTCGCCGGTGAAGTAGCCCTCCGTGGCCACGACCCGGGCGCCCCGGACCCGGAACCGGTGGAGCACCCGACCGGCCTCGGCGGCGACGACCTCCTCGGTCCCGTCGGGTGCGGTCTCGAGCGCCCACGTCGACGTGCGGGGCCCCCAGTGCCACACCCCGAGCAGCGGGGCGAGCGGACCGGGCACCCGGTCGACCGGCGCCCAGGCCGGCGGGAGCGTGGGTTCGGCGGCCTCGAGCGTGGCGAGGAGCCGGGCGGCGGCGGGCCCGGCGGCGAGGCCGGAGGTGGCGTTGGCGAGCAGCACCGCACCGGTGCCGCGGGCGGGGTCGACGAAGCAGGAGGCGACGAAGCCCGGCATCGACCCGGAGTGGCCCACCAGTCCGCGGGCGCCCCCGTCGAGCAGCTGGAAGCCGAGTCCGTGCCGCGAGCCCGGACCGCCCGCGCCGTGGCCCACCTGCGGCTCGAAGGCCGCCCGCAGGGCCGGGCCGGCGAGCACGTCGACGTGCCCGGTCAGCAGGAACGTCGCCCACCGGGCGAGGTCGCCGGTGGTGCTCCACAGCTGACCGGCGGGCGCCATCACGCCGGTGTCGTGCGTCGGCTCCGGCAGCAGCGTGCGGGCGAACGGGTGCACCGACCAGCCGCGGGCCGCACCGGGGGGCGCGTCGTACGTCGTGGACGTCATGCCGAGCGGGGCCAGCACCGCGTCGCGGACGTGCTCGAACCAGGGCTCGCCGGTGGCCCGGGCGAGCACGACGCCGAGCACGCCGTAGCCGAGGTTGGAGTAGTGGAAGGTGCGGCCCGGGGCGTGCGGGGCCTCGCGGCCGGCCTCGGCCGCGGCGAGCGCGAGCTCGTCCTCGCCGCGCCCGGCGCGCTCCCACCAGGGACCGGCGGGCTCCGCCGGCACCCCGGCGCCGTGGCCCAGCAGCGCCCGCAGCGTCACCTCGCCGTACGGCGCCCGCGGCCACCACCGCCGCACGGGGTCGTCGAGCGACAGCTCCCCCGCGGCGGCCAGGCGCAGGATCGCGACCGCGGTGACCGTCTTGGTGATCGACCCGATCCGGTACGCCGTGTGCTCGGCGTCGCCGGGCACCGCGCCGTACCCCTCGCTCCAGCAGACCTCGCCGTCGCGCACCAGGCAGGCGACGAGCGACGGCAGCCGGCCGTCGACCTGCAGCCGGGCCAGGTCGGTCCGCAGCAGGCGTGCCGTGGACGGCGCGACGGGGTCGGCGGGCGGTCGGCTCACTCGGCGAACGCCTCGAGCGGCGGGCAGGCGCAGACCAGGTTGCGGTCGCCGTAGGCCTGGTCGATGCGGGCCACCGGCGGCCAGTACTTGTCGGGGTCGATGCCCGCCGGGAACACGCCGGTGGTGCGGTCGTAGGCCCGCTCCCAGTCGCCGACCAGCGCCCGCGACGTGTGCGGGGCGTGGCGCAGCGGGGAGTCCTCGACGCTCCACTCCCCCGCCGCGACGCGGTCGATCTCGCCGCGGATGGCGACCATCGCGTCGCAGAACCGATCGATCTCGGCGAGGTCCTCGGACTCCGTGGGCTCGACCATGAGGGTGCCCGCGACCGGGAACGACATGGTCGGCGCGTGGAAGCCGTAGTCGACCAGGCGCTTGGCGACGTCCTCGACGCTCACGCCGGTGGCCTTGGTGATCCCGCGCAGGTCGAGGATGCACTCGTGGGCGACGAGCCCGTCCTCGCCGGCGTACAGCACCGGGAAGGACTCGCGCAGCCGCGCCGCGACGTAGTTGGCCGACAGCACCGCCGCCGACGTCGCGTGGGTCAGGCCCTCGGCGCCCATCATCCGCACGTAGGCCCAGGAGATCGGCAGGATCCCCGCCGAGCCGTAGGGCGCGGCGCTGATCGGGCCGACCCCGGTGCGGCGGTGCGCGTCGGGGTGGGCGGTGTGGGAGGGCAGGAACGGCGCGAGGTGCGCACGCACGGCCACCGGGCCGACGCCCGGGCCGCCGCCGCCGTGGGGGATGCAGAACGTCTTGTGCAGGTTCAGGTGGGAGACGTCGCCGCCGAACTCGCCCGGCTTTGCGTGGCCCAGCAGGGCGTTGAGGTTGGCGCCGTCGACGTAGACCTGGCCGCCGTGGTCGTGGACGATCTCGCAGAGCTCCACCACGCCGGCCTCGTAGACGCCGTGCGTCGAGGGGTAGGTGATCATGATCGCCGCCAGCGACCCGGCGTGCTCGGCGCACTTGGCGCGCAGGTCGTCGAGGTCGACGCCGCCGTCCTCGCCGGAGGCCACGACGACCACGCGCAGGCCGGCCATCACCGCGGACGCGGCGTTGGTGCCGTGCGCGGAGGACGGGATCAGGCAGACGTCGCGCGCGGCGTCGCCGCGGTCGAGGTGGTAGGCCCGGATCGCCATCAGCCCGGCGAGCTCGCCCTGCGAGCCGGCGTTGGGCTGGATGGAGACCTCGTCGTAGCCGGTGACCTCGGCCAGCCAGCCCTCCAGGTCGGCGACCAGGCGGCGGTAGCCGGCGGCGTCCTCGGCCGGCGCGAACGGGTGGAGGTCGGCGAAGCCGGGCAGGCTCACCGGCTCCATCTCCGTGGTCGCGTTGAGCTTCATCGTGCACGAGCCCAGCGGGATCATGCCGCGGTCGAGGGCGAAGTCGCGCGCCGAGAGTCGACGCAGGTAGCGCAGCATCTGGGTCTCGCTGCGGTGCGAGGTAAAGACCTCGTGGGTCAGGTACGGCGTGGCGCGGGCCAGGTCGTCGGCCACCCCGGCGAGCGCGCGGCCACGACCGGCCTCGCCCGCGGTCACCCCGAACGCCTTGAGCACGGCCCCGAGGGTCTCCTCGGTCGCGGTCTCCCCCACGCTGATGCCGACGTGGTCGGCGTCGACGCCACGCAGGTGCACCCCGAGGTCGCGGGCCGCGGAGAGGACCTCGCCGCCGCGGCCGGGCACGCGGGCGAGCACGGTGTCGAAGAACGCGTCGTGGACCACCTCGACGCCACCCTCGCGCAGCGACCCGGCGAGGCGGTCGGCGTCCTCGGCGACGCGGGTCGCGATCGCGCGCAGGCCGTCGGGGCCGTGGTGCACGGCGTACATGGCGGCGACGACGGCGAGCAGCACCTGGGCGGTGCAGATGTTGGAGGTCGCCTTGTCCCGGCGGATGTGCTGCTCGCGGGTCTGCAGCGCCAGCCGGTAGGCGGGCCGTCCCTCCGCGTCGACGGAGACGCCGACCAGGCGGCCGGGCAGGTGGCGCTCGAGGCCCTTCCGCACGGCCATGAACGCGGCGTGCGGTCCGCCGTAGAACAGCGGGACGCCGAAGCGCTGGGTCGAGCCGACGGCCACGTCGGCGCCCAGCTCGCCGGGCGACTCCAGGAGCGTCAGGGCGAGCAGGTCGGCGGCGACGACCACGAGGCCGCCCCGCTCCTTGGCCGCGGCGACGACCGGGCGGGGGTCGCGCACCGCGCCGGAGGCGCCGGGGTACTGCACGAGCACGCCGGAGACCCGCTCCGGCAGCTCGTCGTCCCACAGGTCCTGCACGACGACCTCGAGGCCCATGGCCCCCGCGCGGGTGCGCACGACGTCGATGGTCTGCGGCAGCGCGTCGGCGTCGACCACGAACGGGCCCGACGCCTTCTTGTCGGCCCGTCGTACGAGCGTCATGGCCTCGGCCGCCGCGGTGCCCTCGTCGAGCAGCGACGCGTTGGCCGTGGGCAGGCCGGTCAGGTCGCCGACGACGGTCTGGAAGTTGATCAGCGCCTCGAGGCGGCCCTGCGAGATCTCCGGCTGGTACGGCGTGTAGGCCGTGTACCAGCTCGGGTCCTCGAGCACGTTGCGCCGGATCACCGGCGGCGTGACCGTGGCGTGGTAGCCGAGGCCGATCATCGCCTCGGCGGGCCGGTTCTCGGCGGCCAGCGCGCGCAGCTCGCGGGCGCACGCGTCCTCGCTGCGTGCCTCCGGCAGCGCCAGCGAGGCGGCCGAGCGGATGCCGGCCGGCACGGCGGCGGCCATCAGCGAGTCGAGGTCGGGGTGGCCGACGCGCTCCAGCATGGTGGCGACGGCGTCGGCGTCGAGGCCGACGTGGCGGTCGACGAAGGGGACGGACATGGGGTTGCTCCCGGGCGGTGAGACGTCAGGTCCACCTCCCCCTCTGTCGTCCTCGTCGTCGAGGTCTCCAGAGCCGCCTGGTCCGCGCGGTCCGGGTGCCTGAGAGGTTCCGGGGAGGAATTGCCCCTTCGGCGCCGCCAGCGCCGGTCACCCGGCGCCGCGAGCTCTCCCGCGCGGGATCGCCAGCACCCCCAGGTTACACGCCGCCGCACCCGAGCCCCCGCATCGCCGAGTCGGCCCGGATGCGCAGGCAGAACGCATCGAGTCGGCCCGGATGCGCAGGCAGAACGCATCGAGTCGGCCCGGATGCGCAGGCAGAACGCAT
>NZ_BAAAMY010000003.1:12201-62433 GCF_039529515.1 Nocardioides lentus
GCCGACTCGGTGTCGGTACGACGTGCCCGGGCCGACCGGGCGCGGACGTCGCGGGTGCTCGTGCCGGGTCAGCCGGTGGCGCGGGCGGCGCGACGGGCGGCAAGCTCGTCGCCCGCGCTCGGGGCCGCCGGGGCCTCGACCACCGGGTCCTCGGCGGTGCGCTCGCTGGGCAGGTCGGCGAGGGTGCCCTCGATCTCGCGCCAGACGCCGCCGATGGCGATGCCGAAGACGCCCTGGCCGCCCTGCAGCAGGTCGATGACCTCGTGGTCGGAGGTGCACTCGTAGACCGAGGCGCCGTCGCTCATCAGGGTGACGCGGGTCAGGTCGTCGGTGCCGCGCTCGCGCAGGTGCTGCACGGCCGCGCGGATCTGCTGCAGCGAGATGCCGGCGTCCAGCAGTCGCTTGATCACCTTGAGGAGCAGGATGTCGCGGAAGGAGTACAGACGCTGCGAGCCGGAGCCCTTGGCGCCGCGCACGGTGGGCTCGACGAGCCCGGTCCGGGCCCAGTAGTCGAGCTGGCGGTAGGTGATGCCGGCGGCGTTGCACGCGGTCGGGCCGCGGTACCCGGTGTCGCTGGGCAGGGGCGAGACGTCGTCGGTGAACAGCAGACCCTGCTCGTCGGCGGCCGCGGCGGCGCTCTCGATCTCCTCGGTGCCTGCCTGCGCGGCCGTCTCGGCCGGCTGGTCCTCGGTGCCCACGGGGTCCTCCATCGTTGTCCCTCCGTGTGGCGTCACTCCCGGGAACCGCGCGGCGAGGGGTCGAACCACGGCGGTGGAGTTACAACGGAGACTCTTCAAGGTAGGCCGGGGGGCGGAAGGGGTCAACGCGGGGACCCGGCGTGTCGGTCACGAGTCTCACCCTGAAGTTGAGGGTGAGACCGGTGGTGCCACCGGGGCGGCGCCGTCGCTCAGGACTCGAAGTCCTCCGGCGTGACCTGGTCGAGGAACTCGCGGAACTTCTCGACCTCGTCCTCCTGCTCGGCGGGCACGGCGAGCCCCGCCTCGTCGAGCACGGACTCGGCGCAGACGATCTTGGTGCCGGTGCGGAGGGCCAGGGCGATCGAGTCGGAGGGCCGCGCGCTCACCTCGGTGCCGCCGTCCAGCACGAGGGTGGCGTAGAAGACGCCCTCGCGCATGTCGTCGATGCGGACCTCGGTCAGGGGCCGGCCGGTCGCCTCCAGCACGTCCTTGAGCAGGTCGTGGGTCAGCGGGCGCGGCGGCACGACGCCCTGCTGGGCGAAGGCGATCGCGGTGGCCTCGACGGCCCCGATCCAGATCGGCAGGTACCGCTCGCCCGTGACCTCGCGCAGCAGCACGATCGGCTGGTTCGACGGCATCTCGACCCGCACCCCGATGACATCGACCTCACGCATGCCCCGACCCTACCCCGGGCCGGTGCGGCCTAGGTCCGGCGCAGCCCGGCCTTCACCAGCGTCGCGTGGAGCCGCACCGAGAGCGCGGCGACCTGGCCCAGGGTCTCCTCCGTGCGCGCCCGTGCGCCGGCGTCGCGGCCCGCGCGCAGCGGGGCGAGGACCTGCTCGACCAGGCCGACCTCGCGGTCCGCGGCCGTGCGGAACGCGCGCAGGTGGCGGGGCTCGAGGCCGAACTCCGCGAGGTCGCGGGCCGTGCGCGCCACGAGGACCGCGTCGGTGTCGTAGAGCGCGGAGCCCGTCAGCGGCCGGACGAGGCCGTGCTGCTCGAGCTCGGCCAGCAGCGCCTCGTCGACCTCGGCGACCTTGAGCAGCTCGCGTCGCGACAGCCGCAGGCCGTCGGCGCGCGTGAACGACTCCGGGCTCGGCATCCCGTCCTCGGACAGCGCGACCACCGGCACGCTCGGCACCGCGGTCTCCGGCACGACCGGGTCGAGGCCCGCGTCCATCGCGTCCAGCTGCTCGCCGATCACGCGCAGCGGCAGGTAGTGGTCGCGCTGCATCCGCAGCACGTGGCGCAGCCGCTCGACGTCGGCGTCGGAGAACTTGCGGTAGCCCGACGCCGTGCGCTCGGGCTTGACCAGACCCTTGTCCTCGAGGAACCGGATCTTGGGGATGGTGACCCCCGGGAAGTCCCCGCGGAGCTCCTCCAGGACCTGCCCGATGGTCATGCGGGGGCCCGGGGAGGCCGCCTCGGACGAGCGTGCGGGCATCAGCCCTGCGGCTGGCCGGTGAAGAACACGAGGCGGTACTTGCCGATCTGCACCTCGTCGCCGTCGGTCAGGTCCAGCTCGTCGATCCGGTCCCGGTTGACGTAGGTGCCGTTGAGGCTGCCCACGTCGCTGACCCGGAACGTCGTCGCCGTGCGACGGAAGTCGGCGTGGCGTCGCGACACCGTGACGTCGTCGAGGAAGATCTCGCTCTCCGGGTGGCGACCGGCGCTGACCAGGTCCTGGTCGAGCAGGAAGCGGCTGCCGGCCCCGGGGCCGCGCTGGACCACGAGCAGCGCGCTGCCCGGCGGCAGCGCGTCGACCGCGGCCGCGTCGACGGGGCTCAGCTGACGGTCCGAGCTCTCCTTCTCGGGAGCGCCGAAGGTGATGGTCGCGGTGGCGTCGACCGGCTCGGCACCCGGCGTCACGGGGGCCGTGGCGGGGTGGCTGCCGGTGGCGGTGACGTCCGTCGCCAGTCGGGTGCCGCACTGGGCGCAGAACCGGGCGTCGTCCGGGTTCTGGCGACCACAGGCTGTGCAGAACGGCATCGGTGTGTCTCCTGGTGTGCGGGTGTCGGTGCAGGTGTCGACGTCGCGGGGACCCCGAACCTACCAGTCAGGACGAGGTGGTCCCCGCGTACGTCGCGGCGTCCATCAGGTCGCCCATGGAGGCCTCGTCCGCGAGCCGGACCTCGAACAGCCAGCCCTCGCCGTACGGGTCGGAGTTGACGAGCTCGGGGGTGGCCTCGAGGGCCTCGTTGACCGCCGTGACGGCCCCGGTGACGGGCGCGTAGACGTCGCTGACCGACTTGGTCGACTCGAGCTCGCCGCAGGTGCTGCCGGCCTCCAGCTCGGTGCCGACCTCGGGCAGCTCGGCGAACACGATGTCGCCCAGCTCGCCCTGCGCGAAGTCCGTGATCCCGATCCGCACGGTGCCGGCCGAGTCGGGCCCGCGGACCCACTCGTGCTCGGCGGTGTAGCGGAGGTCCTCGGGCGTCGTCGTCATGTCGCGCAGGCTAGTCGACGCCGACCGCGACGTCGGGCGCGGCGTCGTCCACCACGCTGTCGACCTCGACCGACTCCAGCTGCTCGACCACGATCGTCGCCCCGTCGTCCTCCAGCGAGTCCTCGGGTCCGCCGGGGAAGCTCAGCGCGCCACGCAGGCCCGACGGCTCACCGATCGCCTCCAGCACGTACGGCGGGCCGAGCAGCTCGCCGTCGACGACCAGGCCCGCCTCGGTCGCCTCGAAGGAGGACTGCGCCACGAGGCGCACCCGGTCGTTGACCTCCAGGGCCTCGGCACCGGCGCTGCGCAGCTCCTGCACGAGGTCGAGCATCGAGTCGATGCTGACCGTGCCGTCGATCTCGATCCGGACGCCGGGCCCGCGGACGGGCACCAGGCCGGCGAGGATCGCGAGGGTGTCGGACTCCTCCTGCGCCTGCTCGAGCGCCGAGCGGCGGCTCTCGCTGCGGTCGAGCAGGTCGCTGCGCGACTCCTCCAGCCGCGCGATCTCCGAGCGGGCCCGCTCCGAGGCCCCGGCGAGACCGGACAGCACGTCGATGAGGTCCTGCTGGCGGTAGCCGGTGTAGGAGTCGTCCTCCTCGGTGGCGTTGACCTGGGTGACCGCGCCGAAGCCGACGGCCGCGAGCAGCACGGCCACCACCACCTGCCCGCGTCCGGGGCTGCGGAACGCCTCGCGCAGCCGCTGGCGCCCGGTCGGCTCCGCCGCGGGGCGCTCCCCGGCCCGCTCCCCGGCCTGCTCGTCCGGCCGCTCGTCCGGCCGCTCGTCCGGCTGGTCGTCCGGCCGGTCCTCGGGCTCAGGCATGGAACAGGTGGCGGCGGATGGCCGCGACGTTGGAGAAGATGCGGATCCCGAGCACGACGATCACCCCGGTGGACAGCTGGCCCCCGACCCCCAGGCGGTCGCCGATGTAGACGATGCCGGCGGCGATCACCACGTTGGAGACGAACGAGACCACGAAGACCTTGTCGTCGAAGATCCCGTCGAGGAAGGCGCGCAGGCCGCCGAAGGCCGCGTCGAGCGCGGCCACGACCGCGATGGGCAGGTAGGGCTCCAGCCCGACGGGCACGTCGGGCTGGAGCACCAGGCCCAGCAGGACGCCGCCGAGCAGGCCGAGCACGGCGATCACGAGCCGCTCCTCTCTGGGAGGTCGTCGTCGGGGGCGAGCAGCGGGCGGGCCGTGAGCCCGCTCGGCGCCGTGGCGGCGGGCAGCTCGACCTCCTCGACCCCGGTGATCTCGAAGCCGAACAGCAGGGTGTCGGCCAGGGCGGTGAACGCCGCCCCCGAGCTCGACTCCGCGAACCGGGCCTGCAGCGTGTCCGGGTCGCCCACCACGTCCAGCTCGTACGGCGGGACCAGGCTGCGGCCGTCGAGGCTCACCGCCGGCCCCGTGCTGGCGACGCGGGTCAGCGCGGTGATGCGGCGGCCGTCGACGGCGATGCCCTCCGCGCCGGCGTTCCACAGCCCGTCGAGCAGCAGCGTCATGTCGTCGGCCGGGTCGCCGCCGGGCGGCTCGTCGACGTCCACGCGGATCCCGGGTCCGCGGACGGCGCCGTAGCCCGTGATGGTGCGGAGGCGGCGCAGCCGGTCGTCGACCGACTCCTGCCGCTCCGCGAGGTCGGTCAGGGCGGCGCTCTCGGCCAGGTTGGCGTCCCGCAGCTCGGCGAGGCGGGTCTGCTGGTCGGCCAGCAGGTCGCGGCGCGAGCGCGCCTCGGCCACCAGCGACGCCCGGCCCTGCTCGCGGGCGCCGCGGTCGGCCGACGTCTCCACGGCCGCCACCGCCAGCAGCAGCCCGAGCACCGCCACCGCGGCGAGGGCGGGCACCCCCGCCCGCCGCGACGGCCCGGGACGGACCCCTGCGTCGGCGCGACGCTCGGCCGCGCGGCGGTAGTCCTCCTCGAGCGCCTGCTCGGTCACCAGCGACAGCAGGGGCGTCGTGACGTGCCGGGGCAGGGGCCCGGCCGACCCGCGGGGCGTCCCGCTCCCGCCCTCAGCCACGGCCGGTCACCCGTCGCTCGGTGGTCTGCAGGAGTCGGCGCACCTGCCAGGCGTACAGGATCCCGGCCCACCAGTACAGCCCGATCCCCCACAGCGCGAACGCCCACCCGAAGACCAGGGCGAGCGTCGCGACGACGCCCTCGCCGTCGCCGAGCAGCAGCAGCGGGAACGCGTAGAGCAGGTTGAACGTGGCCGCCTTGCCGAGGAAGTGCACCGGCAGCGAGCTGTAGCCGCGGGTGCGCAGCAGCGGGACCAGACCCCACAGCAGCGCGTCGCGCAGCGGCAGCGCGATCGCCACCCACCACGGGATCACGTCGCGCAGCGCGAGGCCCACGATGACGGCGAGGATGTAGAGCCGGTCGGCGACGGGGTCGAGGATCTCGCCCACCGTCGAGTGCTGGCCGAGGCGGCGGGCGAGGTAGCCGTCGAGGAAGTCCGTCACCCCGGAGACGGCCAGCACCAGCAGCGCCCAGCCGTCCGCCTCGGGCACCAGCACCAGCCAGAGGAACAGCGGCACCCCGGCGAGGCGGAGCATGCTGAGGACGTTGGGCACCGTCCACACGCGATGCGTGCGCGTCACCTCGTCCTGCTGTCCCTCGACCACGGCTGAACCCTACGGCGCCGTGACCCCGCGGCTCCGACCCCCGCGAGCCGAGCGCGACCCGCCCGCCGACGGCGCCGCGTCCGGCGCCCTCCGCTTGCGGGGATCTTGAGGCGATCCGAGGACGGCGAGGGTGGTGCGGACCTAGCCTCCCTGCTATGAGCTCCCCCCTCGCGCCGAGTCGTCGGACCCTCGTCGCCGGGGCCGGCGGAGCGGCTCTCGCCGGGGCCGGCGGGGCCGTCGTGCACGCCGCCGCACCGGCCGCGGCCGCCCGGTCGACGTACGCGCCGGCGACGTACGCCGCGACCCCGGTGCTGCCCGCGGCGCAGCGCCACCTCGTCTCCCGGTTCTCCTACGGCCTGACCCCGGCGCTGGCCGCCCAGGTCCGCCGCTCCGGCGGGGCGGCCGCCTGGTTCGAGAAGCAGCTGCGGCCCTCGGCGGTCGCCGACGGCATGCCGTCGGGCTTCGGGTCGTGGTGGCCGTCGCTGTCGCGCGGCCCGAAGGAGCTGTGGGACCGCCAGGCGCAGGAGGTCGAGGGCGGCTGGGTGGTGATGCAGAACTACCAGCGGTGGGTCCTGATGCGCCGCACCTTCACCCAGCGCCAGGTCGCGGAGGTGATGACCGAGTTCTGGGAGAACCACTTCAACGTCCCGGTCAACGGCGACCTCGCCTTCACCCACCGCGCGGCCTACGGGTCGGTCGTCCGCGCCCGGGCGCTCGGCCGCTTCGAGGACCTGCTCCTCGCCGTGACCACCCACCCGGCGATGCTGATCTACCTCGACGGCGCCCGGTCGACGAAGGCGCGCCCCAACGAGAACCTCGCCCGCGAGCTGCTGGAGCTGCACACCGTCGGCCGCGGCACGTACGGCGAGGACGACGTCAAGGCGTCCGCGCGCATCCTCACCGGCTGGTGGGTCGACCTGTTCGGGTCCTGGGAGGCGGGCTACCGCACCGAGGCGCACGCCACCGGTCCGGTGCGGGTCATGGACTTCGCCGACGACAACGCCTCGCCCGACGGCCGCGACCTGACCCGTCGCTACCTCTCCCACCTCGCGCACCACCCGGCCACCGCCGCGCGGATCTGCCGCAAGCTCGCGCTCAAGTTCGTCAGCGACGAGCCCTCCGAGGCCCTCGTCGCCTCGCTGGCGCGGGTCTACCTCGCCAACGACACCGCGATCGTGCCGGTGCTGCGCGCCCTCGTGGCCAGCGCGGAGTTCCGCGGCTCCGCGGGCCGCAAGGTCCGCGACCCGGGCGAGGACGTGGTCGCGACCTACCGCGCGCTGGGGCTGAAGGTGGGACCGCCCACGCAGGGCGACGCCGCCGTCAACGCCATGCTGTGGCAGGTCGCCAACCTCGGCACGACGCCGCTGGCGTGGCCCCGGCCCGACGGCGCCCCGCTCACCGGCGACGCCTGGTCCTCGCCGTCGCGCGTGCTCGCGTCCTTCGAGGCGCACTGGGTGCTCGCCGGCGGCTGGTGGCCCAAGGTCGGCGTCACCTACCGCCGCCCACCCGCCTGGGTCCCCCGCTTCCCGATCACGTTCCGCCTGCTGGTCGACCACCTCAGCCGCACCGTGCTGCAGCGACCGTCCACCGCGGCCCTGCTGGAGGCCTGCTGCCTGGCCACCGGCATCGCGCCCGGCGAGCGGATCACCCGCGACCACCACCTCGTGCGGTGGAACATGCACCGGCTCCTCGCCACGCTGCTCGACTCCCCCGCCCACCTGACCCGGTAGGAACCGCCATGACCGCCGACCCCGTCGGGGGCGCCGCCCCCTGCTGCGACGAGTACGCCCGCCTGTCCCGCCGCGGCCTGTTCCGCTCCGCCGCGTTGCTCGGCGCCACCGCCACCTTCGGCTCGGCGGTGGTGACCACCAGCGGGTCGGCCCCGGCCGCCGCGGCCACCCGCTCGGCCCGCAACGTGCTGGTGGTGCTGTCGCTGCGCGGGGCCTGCGACGGCCTGAACCTGGTCGTCCCGCACGCGGACCCGGCGTACTACACGGCGCGGAAGCGGATCGGGGTCCCCAAGGAGCGGCTGCTGGCCGTCGACGACATGTTCGGCCTGCACCCCGCGCTCGCCCCCCTGCTGCCGCTGTGGGACTCCGGGCGGCTCGCCGCGGTCCACGCCACCGGGCTGCCCGCGCCCAACCGCTCCCACTTCTCCGCGATGGAGGAGATCGAGGACGCCGACCCCGGCTCCGCCGTCCGCTCGGGCTGGCTCAACCGCTTCCTCGGCGCCGACTCCTACACCTCCCCGCTGCAGGGCGTGCACGTCGGCGGGGGCGTGCCACCCGCCTCGATGTACGGCGCCCACGACGTGATGAGCGCCCGCAACGTCGACTCGGTGGGCATCGCCGGCGACGACCAGTGGGTCGTCGACGACGGCCGCAAGCGCTCGCTGGACCTGCTCTGGCGCGGCAACGCCGGCCCGCTGGGCCGCACCGTGCGCAGCAGCTTCGCCGCGGTGGCCGACTTCGCCCCGGTCCACGCGGTCCCGTCGGGGCCCCGCAACGGCGCCCGCTACCCCCAGGGCGACCTGGGCTCGGCCATGAAGGAGGTCGCCCGGGTGCTGCGGGGCGACGTCGGCGTCGAGGTCGTCACCGTCGATCACGGCGACTGGGACATGCACTCCGACATGGGCAACCTGGAGTGGGGGCGGATGAGGAGCAACACCACCGAGCTCGCCGAGGCCGTCGCGGCCTTCTTCACCGACCTGGGCCCCGCGGCCGCCAACGTCACCCTGGTGACGCTCAGCGAGTTCGGGCGGCGCGTCCGCGAGAACGACAACTGGGGCACCGACCACGGCTTCGGCAACGTCATGTTCCTCGCCGGCGCGGGGGTGCGGGGCGGCCGCTACCACGGGCGCTGGCCGGGCCTGACGGACGCGCCGGACGCCGACCTCCTGGTCACCACCGACTACCGCAGCGTCCTGTCCGAGGTCGTCTCCCGACGCTTCGGCACCAGCAGCGCGCAGGTGTTCCCCGGCTTCAGCCCCGAGACCGTCGGGGTCATGGCCTGAGGGTCCCCGCCGGGGCGGCCCCGCGATGATGGACGGGTGAGCGGCACCCCTCCCCCGGAGCCCCTGCCCCCCGGCGTCCGGATCGTCGGCCACCTCGTCGACCGCGTGCCCGGGCTGCGCGTCGCGTCGCTGTCTCCCGAGCGGCTGACGCGGATGCAGGACCGCGGGCTGCCCGACCGCGGGCCCGCCGGCTGGGCCGTCGGGCTCGCCGTGGGCCACCGACGGCGGGGCACCGTGGTGCAGCGGACCGCGGTGAGCACGCCGGCCGGGCCGCTGCCGGTGCGGGTGCACCGTCCCGCCGGCCCGGCGCGCGTCCCCCGACCGGTCGTGCTCGCCCTCCACGGCGGCGGGTTCGTCGTGGGCAGCGCGCGCCAGTCCGACTTCACCGCGAGCTGGGTGGCCCGCGCGCTGGGGGCCGTCGTGGTCGCGCCGGACTACCGGCTCGCACCCCGCCACCGGTTCCCCGCCGCGGTCGAGGACTGTCGGGCCGCGCTGGGCTGGACCCACGCGCACGCCGCCGACCTGGGCGGGGACCCCGAGCGGCTGGGGGTGCTCGGGGAGAGCGCGGGCGGCAACCTCGCCGCCGTCACCACCCTGTCCGCCGCTGCGGAGGACGGCCCCCGCGTGCGGGCGCAGGCCCTGCTCTACCCCGCCACGGACCTCACCGAGGACGTCGGCGCGACCCCGTCGTACGTCGAGCACGCGTCGGCGCCGGTGCTGACCGCCGAGGGCCTGCGGTTCTTCCGTGACAGCTACGTCGGTGACGACGGCGACCCGGCCGACTGGCGCTTCTCACCCGTGCGCTCCCCGGACCTGGCGACCCAGCCGCCGACCCTGGTCGTGCTCGCCGGCCACGACCCGCTGCGCGACACCGGCGCGGCGTACGCCGACGCCCTCGCCGCGGCCGGCGCCGACGTCGCGGTCCGCGAGTTCCCCGCGATGCCCCACGGCTTCGTGGGCTTCCCCTACCTCGCCCGCGACGCGACCACCGCCCTGCGCACCGTGGTCGCCCACCTCCGCACCCACCTCGCCTGACCCGGCCCCGCAGGTCGTGGCGGCTCAGCCCTCGGGCAGCCGGGGCGCCTCGAGACCGCACTCGTCCCGCGCGTGGGCGGCGATGGCCTCGTTGGCGTCGGCGAAGTCCTCGGTGTTGAGCGCCTGGAGGTCCGTGCCCAGGGTGGTGAGGTCGTCCTCGGTGGTGCCGTCGGGCAGGTCGCCCCCCGGGCCGAGGGACGCGAGGTCGCTCCACGTGAGGCCCGCGTCGGCGAGCACCTGCTCGCGCTCGTCGAGGTTGTCGTTGACGACCTGCCAGTCGTCCGCGACGGCCTCGGGCGCGGCGTCGCCGAGGTCGCGGAAGGTCGCGATGCTCGACTCGATGGCCGCGGCGTCGGGCGCGGCGTCGCCCTCGCCGGTGATGCCGGCGAAGTCCTGCTGGGCGGTCTCCAGGTCCGCGCAGTAGGCCTCCGTGCCACCGCCGACGACACCCTCGACGGCGCCGCAGCCCGCCAGCAGCGCCCCGGCCGCCAGCACGGTCACCACCGGTCCCGTCGTGCGTCGCATCGCGTCGTTCCCTCTCGTCGGTCGTCGCCTCCAGCATGCCGGAGGCTCCCGTGGCAGGCTGGAGGCCCCTGTCGAGGAGGTTGCATGTCCATCTCGGGACCCACCCAGCCCACCCGCCGCGGAGTGCTCGCCGGCACCATGGCCGGCACCACCGTCGGCGCCGCCGCCGCGCTCGCCCCGTCCGCGCAGGCCGCGCCCGCCGACGGTCGCTCCCCCGGCCCCGGCCGCGACGACGACTGGCCGGCCGGGCCCGGCCGCCGGCTCCGACCGCAGCCGGTCGACCGTGAGCTGCGGGCGATCCTCCGTGAGGTCGACCCACGCCGCATCGAGCGCACCGTCCGCCGGCTCGCGGCGTTCGGGACCCGCCACACCCTGTCGTCGCAAAACGACCCGCAGCGCGGCATCGGCGCCGCCCGCGACTGGATCGCCGAGCAGATGCGGGGCTACGCCCGCGCCTCCGGCGGCCGGATGACGGTCACCCTCCCGTCGTACGTGCAGGAGCCGGCGCCCCGGATCCCGGTCCCGACCCGCATCAGCAACGTCGTGGCCCGCCTCGAGGGCAGCACCGACCCGGGCCGCGTGTACGTCGTCTCCGGCCACTACGACTCGCGCGCCACCGACGTGATGGACGCCGAGAGCGACGCCCCCGGCGCCGACGACGACGCCTCGGGCGTCGCGATCGCGATGGAGCTGGCCCGCATCATGGCGACCCGACGGCCCGCGGCGACCATCCTGTTCGCGGCCGTGGCCGGCGAGGAGCAGGGCCTGTACGGCGCGGCCTTCCTCGCGCGCAGCCTCAAGGCGGAGGGCGTCGACGTGCAGGCGATGTTCACCGACGACATCGTCGGCGCCAGCCGCGCCGACGACGGCACCCGCGACCCGCGCAGCGTGCGGCTGTTCGTGCAGGGCCTGCCGAGCTCGGAGAGCGCCGAGGAGATCGAGCAGCGCGGCACGCTCGGCGGCGAGAACGACTCCCCCGCGCGCCAGCTGGGCCGGTTCGTCACCGAGGTCGCCGACCCCGCCGCGACCGGGATGCAGGTCCGGCTGGTCTACCGGCTCGACCGCTACCTGCGCGGCGGCGACCACCGCCCGTTCCTCGAGGAGGGCTATCCCGCCGCCCGGTTCACCGAGCCGAACGAGGACTACGCCCACCAGCACCAGGACGTCCGCGTCGAGGACGGACAGCAGTACGGCGACCTGCCCGAGTTCTGCGACTTCGAGTACATCGCGCGGGTCGCGAGGGTCAACGCGGCCGCCGTGTGGTCGCTGGCCCAGGCGCCGGGCACCCCGGTCGACGTCACCGTCGACACCACCCAGCTCACCAACGACACCACGCTGACGTGGTCGCCGGGGACGGGGGGCGCGACCTCCTACGAGGTGGTGTGGCGGCCCACCGAGGAGCCGCTGTGGGAGAAGGTCATCGACGTCGGCGACACGACGACCGCGACCGTCGACCTGTCGAAGGACAACGTGGTGTTCGGCGTCCGGTCCGTGGGCCCCGGCGGCCACCGCAGCCCCGCCGTGTTCCCCGTCCCCGGCTGACCCGTCCCGGCCGAGCGGCCCGCGGCTCAGCCCAGCCGGGTCAGCCCAGCCGGGCGCGGAGCCGGTCCGCGCCCGGACCCGTCAGCTCCGCCGCGACCCCGCGGCGACCGGCGAGCGTCATCAGCACGGCCTCGCCGGTCCCGCGGGCCTCGGGGCCCCGGCCGTGGGCGAAGTCGACGTCCGTGGCCACGACCCGGACCCCGCGCACGGCCCAGAACCCGCGCAGCGGCGGGGCGGTGACGGCGAAGCCGAGGCAGTGACGCAGGCGCGGCGCCGGGATCGCGCGCGGTCGGGCCAGCGGTCGGCGGACGTCCTGGGCGTGGATCACGCCGTCGACGAGGCCGACGCTGCCGCCGAGCGCGGCCGTCAGCCCGGTCGGGCGCGGGAACGCGTCGAGCCGGGCGCGCAGCTCGGCGGGCCCCGCGTCCGCCCAGCGGGCCAGGGCGACCGCGTTGGTGCCGGCGACGGTCCGTCCGCGCAGCAGCGTGGCCGCGACGACACGCGGGCCGAGGCCCTCGAAGGACAGCAGGTGGGCGACCACGTCGCGCACGGTCCACCCGGCGCACAGCGACGGGGCGGCCCACTCCCCGTCGTCCAGGTCGGCGAGCAGCGCGGCGAGGTCGCGCCGCTCCGCCTCGGCCTCGGCCATCACGTCGATGTCGGTCACGGGCGCCGCCGGCGGTCTCAGAGGTGGTCGGGGACGATCAGGGCGTCGGGGTCCTGGCGCACCGGCATCGCCGCGACCGCGGCGCGGGCCAGGCGGGCGGTGACGGCGACCAGGCGCTTGCGGGCCTTCGGGGTCTGCTCGCCGCGGGCGTCGGCCGCCTCGCCCGCCGCGGCGTCGTACTCCTCGGCGGTGAAGGCCGGCGTCGCCCCGACGGTGGGTCGCTCGGGCAGCGCGAGGAGCACCGGCAGCACGAGGTCGCCGGCGGCCGAGAGCTTCTCGTAGCGCTCGATCGGCGCCAGCCGGTCCCAGCGGGCGTCGACGCTGCCACGCCCCAGGGGGCGGGTCGCGAGCATGAGCTGCTGTGCGACGGCCTTGACGGCGACGGTCATCTCACGTTCGGTGAACTTCATCGCGCGCCAGTATGACGGTCCAGGCGCCCGTCGGCCGGCCGGAGCCGCCCGCGGTGGCCGCGCAGGAACGCCTGGACGTCGTCGACGAGGGCCGCCGGCTGCTCCAGCGCGGCGAAGTGGCCACCGACCTCCATCTCGGTCCAGCGCCGCAGGTCGTAGCGCGGCTCGGCGGCCTCCCGGGACGCGGCGAAGGGCTCCGCCGGGAAGTGCGCCACGGCCGTCGGCACCGTGACCGGTGGCAGGGCCCGGGCCTGCTCGTCGCGGGCGTGCTCGAGGTAGAGCCTCGCCGCGCTCGGGGCGGAGCCGGGGACCCAGTAGAGCATCAGGTTCGTCACCAGGTCGTCGACGTCGTACGTCGCGAGGAGGTCGCCGCCGTCGAGGTCGCTCCAGCCGTGGAACTTCTCGAGGACCCACGCCGCGAGCCCGGCGGGCGAGTCGTGCTGGGCGAGGGTGAGCGAGTCGGGCTTGGTGCGCTGCACGTGGTGGTACGCCGACTCCCGCGCGCGGTGCTCGCGCATCCGGCGCTGCCGCTCCGCCTCCTCCGGCGAGGGGTCCGCGGGCGCGGGGGCGACGGGCATCGTCGTGTGGAGCAGCCGACAGGAGTCGGGGTGCAGCGCCGCGAGCTGCGAGCCGACGATGCCGCCCCAGTCACCGCCGTGCACGGCGTAGGCCTCGTGGCCGAGGCCGCGCATGAGCGCGTCGAGGGCGTGCGCGATCCGTGTCGGACCCCACCCTCGCTCGGCGGGCGCGGAGGAGAAGCCGAAACCGGGCAGCGAGGGGACGACCAGCTCGACGGCGTCCCCGGCGTCGCCGCCGTGGGCGGCGGGGTCGCTCAGCGGCCCGAGGAGCCGCACGAACTCCCACACCGAGCCGGGCCAGCCGTGCAGCAGGAGCAGCGCCGGCGGTGGAGGCCCGTCGGCGGGGCCGACGCCCGGCACGCGGAGCAGGTGCAGGTCGACGCCGTCGACGGCCACGAGGTGCTGCGGCACGGCGTTGAGCACGGCCTCGGCGGCACGCCAGTCGTAGTGGTGCCGCCAGTGCTCGCAGACCTCCCGGACCACGCCCAGGTCCGCGCCGTGCTCCCACCCGACGCCCGGGACCTGCGCGGGCCACCGGGTGCGGTCGAGACGCTCGCGGAGGTCGGCGAGGACCGCCTCGTCGACGTCGACGGTGAACGGTCGCAGCTCGAGGGCCGCCACCTCAGGTCCCGCAGTATGTCGTGTACGCCCCGAAGGACGCCGGGGCCGGCTCGCGGTAGCGCGCGTCGACGTCGCCCACCTCGTACGGCGAGGTGACGGCCTCGAGCAGCCGCCGCAACGGGTCGAGATCCCCCGCGGTGGCGGCCTCCAGGGCCTCCTCGACGAGGTGGTTGCGCGGCACGTGGACGGGGTTGGCCCGGTCCATCGCGTCGGCGTCCGGGTCGAGCGCCCGCCAGGTGGCGACCCACTCGTCGAACGCCGCGACGTCCAGCACGCGGTCCCGCGCCGGCGCCACGTCGCCGCGGGCGGCGGCGGAGAGGTCGCGGAAGAAGCCGGTGTGGTCGACCGGCGGACCGCCCTCGCCGCCGCGGACGAGCGCCATCAGGTCCTCCCCCAGGGGCGCGAGAGCGTCGTCGGACAGGCCCGCGGGCAGGCCTAGCTTGGCGCGGAGCACGTCGTGCCAGGCCGCGGCGTACGACGTGGCGAACCGCGAGAGCGACGCGGTGGCGAGCTCGACCGCGCCGTCGGTGTCCACCCCCGCGTCCTCGGCGATCAGCGGCAGCAGGCTCTCGGCGAGCCGGGCCAGGTTCCAGCCGGTGACCGCGGGCTGGTTGCCCCAGGCGTAGCGGCCCTGGTGGTCGATGGAGCTGAAGACGGCGCCCGGGTCGGCCGCGTCGAGGAACGCGCACGGCCCGTAGTCGATGCTCTCCCCCGAGATGGTGACGTTGTCGGTGTTGAGCACGCCGTGGACGAACCCGACCCCCATCCACTGGGCGACCAGCCGCGCCTGGGCGTTGCGGACGGCCTCGAAGAGCGCGAGCGCCGGCGCGTCGGACTGCGCGGCCGCGGGGTGGTGGCGGGCGATCGCCTGCTCGGCGAGCCGGCGCAGCAGGGCCGGGTCGTCGAGGGCGCGCGCGTACTGGAAGGTCCCGACGCGGAGGTGGCTGCGCGCGACCCGGGCCAGCACCGCGCCCGGGAGGGTGCCGTCCTCGCGCACCACCGGCCGGCCGGTCGCCACGACCGCCAGCGAGCGGGTCGTCGGGATACCGAGGGCGTGCATCGCCTCGCTGACGACGTGCTCGCGCAGCATCGGGCCGAGGACGGCCCGTCCGTCGCCGCCGCGGGCGTACGGCGTGCGTCCGGACCCCTTGAGGTGCAGGTCGCGCAGCGCGCCGTCCTCGGTGGTGATCTCGCCGAGCAGGAGCGCCCGGCCGTCGCCGAGCCGCGGCGAGTAGCCGCCGAACTGGTGCCCGGCGTAGACCTGCGCGACCGGTCGTGCGCCGTCGGGCACGTGGGCGCCGAGCAGGAACCGCACGCCCTCCTCGCCGCGCAGCCACGCCGGGTCCAGCCCGAGCGAGGCGGCGAGGGGCTCGTTGAGGACCACAAGACCCGGGTCGAGGGGCTCCTCGGCCCGCCAGTCCGTCACCAGCTCGGGCAGCGCGTCGGCGTAGGTGTGCCCCAGCCGGGGCTCGGCGCGGGTGGAGGTCGTCACCCCTCCACGCTACTGAGGCGTCCCACCGCGCGGGGGCCGGTCGCGGGCCGACCCCGCCGGGGGCAGGATGGGCCCATGAGCGCCTACTGGATCGCCCTGTACCGCGAGATCTCCGACCCCGCGAAGGTCGCGGCGTACGCCGAGATCGCCGGGCCCGCCATCAAGGCCGGCGGCGGCCGATTCGTGGTCCGCGGCCTCCCGGAGCAGGTCTACGAGGCCGGCGTGACCGAGCGCTGCGTCGTCATCGAGTTCGACTCCGTGGAGGCGGCCCGCGCCACCCACGACAGCGACGAGTACGCCCGTGCCCTCGAGGCGCTCGGCGACGGCGCCGTGCGCGACATGCGCATCGCGCCCGGCACCGACTACTGAGACCGACGACCGGGACGGACTACCGGGAGCGGCCCGTCCGGATCTCCTCGGCGTCGCCCGCGATCGCGCACCGCACCAGCGCGGCGCCGAGCACCGAGAGGTCGTCGTCCCCGGTCGCGTCGGCCAGCCCGCGGGCGGTGTGCGGCAGGTGCAGGTCCCGGGCCGCGTCGGCCATCCGGTCGTCGCAGCACGGGCGCAGCCCGGGCCACACCGCTTGCGCCTCCCGGCAGAAGATGGCGGCGCCGACCTCGCCGATGCCGGGCATCGCGGTGACCAGGTCGGCGACCCCCGTCGCGGTGCCGTCGGAGGTGTCGCGCAGGCGCCGCAGGTCGCCGTCGTAGTCGTCGACCACCAGCGCCGCCGTCCTCCCGAGGAGCTCGGCGGTCCGGCGCTTGCGCAGGAAGCGGGCCTCGCTCAGCACCGCGTGCCGGTCGTCGTCCGAGGCCGCGGCCATCGCCTCGGCCGTGCGGTACTGCCGGGTCATCGCGCGGGCGGCCCGCACCCCGAGGTCGGCCGAGAGGTTCGCCGAGAGCAGGTGGGCGAGCACCAGCAGCCCGAACAGCGGCGCCGGGGTGTCCCTCAGCCGCAGGCCGGCCTCGTCGGCGTACGTCCGCCCGTGGCGGTCGAGGAGGCGGGCGAGGACGTCGTCGTGGCTCACGCGCGGCCCGGTACCCCTGGGCGCGGCAGGCGATCCTTGGCATCATGCGCCGGGTGAGCGACGACCTGCCTGCGGGCGGTACCGGGCAGGGACCGTCTCGATGAGGATGGACGAGGTCACAGCCCGCGACCGACTCGCCGCGCAGGTGCACGGCGTGCTGTGCACGCTGCACCCCGAGCGCGGCCCGGACCCGCAGCCGGTGGTCTACGCCGTGAGCGCCGACGGCCACGTCGGGGTGCCGATCGACACGGTCAAGCCCAAGTCGCGCTCCCGGCTCCAGCGCGAGGACAACCTCGACGCCGACCCGCGCGGTTCTCTGCTGGTCGACCACTGGGACGCGGTGGACTGGTCGCGGCTGTGGTGGGTGCGCGCCGACCTCGAGCACGTCGGGTCCCCGTCGCAGGAGCTGCTCGACGAGCTGGGCGACCGCCTGGCCGGGACCGTGCCGCAGTACGCGGACAAGCCCTTCCACCGGGTGCTGGTGTGCCGGATCGTGAACCTCCGGGGCTGGGCTGCGAGCGAGGACTAGGACGTGGACGGTCCCCGGCCGGTCATCCTCGAGCTCGCCGTCAACGGCTCGACGCCGCGCAGCGCCAACCGCCACGTGCCCCGCACGCCAGCGGAGGTCACGACGGCGATGCTCGACGGCGTGGCGGGCGGCGCGTCCGTGCTGCACAACCACACCGACGACCCCATGTTCACCGCGTCCGGCGTCCACGCCCTCGCCCCCTACCTCGAGGCGTGGACGCCGGTCCTCGAGCGCCACCCCGGGGTGCTGCTCTACCCGACGATGGCCGCGGGCGCCCGCGGCGTCGCGGTGACCGAGCGCTGGGGCCACGTCGAGGCGCTGGCGCCGCTGGGCGGGCTCGCCCTGGTGGACCCGGGCTCGGTCAACGTCGGTCTCACCGAGGACGGCGAGGTGCCCGACGACGCCGCGCCCGGGCCGTACGCCAACTCCTACGCCGACACCGCCCACATGTTCGCGCGGGCCGCGGCGCTGGGGGTGGGGTCGAGCATCTCGGTCTTCGAGCCGGGGTTCCTGCGCACGACGCTGGCCTGGCAGCGGGCGGGCCGGCTCCCGGCCGGGGCGATGGTGAAGCTCTACTTCGGCGGCCGGCTCGCGTTCGGGCTGCCGCCCACGGTCGCCGGGCTCGAGGCCTACCTCGAGCTGCTCGAGCCGTCCGGCCTGCCGTGGTCGGTGGCCGTGCTGGGCGGCGACGTCGTGGCGTCCGGTCTCGCCGCCCTCGCGCTGGAGCGGGGAGGCCACCTGCGGGTCGGGCTCGAGGACCACGCCGGCCCCGGGGAGCCGACGAACGCGGAGCTGCTCGCCGACGCGGTGGCCCTGGTCGAGGACCACGGCCACCGCGCCGCCACGCCGGCCGAGACACGGACCCTGCTGGGCCTGGCCCCGGCCTGACCCCGGCCTGACCCCGGCCTGACCCCGGCCTGCGAGGGTCTCAGCCGGCCTGGCCGCCGTGCGCCTCGAGGGCGACCGGCTGCCACTCGCGCCAGGTCGCGAGCCGCTGCTCGTAGTCCGCGGTCGCGACGTCGAGCGGCGCCCGGCCGAAGAACACCCGCAGCGGCGGCTGCTCGGCGTCGACGACCTTGAGGATCGCCGAGCGGGTCGCGGTCGGGTCGCCGGGGTCGTTGGCGGTGGGCCGCTTCGAGGCCGCCTCGCGGACCTCGGCGTACGCCCCGATCTCGTCGCTGCGGACCGCGGAGGGACCGGACCAGTCGGTGGAGAAGCCGCCGGGCTCCACCAGCGTCACGTGGATCCCGAAGCCGGCGACCTCCTGCGACAGCGACTGGGAGAGCCCCTCGAGCGCCCACTTCGACGCGTGGTAGGCGCCGACCGTCGGGAAGGCGCTGATGCCGCCGATGCTGGAGACCTGCACGACGTGCCCGGAGCCCTGGGCGCGCATCACCTCGACCGCGGCCTGGGTGACCCAGACGGCGCCGAAGAAGTTGGTCTCCATCTGGGCCCGCAGCTCGGCCTCGGAGACCTCCTCGACCATCCCGAAGTGGCCGTACCCGGCGTTGTTGACGACCACGTCGAGGCGCCCGAAGTGCTCCGCGGCGCGGGCGACGGCGGCGCGGTCGGCCTCGCGGTCGTCGACGTCCAGCTGCAGCGGCAGGACCGCGTCGCCGTAGACCTCCACGAGCGCGTCCAGGGTCTCGGGCCGACGTGCCGTAGCGGCCACGCGGTCACCGCGCTCCAGGGCGGCCTCCGCCCACTCGCGCCCGAAGCCCTTCGACGCCCCGGTGATGAACCAGACCTTGCTCATGTCACATCTCCTCGTCTCGTCCCACGTCCGTACGGCAGGTCCAACATCGCCCGGGCGCCCGGACTTCCGCGCCCCGGCGCCCGCGGGCACCCTGACGGCGGCGGAACCCCCTCCTCGGGGGGCGACACCCGGGGAGGACCGACCTACCCTGGACGCAGGAGCACCGCCGGTCGGGGCTCCACTCGACGATCGGGCGCGGGTGTGCACTTCCACGTGAGGGAGCAGGTCGTGGGTGAGTCGTCCCACGAGCTCGGGGGCGCGCGCGCCTTCGACTACCCGAGCCGTCGCCCGGCCTTCGACTGCGTCGACGACGCGCAGCGGGCCGTCGGCTCCGCGGCCCACGCGCACTGGGGCGCGGCGGCGGAGCTGCACGTGGAGTTCGCCCTCGCACAGGCGCTCCGCGACGCCAACGTCGACGGCCACGAGGGCGCGCTCACGGGCTGGTGGGAGTCCGACAGCGAGGGAGCCGTGTGGGCGCTCGACGCCTGCGACTGCGCCGACGGTGCCTTGGCGCAGCTGTTCAGCACCGGGCGCAACTGACCGGGCGGGGCGACCCGCTCGCACGGCCCTAGCCGACCGGGTCGGGCCCGCCGCGAGCGCGGGGCAGCCGCAGCGTCACCGCGGCGCCGCCCTCGGGGGAGCCGTCGATCTCGAGACCGCCGTCGTGGGCCTCGACGATCTCGCGGACCAGGGCGAGCCCGAGGCCCAGACGGTGCTCCCCCTCGCCGTCGGGCACCAGCCCGCGCGCGAAGCGCCGCGTCAGGTGGTCCGCCTCGGCGGGGTCCAGGCCGGTGCCGTCGTCGAGCACGGCGAGCCGGGCGCCGTCCGCGTCGACCACGACCCGGAGCCGCACCGAGCCGCCGGCCGAGACGTGGGCCAGCGCGTTGTCGACCAACGCGGTGACCGCCCGTCGCAGGGCCACCGGTGCGCCCGCGACCTCGACGACGCGGTCCTCGGCCTCGACCCGCAGGTCGACCCCGGCGTCCGCGGCGGTGGCGGCGAAGGCGTCGCGCACGGCGCGGGCGACCGCGACCAGGTCCACCGCCTCGTACGTCGGGCGCCGGTCGCGCAGCCGCGTCACCAGCAGCAGGTCGTCGACGACGTCGCCCATGACCCGGGCGTCCTGGACGAGCAGCCGCAGCTCCTCGTGCTGCGGGTCCTCGGCCGGCGTCGTGCGGGCGAGCATCTGCGCGCGCGTCTGCAGGATCGCCAGCGGCGTCCGGAGCTCGTGGCTCGCGTCGGCGACGAAGCGGCGCTGCAGCGACAGCGCCGCACCGAGCGGGCGGACCGCACGGCGCGCGGACACCCACCCGAGCGCCGCGGCGGCGAGGACGCCCACCAGCCCCGCGAAGAGGGACAGCTGCGCCAGGCGTCGGGTCTCGTCGCGCTGCTCGACGAAGCTGACGACGGCCGCGGTGCGCGCGCCGTCCGCCTCCTCGACGTAGCCGAGGAACGGCCCGCCGCAGACCTCGAACCAGGTCTCCCCGACCCCCAGCCCGTCCGCCGCGGCGTCGACCTCGCTCTCCGGGCACTCCGAGGGCAGGCCGTCGGCGACGACGGAGCCCGCCTCCCCCGCCGCGAGGGCGGCGGCGACCTTGCCCTGCGCCTTGGACTCCGTGGCGTCGCGGCGGGCCTCGAGGCTGGTCAGGTAGACCAGACCCACGACGACGGCGACGACGACCGCCACCGCCGCGCCCGTCTGGACCGCGACCCTGCGCGTCGCGCGCCGCAGCAGCCTGCTGTCGTCGTCGCTCACACGGCCCCCATCTGGTAGCCGAGGCCCCGCACGGTCCGGATCACGTCGCGCCCCAGCTTGCGGCGCAGGTAGTAGACGTAGGTGTCGACGGCGTTGTCGCTGTCGGTCTCGGCGAAGACCAGCGCGCGCAGCTCCTCGCGACCGAAGACCCGGCGGGGGCTGCCGGCGACGACCTGCAGCAGCTCGCACTCGCGCGCCGACAGGTCGACCGCGCCGGCGCTGTCGAGCACGACCCGACGGCTGGCGAGGTCGAGGTGGCCGCCGCCGAGGTCGAGCACGTCGGCGGTGTCGGTGTGACGACGAAGGAGTGCACGCAGACGCGCCAGCAGCTCGTCGAGGTCGAACGGCTTGACCAGGTAGTCCTCGGCGCCGGCGTCGAGGCCGGTGACCCGGTCCTCGGGCTCGCCGCGCGCCGTGAGCAGCAGGATCGGCGCCACCACCCCGCGGGAGCGCAGGCGCCGGACGAGGTCCACGCCCTCGACGGCCGGGAGCATCCGGTCGAGCACGAGGAGGTCGAAACGCGCCGAGAGCCCCTGGTGCAGCCCGGCCTGGCCGTCGTGGACGACGGTCACGTCGTACCCCTCGCCGGTGAGGAGGCGCTGCAGCAGTCCCGCCATCCGGCGGTCGTCCTCGACGAGCAGCAGCCGGGGCGCGCCGGCGGCGGTCTCCGCCGCCTCGACCCCGGTGTCCGCGTGCCTGTCGACCATGCCGCGGATCCTCGCACGCACGCTCTGAGGTGGCTCTGAGGTTCGCGGCCCAGCCTGGAGGGACCCACGCACCATCCCCTCCGTGCAGGAGCCCACGATGACCGACCAGCTCGACCCCCTCGACATGCTCGCCGTCCCGACACCGCCGGCGGGTGACGTGGAGCTCGTCGCGCTGGGCGGCGAGCACGCTCGCTGGGTGGCCGCCACCCACGTCGCCGAGCTGCCCCACGGCCTCTTCCCCCGGCTCGGACGCGGCTTCGTGCGCCGCTGGCACGCCGCGCACGTCGCCTCCCCGCACGGCACGGCGTACGTCGCGCTGCGCGGGGGCGAGCCCGTCGGCTTCCTGCTCGGATCGACCGACCGCCGGGCCGGGGTCGCCTGGCTGCTCGAGCACCGCCGCGGACCACTGGTGCGCGCGGCGGCGCGGGCGTTCGCCACTCGACCGCGCCTGCTCGCGGAGTTCGCGGCCACCCGGGCGGGCCGCTACCTGAGGCGGCTCCGGGGTCGCCCCGCCGCGGGCACCGCGGGGACGCCCTCGGCGGAGCGGATCGCCGTCCTCGAGGCCATCGTGGTCGCGCCGTCGGCCCGGGGCAACGGGATCGGTACCCGGCTCGTGGCCCGCTTCCTCGACGACACCACCACCGCCGGTGCGGACCGCGTCGAGCTGGTCACCAAGGCCGGCGCCGAGGGCGCGGCCGCGTTCTACGAGCGGGTCGGCTGGACCCGTGTGGGCAGCCACGTCGACCGCGACGGCGACACCGTGCTGACCTACCGCGCCCCGGCCGTCGCGGGTCGATGACGCGCGCAGCTCGCGCCTGGACCCGGCGGGGCCTGCTGGTCGTCGGCGGCCTCGGGCTGGTGGGCTGCGCCGGCATCGGGGACGGCGACCCGGGCGCCCGGCCCTCCCCCGCCGGGTCCGGCGCACCGGCGGCACCGCGCGACCCGTCGAGCGACCCGTCGAGCAGCCCGGCGCCCTCCGGACCGGAGCCGCTGCCGCGGGCGACACCCTGGCGGCCGACCTCCGAGGAGGTCGAGCCGGACGCGAAGGTGGTCGCGGCCCGCGAGGTGGAGCGTCGCGGACGCGGCCGCGGCCGCGGCCGCGTCACCCAGGTCGTCTACCCCCAGTACGGCGGGCTGGAGGCCACCACCGCCAGCGTCATGGTCGTCGCCCGCGAGACCCGGCGCGACGGGGCGGCGCTGCGCCGCACCCTGCGCACCACCGACGTCCGCCTCGCCCGCGGGGGCACGGGATGGCGCGTGACCGAGGTGATCCCGGCGCCCGACCGTCGGGCCGGCCGCCTCGGCCGGTCGGCCCGGCGCCTGGTCGACGACCCACGGGTGCAGCTGCCGGCGCCCGCCGTCGCGGACCTGCGTGCGGGGACCGTCGAGCCCCTCGTCGTGGACGTGCTGCTGGGCCTGGCCGAGGAGTTCTCGATGTCCGTCGCGGTCTTCGCCTCCGGCCACCCGCCGACCGTGTTCGGCACCGACGGGCTGTCGAACCACACCCGGGGGCGGGCCGTCGACGTCTGGGCCGTGGACGGCCGGCCCGTGGTCGAGATGCCGCTCGACGACCCCCTCCTGATCCGGTTCCTCGACGCCGCCCGCGAGCTGGGCAGCACCGAGATCGGCGGCCCGGTCGTCCCGCCGGGCGACACCGGCGTGCACTTCGCCAACGCGCTGCACCGCGACCACGTCCACGTCGGCTTCGACCTCTGACCGGCCCCGGTCGCGCCACCGCGTGGCGCCGTTGACCCGCGACCCGCGGTCGCCGATGATGCAACCGTGGTTTCACCTCCGGACGTCACGTGGGTCTGCCTGGTCTACCGGGTCCCGCGCGAGCCGTCGACGCCCCGCATCGCCGTGTGGCGCCGCCTGCGCGCCCTCGGGGTCGCGCAGCTCGGCGACGGGGTGGTCGCGCTGCCGGAGGACCCCCGGACCCGCGAGCACCTCGAGTGGGTGGCCGACCGGGTGCTCGGCGCCGGCGGCACCGCGCTGCTGCTGCAGGCGCGGACGCTGACCCGGCACGACGAGCGGGAGCTGGCCCGGACGATGGCCCGCGCCCGGGCGCAGGAGTACCGCGACCTCGCGCGCGAGGCCGACGTCGCCGCGCGGACCGGTCTGGTCGCGGGCGACGCCACGCGCACGGCGACGCGGCTGCGGCGGGCGCTGCGTGCCGTCCAGCGTCGCGACTACTTCCCCCCACCCGAGCGGGACGAGGCGGTCCGCGCCGTCCGCGAGGCCGTCGACCTGCTGCGGGAGCCCGTGACCCCTGCGGCCGCCCGGAGCACGCCCGGCGCCGGCGGTCCCGCGTGAGGTGGGCGACCCGCGCGGGCATCCACATCGACCGCGCGGCCTGCGCCTGGCTGATCCGCCGCTACGTCGACGACGAGGCGGAGTTCGTGTTCGTCGACGACCGGCACGACGTGCCCGCCGACGCCACGCCGTTCGACATGCGCGGCGTCGAGTACGGCCACCACGGCGACGACTGCACCTTCGAGACCATCCTGCGCCGCCACGACCTCGACGACCCGGTCCTGTGGCGCATCGCGGCGATCGTGCACGAGGCCGACCTCGAGGACGACCGCTACGACGCGCCCGAGGCCGCCGGCCTCGACGTCGTCCTGCGCGGGCTGTCGATGACGCAGGACGACCACACGGTCCTCGCCCTCACCGGATCCGTCTTCGACGGGCTCCGGCACTACTACCGCCGCGGCTTCATCCTCGACAGGAGCGCACCGTCATGAGCCAGGGCACCGCCCCGCGTCCCTCCCACGACGTCGTCCCGCTGCGGGAGGCCACCCGTGCGTGGTTCGCGATCTCGCTGCAGACCTTCGGCGGGCCCGCTGGCCAGATCGCCGTCATGCAGCGGACCCTCGTCGACGAGAAGCGCTGGATCGGCCAGCAGCGGTTCCTGTTCGCCCTGTCCTACTGCACCCTGCTGCCGGGGCCGGAGGCCCAGCAGCTCGCGACGTACGTCGGGTGGCTGCTCAACGGCGTCCGCGGCGCGCTCGTCGCGGGCGTGCTGTTCGTGCTCCCCGGCGTGGTGGCGCTGCTCGCGCTCTCGGGTGTCTACGTCGCCTACGGCGAGACCACCGTCGTCCGCTCGCTGTTCCTCGGCCTCGCCCCCGCGGTGATCGCGATCGTCCTCGAGGCGGTGATCCGCGTCAGCCGCAAGGGCCTGGGCCACCCCGCTCTGGTGGGACTGGCGGTCGCCTCGTTCGTCGCGCTGACCGCCTTCGCGGTCCCGTTCCCCGCGGTGATCGCGGTGGCCGCGGGCGCGGGCTGGCTGCTGGGGCGGCTCATCCCGGACCTGACCCGTCCGGCGAAGGCCGCCGCCGCCGACGGGCCCACCCCGCTGATCAGCGACGACGCGCTGCACAGCGCACGTCCGTCCGCCCGGCGCAGCGCCAGCACCCTGGTGGTCGGGCTGGCCCTGTGGGCGGCTCCCGTCGTCGCCGCGGCGGTCGTGTTCGGCCGCTCCAGCGTGTTCGTCGACCAGGGCCTGTTCTTCTCCGGCGCCGCGGTGATCACCTTCGGCGGCGCCTACGCCGTCCTCGCCTACGTCGCCCAGCAGGCCGTCGAGGTGTACGGCTGGCTGGCTCCCGGGGAGATGGTCCGCGGTCTGGCGCTCGCCGAGACCACCCCCGGTCCGCTCGTGATGGTGGTGCAGTTCGTCGCCTTCGTCGGCGCCTACCGCTCGCCCGGCGACCTCGACCCCTGGGTGGCGGCGGTCGTCGCCGCGCTCGTCACCACCTGGGTGACGTTCGTGCCCAGCTTCCTGTTCATCCTGCTCGGGGCGCCCTACGTCGAGCGCCTGCGCGGCAACCGCACGCTCGCGACGGCCCTGACCGGGATCACCGCCGCCGTCGTCGGCGTCATCGGCAGCCTCGCGGTCTTCTTCGCGGTGCACACCCTGTTCGCGGGCACCGGCCGGCTCACCTCCGGCCCGCTCGACCTGGAGTACCCCGTCCTCGACACGGTGCAGTGGGCCCCGCTGGCGATCACCGTCCTCGCCTGCGCCCTGGTCTTCTGGCGCGGCTGGTCGGTGCTGCGCACCCTCGGCGCCTGCGCGCTCGTGGGCGTCGCCGCGGGGCTGGCCGGCCTCGCGTGAGCGCCCGCGTCCGTCGGACGCACGACGGGCCCCTCACCTGCGATGACAGGTGAGAGGCCCACTGTCGGGCTGACAGGATTTGAACCTGCGACCCCCTGACCCCCAGTCAGGTGCGCTACCAAGCTGCGCCACAGCCCGAGGCACTCGTCTCCGAGCGCGTGGGAACACTATCCCAAGCGGGCGCGAGCCCCGAAGTCGGCCCCGGACCCCGGCGTCCGCCCTGAGCGGAACGCCGCGACCGGACCGGCCGGGACGCCTACGGTCGGGCCATGGGAGACGTCGTCCACCTCCGGGCCCCGCAGGTCGAGCCGCTGTGGCGGGAGGTCGCGGGCCGCGCCCTGCGCCGTGCCCGTCAGGAGCGGGGCCTGAGGCTGCGCGAGGTCGCGGGTCGCTCCGGGGTCTCGATCCAGTACCTCTCCGAGGTCGAGCGCGGGCTCAAGGAGCCCTCCTCCGAGATCCTCGCGGCCGTGGCCGGGGCGCTCGACCTGACGCTGCTCGACCTCACGGTGGCGGTCGGCCGGACGCTCGTCGCCGAGGCCGCCCCCGGCCGGGTCGGCGGCCCGCGGGCGATGACGGGCTGACGCCACCGCCGGCACCGCCGTCCGTGTCGACGGAGGAGCCGGAGGCGCGGGCCGGGCGCTCAGCGCTTGCGCTTCTCCCGCACGCGCTGCTGGAGCACGATCGGCGTGCCGACGAAGCCGAACTCCTCGCGCAGCCGGCGCTCGATGAACCGCTCGTAGCCGGCGTCGAGCTTGCCGGAGGTGAACAGCGCGAAGGTCGGGGGCGACGTGGTGGCCTGGGTGCCGAACAGGATCTTGGGCTGCTTGCCCGAGCGGACCGGGTGCGGGTGCTCGGCGACCAGACGCCCCAGGAAAGTGTTGAGCGCGCCGGTCCCGACGCGCGTCTCCCAGCCCTCGAGCGCCGCGTCGAGGGCGCGCACGACCCGATCGACGTGCCAGCCGGTGCGGGCGGTGATGTTGATCCGCGGCGCCCAGGCGACCTGCACGAACTCCCGCTCCACCTCGCGCTCGAGGAAGTGACGGCGCTCCTCGTCGACGAGGTCCCACTTGTTGAAGGCGATCACGAGCGCGCGGCCGGCCTCGCGGACGGTCTGCACGATGCGCAGGTCCTGCTCGGAGATCGACTGGTCGGCGTCGAGCACGAGGACCGCCACCTCCGCCCGGTCGATCGCGGTCGTCGTGCGCAGGGAGGCGTAGTACTCGTGGCCCGAGGCCTGGTTGACCCGCTTGCGGATGCCGGCGGTGTCGATGAAGCGCCAGGTCCGCCCGTCGAGCTCGACCAGCTCGTCGACCGGGTCGACCGTCGTGCCGGAGGCGTTGTCGACCACGGCGCGCTCGGAGCCGGCGAGCCGGTTGAGCAGCGAGGACTTGCCGACGTTGGGCTTGCCGACGATCGCGACTCGGCGCGGGCCGCGCTCGGAGGCCCAGTCCTCGTCGGGCGGCTCGGGCAGCGCCTCGAGGACGGCGTCGAGCAGGTCGCCGGAGCCGCGGCCGTGGACGGCGCTGACCGGGTGGGGCTCGCCGAGGCCCAGGTTCCACAGGCCCGCGGCCTCCATCTCCTGGCGCTGGTCGTCGACCTTGTTGGCGGCCAGGACGACGGGCTTGCCGGCCCGGCGCAGCACGCGGACGACGGCCTCGTCGGCGTCGGTGATCCCGATGGTGGCGTCGACGACGAAGAGCACGGCGTCGGCGAGCGTCACGGCGATCTCGGCCTGGGCACGGATGGCCTCCGCCAGCCCGCGGGCGTCGGGGTCCCAGCCGCCGGTGTCGACGACGGTGAAGGACTTGCCGTTCCAGTGGGCGTCGTAGGAGATCCGGTCGCGCGTGACGCCCGGGATGTCCTCCACGACCGCCTCGCGGCGGCCGATGATGCGGTTGACCAGCGTCGACTTCCCGACGTTGGGCCGTCCGACGACGGCCAGCACCGGCACGGGGCCGGTGGTCTCGTCAGGGGTCTCGCTCATGGTTCTCCTCGCAGGATCAGACCGGTGTAGGGATCGTCCTCCAGCTCACCGGGAGGCATCGGGCCGGGCAGGTCACGCCCCGTCAGCACGCGCGCCTCGTCGATCAGCGCGAGCATGTGCTCCCTCACCAACAACGACGCGTCGGCCACCTGTTCCCTCGTCCGGGGCCACCGCGTGGCTCCCAGTGTGACGGGCTCGCCGTAGACGAGGTCCACCACGTCCCCCCGACCCGGGATCGAGGCGGCGCCGCCCCCGGGGGCACGGGTGCCGAGCACGACCACCGGGACCACCGGCGCGCCCGTCACCAGGCCCAGGTACGCCGCCCCGCGGTGGAAGCGCTGGAGGTCGCCGCCGCCCCGGCGGCCCTCCGGGAAGATGCCGACCGCTCCCCCGCCGCGCACCACGCGCAGGCAGGTGCGGACCGCGGCCGGGTCGTACTCGAAGCGGTGCAGCGGCACCTGGCCGCACGTGGTCAGGAAGGCCCCCAGCGGACCGACGAACATCTCGGCCTTGGTCAGGGTGTGCACGGGCCGCGGGCTGAAGATCGACAGCAGCGGCCCGTCCATGAACCCGATGTGGTTGCTCGCCAGGACCGCCCCGCCGCGCCTCGGCACGCGCTCGGCGTGGTGGACCCGCACCCCGAACCGGCGACGGATCAGCCAGCGCGAGGCAGGACGGCCGCCGTGGAGCAGCCAGCGGCGCGGGTGCGCCACGTGGTCGCTGCGCGGGACGTCGACCACCACGGCGGGCAGTGCCCGGTCGCTCACCGACCCACCAGGGCCACGAGACGGTCCACGACCTCCTCGAGCGTGTACGGCGTGGTGTCGAGGTGGACGGCGCCGTCGGGCATCGTCAGGGGCGCCGTGGCGCGGCCGGAGTCGATCTCGTCGCGGGCCAGCAGCGACGCGCGGACCGCGGCGACGGCCTCCTCGCCGGCACCGCCCTCCTCCGCCGCCCGCCGTACGGCGCGGGCCCCGGCGTCGGCGGTCAGGTACACCTTCAGGTCGGCGTCGGGCGCGACGACCGAGCCGATGTCGCGGCCCTCCACGACGATCCCACCCGCCGCGGAGGCGGCCGCGATCTCGGCGCGCTGGAGGTCGAGGAGCCGGGCGCGGACCGCGGGCACGGTGCTGACGGGGCTGACCGCGCCGGTCACCGCGCCCGTGCGGATCGCGGCGCCGACGTCGTGGCCGTCGACGTGGATCGTCGGGGCGCCCGGGTCGGTGCCCGAGACCAGCTCGGGCTCCGCGCAGCGGGCGGCCACGGCGTCGGCGTCGTGGACGTCGACCCCGGCCTCGAGCATCCACCAGGTCACGGCCCGGTACATCGCACCGGTGTCGAGGTAGCGCAGCCCGAGGCGCTGGGCGACGGCCCGCGAGGTGCTCGACTTGCCCGACCCCGAGGGTCCGTCGACGGCGATCACGAGGGGCCCACGGGTGCTGCTCACGGGGCAGCACCCTAGCGGTGGACGGTCCAGCCCCTCGACTCGAGCGCGGAGCGCAGCACCTCGGCGTGGCTGTCGCGCACGGCCAGCTCGACCAGGCCGACGGGGCGCCCGGGGTCGTGGTCGATGCGCACGTCCTCGATGTTGACGCCGATCTCGCCGGCGTCGGCGAACAGGCGCGCGAGCTCGCCGGGATGGTCGGGGACGGCGACGTACACCGGCGCCACGGGGGTGGGCGTGCCGCCGTGCTTGCCGGGGATGGCCGCGACCCCGGCGCGGCCGGCCTCGAGCAGCGGCTCGAGGGGGGCGCCGGTCTCGACGGCGGCGAGCAGCCCGTCGAGGTCGGTGCGGACCTCGCGGAGCAGCTCGGTCAGGGCGCCGGCGTTGGCGGCCACGATCTGGCGCCACAGGGCCGGGTCGCCGCCCGCGACGCGGGTCACGTCGCGCACGCCCTGCCCCGACAGCGCCAGCTGCTCCGCGGGGGCCCCGGCCAGGCGCCCGGCGGTCAGGACGGCCATCAGGTGCGGCAGGTGGGAGGTGCGGGCGACGGCCCGGTCGTGCTCGTCGGGGGTCATGCGCACCGTGATCGCCCCGCACGCGGCGGCGAGCGCCTCGACGGTCTCGACGGCCTCGGGCGCGGAGCGGGCGTGCGGGGTGACCGCCCAGGGCCGGCCCTCGAAGAGGGACGCGGTGGCCGCGAGCGGCCCCGAGCGCTCGCTGCCCGCCATCGGGTGGGAGCCGACGTAGCGGCGCCCGTCGGCGACGTCGGGGACCCGGGCGGCGACGTCGACCAGCGGAGCCGACTTCACGCTGCCCACGTCGGTGACGACGGCCTCGGGGTGGGCCCGCAGGTGCGCGGCGACGACCTCGCCGAGCAGCGCCGGAGGGCAGGCGACGACGACGAGGCACGGGTGGGGGTCGCCCTCGCCCGCCGGGCGCCCCGCGCCCAGCCCGGAGGCGGTGCGCACGTGCTCGGGCTGGGGGTCGCTGAGCCGGACGTCGACGCCGGCGCGGCTCAGCGCCAGGCCGACCGAGGTGCCGAGCAGCCCGACGCCCGCCACCAGGACGGTCCCGCGCAGCCCGGCGGGCGCCTCAGGAGGCATCGTCGGGCAGCGCCTGCACCCGGGTCAGGTCGCGGCGCAGCGCCGCCGCTCCGTGCAGGTAGACGTGGGTGATGTCCGCGCGCGGCAGCGTGGTCTCGACGTGCGCCATCATCCGTACGACGCGGGGCATGGAGCGCTCGATCTCGAGCTCGCGGGCGCACATCAGCGGCACGTCGCCGAACCCGAGCTGACGGGCGGCGTACGCCGGGAACTCCGAGGTCAGGTCCGAGGTCGAGGTGAAGATCACGGAGATCACGTCGTCGACCTCGAGGGCGTTGGCGGCCATCACCTTGGTGACCATCTCGGCGACCCGCTCCAGGAGGTGGTCGCGCTCGTCGGCGTCGAGCTGGGTGGCCCCCCGGACGGCCCGCACCCTCACGGCGGGGCTGGGGGTCGCGGCGCTGTCGGACATGCGGCTCAGGCTAGTGCGCCCGGCTCCCCGCTCGGCGGGGACCGGTCGTGCGAGCCGCGCTCAGCCCGCGGCGTCGAGGAGCTGGCCGAGCTCGTCCGCGCTCAGCTCGCGCGACTCGCCCGGCTTGAGGCCGCCGAGGTGCAGCGGACCGAACCGGGTCCGGGCCAGCTGCAGCACCGGGTGGCCGACCTCCTCGAGCAGCCGCCGCACGATGCGGTTGCGACCCTCGTGGATGACCAGCTCGACGATGGAGCGACCGGGCGCGCCCTGCTTGATCTTGGCCCGACGCACCTCCACCGGCCCGTCCTCGAGCTCGACGCCGGCCAGCAGCCGCTTCTTCACGTTCGGGTAGACCTGGCCCTCGACCTCGGCGACGTACGTCTTCTCCACCTCGTACGACGGGTGCGCCATCCTCTGCGCGAAGTCGCCGTCGTTGGTCAGCAGCAGCAGCCCCGAGGTGTCGGTGTCGAGCCGTCCGACGTGGAAGAGGCGCTCGGGGCGGTCGGCGACGAGGTCCGACAGCGTGCGGCGGCCCTGCGGGTCCGACATCGTCGAGACGACGCCGGTGGGCTTGTGCAGGACCAGGTAGACGTGCTCGGAGAGCGGCGGCAGCCGCTTGCCGGAGACGTGGACCGCCGCCGTGCGCGGGTCGACCTTCGTCCCGAGCCGGGTGACGACCTCGCCGTCGACGGTGACCTCGCCGGCGAGCATCAGCTCCTCGCAGCGTCGCCGCGACGCGACCCCGGAGCGCGCCAGCAGCTTCTGCAGGCGCACCAGGCCGTCCTCGTCGGGCTCGATGTCGATGTTGGTGACGGGGCTCGCGCCGGCGTCGGTCGGGGGGTGCTCGGGGTCGGTCACGGGGTCGGTCACGGGGTCTCCTCACCCAGCTGCGGGTCGGCGGCACGCGGCGTCGCCGCCTCGGGGACGGGGCCCGCGCCGAGGTCGTCGCCGAGGTCCTCCATCGCGGGCAGGTACGGCGCGAGCTCGGGCAGGTCGTCGAGCGAGTCGACGCCGATGCGCTCGAGGAAGTAGGTGGTGGTCCGGTAGAGGTGGGCCCCGCTGGTCGGGTCCTGCCCGGCCTCCTGCACCAGGCCGCGGGCCAGCAGCGTGCGCATCACGCCGTCGACGTTGACGCCGCGCACGGCGGAGACCCGGGCCCGCGAGACCGGCTGCGAGTAGGCCACGACCGCGAGCGTCTCGAGCGCGGCCTGCGTCAGCCGCGCCTGCTGGCCCTCGAGCACGAAGGACTCGACGACGTGGGCGAAGTCCTCGCGGGTGTAGTAGCGCCAGCCGCCGGCGACGCCGCGGAGCTCGAACCCGCGGTGCTGCTCGTCGTACTCGGCGGCGAGCGCGGCCAGCGCGCCCTCGACCTCGACCACCGGGTAGCCGACCGCGGTGGCGAGCGTCGTGGCGTCGAGGGGCTGGTCGGCGACCATGAGCAGGGCCTCCAGCGCCGGTCGCAGCTCGGACAGCGGCACCTCGAGCGCCTCGTCGGGCGGGGTCTCGCTCACGCTCCGCCTCCTGCCTCACCCGGGGCCGCCTCGGGCGCACCCTCGAACTCGTCGATCGTCTCCAGCGCGTCGATCTCCTCGACGCCCTCGCCGCCCGTCCACCGCACGCCGAGCTCGGCGAACGAGTCCGCCTGCTCGAAGGCGACCACGCCCTCGCGGTACAGCTCCAGCAGGCTGAGGAACCGGGCGACCGTGGTCATCGTGTCAGGTGCGTCGACGCACAGCGCACGGAAGGTCAGCGTGCCCGAGCGTCGCAGCCGGTCGGCGACGACCGCGGCCTGCTCGCGCACGCTCACCCGCGTGACGTGGATGTGGTCGAGCGCCACCTCCGGCGCCGGTCGGGGCTCCATGGCGCGGGCGGCGAGCCGGGCGAACTCCTCCAGCCCGATCCCGATCAGCACCTCGGGCAGCAGGGTCGCGAACCGCTCCTCGAGCCCCACCGCGCGGGGGTGGCGGCGGGCCTCGTCCTCGAGCCGGGTGGCGAGCACGCCGGCGACCTGCTTGAACGCCCGGTACTGCAGCAGGCGCGCGAACAGCAGGTCGCGCGCCTCGAGCAGCGCCAGGTCCTCGGCGTCCTCGACGTCGCCCGCGGGCAGCAGCCGGGCGGCCTTGAGGTCCAGCAGGGTCGCGGCGACGAGCAGGAACGACGTGGTGCGCTCGAGGTCCCACGCACCGCCACCGTCGGCGGCGGTGCCGACCTTGACGTGGGCGATGAACTCGTCGGTGACGCGCGACAGCGCGACCTCGGTGATGTCGAGCTCGTGCTTGGCGATCAGCGAGAGCAGGAGGTCGAACGGGCCCTCGAAGTTGTCCAGCCGGACGCTGAACTCAGGGGCGACCGGTGCGCCCTCCGCGCCCTCGACCCCCTCCGACGGGCTCACTCCGGGGCGAGCCTGCGCACCAGCTCGGCCTCGTCGCCGTGCTCGTCGAGGTCGGCCAGCGCCATCGCGATCGCGGCGCGCACGAGGCGGCCGCGGTCCACGGCCAGCCCCCGTCGCCGCAGGGCGAGCCGGGCCTCCTCGAGGTCGAGCAGCTCGCCGGCGGTGACGTAGACCGTCATCTTCTCGTCGTGCCGCACGCGCCCGCTGGCGCGCCGGGTGCCGTCGGGCTCGGGGGCCGCGGCGAGACGCCGCTTGTCCTCGGCCGCGCGCGGCGTGTCGTCGGTCGGGCGGAACAGGTCGTCCGCCGCCGGCATGCTCACCCGCCGTGGCACCGGGCCACCACCTCCTTGGCGAGCTGGCGGTAGGCGCCCGCCCCGGCGGAGCTGGAGGCGTAGTTGGTGATCGGCTCCCCCGCGACCGTGGCGTCGGAGAACTTCACGGTGCGCCGGATGACGGTGTGGAAGACGGTGTCGCCCCACGCCTGGACGAGACGCTCCATGACCTCGCGGCCGTGCAGGGTGCGACCGTCGTACATGGTGCCGAGGACGCCGTCCACGACCAGGTCGGGGTTGAGGCGCTCGGTGACCTTGTCGATGGTGGTCTTGAGCAGGGCGACGCCGCGCAGGGCGAAGTACTCGCACTCGAGGGGCACGATCACGCCGTGCGAGGCCGTGAGCGCGTTGACCGTCAGCAGGCCCAGGGAGGGCTGGCAGTCGATGAGGATGAGGTCGTAGTCGGCCAGCGCGGGACGCAGCACCCGCTGCAGCGTCTGCTCGCGGGCGACCTCGTGGACGAGCTGGACCTCCGCCGCGGCCAGGTCGATGTTGGAGGGCAGCAGGTCCATGCCGGGCACGCCGGACGGCACGATCACGTCGTCGAGGGTGACGTCCCGCTCCATGAGCAGGTTGTAGATCGTCATGTCCATCTCGTGGGGGTTGAGCCCCAGCCCGACGGACAGCGAGCCCTGGGGGTCGAAGTCGACCAGCAGCACGCGCCGGCCGAACTCGGCCATGGCCGCGCCCAGGTTGATGGTGGTCGTCGTCTTGCCGACGCCACCCTTCTGGTTGCACATCGACACGATGCGCGCCGGGCCGTGCCCGTCGAGCGCGGGAGGCTCGGGCAGGTGCGGCATCGGGCGGCCGGTCGGACCGATCTCGACCGTCGGGGGGATCGGCAGCGGGTCGGCCGCGTGGAGCTCCTCGCGCGAGGGCCGCTGGGGCCTCTCGAACGGGAGCGGGTCGCTCGGCCCGGGCGCGTGCACGGGCTGGCGCATCGGTGGGCGGGGTGGCATGGCGGGTGCGGGACCGGCGGGCGCGTTCACGTCTCCGACGCTAATTGTCGACTCGGAGACATGGGGGACGCCGCTCGGCGTGTCGCAGCAGTCCCACGACCCACTCGTGTCACAATCCTCAACTCTCCAGTGACACTTGAGACTCCCGACGGCCTGGATGCGCACCTCACTCGGCGCTCGCGTGCACCGCACGACGGCCCAGTCGGCGCTCCCGTGCACCGCACGACGGCCCAGTCGGCGCTCCCGTGCACCGCACGACGGCCCAGTCGGCGCTCCCGTGCACCGCACGACCCCGAGTCGGTAGTTGTGTGCACCGCACGGGCGCATCCGGGCCGACTCGACCCACTGGGCGCGCACACCACTGCCGACTCGGGCCATCGACGGCGCACACCACTGCCGACTCGGGCCCTCGACAGCGCACCGCACTGCCGACTCGCCGCACCCCTGCCGGCCCGGTCGGGCCGGTTCAGAGACGGCGCAGGGCGGTGGTGAGGACGACGGCCTCGCCGACCTCGTCGGAGGCGTCGAGGTCGACGGTCGCCTCCAGCACCCAGTCACGGTGGCCGGCCGGGTCGAGCAGGGACTGGCGGACCCGCCAGGTGCGGCCCTCCGGCTCCACGGTGAACAGGTCGGGGCCCCGCGCGTCGCCGTCGGTGCGGACCTCGTCGTGCTCGTCGTAGTAGTCGCCCAGGGCGGCGTCCCAGTCGGCCTCGCCCATCACGACCTCTGCGCCACCGGCGGGCACCGACTCGGCGGCGGCGACCTCCAGCGCCGTGAGCCCGGCGACGTCGTCGCGGGCCGCGAGCTGGACCCGGCGGAAGACCGCGTTGCGGACCATCACCGTGAAGGGGCGGGTCTGCTCGCTCAGCGGGCGGGGCGGGGGCGGCGGGGCGCCCGGCTCGCCGTCGGCGAGCGGGGCCAGCCCGGTCAGCGCCTCCCACTCGTCCAGCAGCGAGGAGTCGGTCTGGCGGATGGTCTCGCCGAGCCACTCCTCGACGTCGGCGAGCGCCTCGGTGCGGTGCGCGTCCGGCACCACCTGTCGCAGCGTCCGGTAGGTGTCGGACAGGCAGCGCAGCACGAGACCCTCGGAGCGCGCCAGCCCGTAGCGCGCGACGAGGTCCGTGAACCCCATCCCCTGCTCGACCATGTCGCGCACCACCGACGCGGGCTCGAGCGCGTCCTCGGGCAGCCACGGGTGCCCGAGCCGGTAGTCCTCGTAGACAGTCCCGAGCAGGTCCGCCAGCGGCTGGGGCCAGGTGACGTCCTCGAGCAGCACCATGCGCTCCTCGTACTCGATGCCGTCCGCCTTCATCCGCGCGACGGCCTCGCCGCGCGCGGCGTGCTGCTGCGCCATGAGGATCGCCCGCGGGGTCGCGACGATCGCCTCGACCACGCTGAGCACGTCCAGCGCGTGGGTGCGGGCGGCCACGTCGTCGGAGTCCACGTCCGCGGTCGGCAGCACCTCCAGCGCGCGCAGGGCGAAGTGGGACAGCGGCTGGTCCAGCCCGAAGTGCTCCGGGAGGTCGACGGTGAGCACGAACCGCCGGCCGTACGCGTCCGGCTCCGCCAGACGGGTCAGCACGCCGGTGTCGACCAGGCTCCGCACCAGCCGTACGGCGCGGCGCGCGAGGCGGGCACGCTCGCGGGGGCGCTGGTCGTGGTTGTCATAGACCAGCCGCCGGACCACGGCGGTGGTGTCCTCCTCGCGCGCGGCGACGTTGACGAGCACGGCGTTGTCGACCTTCATCCGCGGCACGAGCGCCTCGGGCGTGCCCTCGACGAGCTTGGTGAAGGTGTCCTCGGTCCACACGACCGCGCCGTCCGGCGGCTTCTTGCGCTGCACCTTGCGGCGCTTCTTCGGGTCGTCGCCGGCCTTGGCCAGCATCCGGGCGTTCTCGATGACGTGCTCGGGGGCCTGGACGACGACCCGGCCGCGCACGTCGTAGCCCGCGCGTCCCGCCCGCCCGGCGATCTGCTGGAACTCCCGCACCTTGAGCACCCGCTCGCGGCGCCCGTCGTACTTGGCGAGGGCGGTGAACAGCACGGTGCGGATCGGCACGTTGATGCCGACGCCCAGCGTGTCGGTGCCGCACACGACGACCAGCAGGCCCGCCTGCGCGAGCTGCTCGACGAGGCGGCGGTAGCGCGGCAGCATGCCCGCGTGGTGCACGCCGACGCCGTGGCGCAGGAGCTTGGCCAGCGCCTTGCCGAAGCCGGCGGCGAACCGGAAGCCCGCGAGGCGCTCGGCGATCGCGTCGCGCCGCTCGCGCGAGGCGACCTGCGACTTCAGCAGCGTGGTCGCGTGCTGGACGGCCGCGGCCTGGGTGAAGTGCACGACGTAGACCGGCGCGTCGTCGTCCTCGACGAGCTCGGTGACGGTCTCGGCCAACGGCGTCATGGCCCAGGTGAAGCTCAGCGGGACCGGACGCTCGGCGTCCTTCACGACCGCGCACTCCCGACCCGTGCGACGGGTCAGCGCGTCGGTGATCGGCGTCGTGTCGCCGAGGGTGGCCGACATCAGCAGGAACTGCGCCCCGGTCAGCTCCAGCAGCGGCACCTGCCAGGCCCAGCCCCGGTCGGGCTCGGTGTAGTAGTGGAACTCGTCCATGACGACGCGGCCCACGTCGGCGCCCGCGCCCTCGCGCAGGGCGACGTTGGCCAGCACCTCCGCGGTCGCGCAGACCACGGGGGCATCAGGGTTGACCGAGGCGTCGCCGGTCAGCATCCCGACGTTGTCGGGGCCCAGGAGGCCGACCAGCTCGAAGAACTTCTCGCTGACCAGGGCCTTGACCGGGGCCGTCAGCCAGGCGCGCTCCCCTGCGGCCAGCGCCGCGAAGATGGCCGCGGTCGAGACCAGGGTCTTGCCGGACCCGGTGGGGGTGGCGAGGACGACGTGACGGGCGTCGAAGAGCTCGATCATCGCCTCCTCCTGGTGCGGGTAGGGCTCCAGGTCGCGGGTGCGCACCCACCCGGTGAACGCGTCGTACAGGGCGTCGGCGTCGTCGCCCCGGCCGGCGTCGCGCAGCTCGGCGGCCAGCGCCGCGAGGGGGGTCACGCCCGGGCCCGGGGGTGTGCGGACGCGAAGACCTCGCGCAGGTTGTCCACCGTCACCAGCGTGTAGACCTGCGTCGTGGTCACCGATGCGTGGCCCAGCAGCTCCTGCACGACACGCACGTCGGCGCCGCCGTCGAGCAGGTGGGTGGCGAACGAGTGGCGCAGCGTGTGCGGCGAGATGCCCTGGGCGAGCCCGGCGCGCTCGGCGGCGCGCGACAGCACGGCCCACGCGCTCTGCCGCGAGAGCCGACCGCCCCGCGAGTTCAGGAACAGGGCCGGACCGCCGCCGGCCGCGAGGGCCGGTCGTCCGCGGACGAGGTAGGCGCCACTCGCCTCGAGGGCGTAGCGGCCCACCGGGACCAGCCGCTCCTTGCCGCCCTTGCCGCGCAGCAGCACGGTCGCCTCCTCCGGGTCGGCGCCCGGGTCGAGGTCGTCGACGTCGAGGCCGACCACCTCGGAGATCCGGGCGCCGGTGCCGTAGAGCAGCTCCAGCAGCGCCCGGTCGCGCAGCGTCAGCGGCGTCTCGTCCTCGCCGGGCGACCCGGCGGCGGCGAGCAGCGCCTCCACCTCGCCGAGCGGGAGCGCCTTCGGCAGCCGCTTGGCCGGTGTCGGAGGCCGGACCGCACCGGCGGGGTCGGCGGCGGCCAGGCCGTCGCTGAGCGCGAAGCGGTGGAAGCCGCGGACCGCGACGACCGTGCGTGCGGCCGACGAGGACCCGAGCGGCGGGTGGTCGTCGTCGCCGGTCCGCAGGGCGACGAGGAACTCCGTGACGACCTCCTCGGTCACCTCGTCGAGGTCGGTGACGCCCGCCGCGCCCAGGTGCGCGAGGTAGCGACGCAGGTCGCGCCGGTACGACGTGAGGGTGTTGGCGGCCAGGCCGCGCTCCACGCCCAGGTGGTCCAGGTAGCCCCGGACGGCCTCGGTCGGCTCAGCCCCCACCCGGCACCGGACCCCTCACGCGGACGTCACCACAGCCCGGCGGGGTCCGTCGCCGGGAGGTCGTGGGCCTCGGCCACCGGCGCCGACAGCAGCGCGCCCTCGTGCGTGGACAGGCCCTTGGCGAGGCTGGCGTCGGCCGCGCACGCGTCGCGCCAGCCCCGGTCGGCGAGCGCCACGGCGTAGGGCAGCGTCGCGTTGGTCAGCGCGTAGGTCGAGGTGTGGGGCACGGCGCCCGGCATGTTGGCCACGCAGTAGAACGTCGAGCCGTGCACGGCGTACGTCGGGTCGGCGTGCGTCGTGGGGCGGGTGTCCTCGAAGCAGCCGCCCTGGTCGACGGCGATGTCGACGAGCACGGAGCCGGGCTTCATCTCCGCGACGAGCTCGTTGCTCACGAGCTTGGGCGCCCGCGCGCCCGGGATCAGCACGGAGCCGATCACGAGGTCGGCGGCACGGACCTGGTCGCGGATCGCGAGCGCGGACGACGCCAGCCCGTGGATGCGGTTGTTGTAGCGCCAGAACGACATGCGCAGCTTGTCGAGGTCGGTGTCGAGGAGCGTGACGTCGGCACCCATGCCCATGGCGATGTTGGCGGCGTTCTGGCCCGAGACGCCGGCGCCGATGATGACGACCTTAGCGTTGGCGACGCCGCCGACGCCACCCATGAGCACGCCACGGCCGCCCTGGGCCCGCAGCAGCGCGTGGGCGCCGACCTGGGGCGCGAGGCAGCCCGCGACCTCCGACATCGGGTACAGCAGCGGCAGCCCGCCCGAGGGCAGCTGCACCGTCTCGTAGGCCAGCGACGTGACCCCGCGGTCCATCAGCTCGCTGGTCAGCGGCCGATCGGCGGCCAGGTGCAGGTAGGTGAACAGCGTCAGGCCCTCGCGCAGCCGGTGGTACTCCTCCGCCACCGGCTCCTTGACCTTCAGCACCAGGTCCGCCTCGCCCCACGTGGCGTCGGCGTCGTCGGCCGTCCGGGCCCCCGCGGCGACGTACTCGGAGTCGGGGATCCGGGACCCCTCGCCCGCGCCGCGCTGGACGACGACCTCGTGGCCGCGACGCACCAGCTCGTGCACGCCGACCGGGGTGATCGCCACCCGGTACTCGTGGTTCTTGACTTCCTTCGGTACGCCGATCCTCACCCGCGGCACCCTACTCACCCCCGCCGACGGCGACGCGCCGCCCGTGGCGGTCCACGGTCACAGGCGTCCGCGGCGTCGCAGCGCGTCGTAGGCGAGCACGGCGGTGACCAGCGGGCTGGTCCCGACCCGGCCGTCGAGCGCGGCGTCGAGCAGCTCGTCCAGACCGACCCAGAAGACGTCCATCTCCGCCTCCTCGCCGTGCAGCTCGAAGTCGCCGCGGTCGGCGTGCGAGAGCCCGCGGGCCAGGTAAATCAGCTGCACCTCGGCGGAGATCCCGACGCTGGGCTTGAGCGTGGCCAGCGGCTGCCAGTGCTCGGCGGCCAGCTCGGCCTCCTCCCGCAGCTCGCGCTGCGCGGTGAGCAGGGGGTCCTCCCCGTCGGCGTCGCGCAGGCCGGCGGGCAGCTCGACGTACCAGCCGGGGCCGGCGTGGCGGTACTGGCGCAGCACGCAGACCCGCGGCGCGTCGGGGTCGGTGTCGTCGACGGCGAGCACGACCACGGCCCCGGGGTGCTCGACCACGAGGCGGCGGTGGGTGTCGTCGTGGCCGGGGCGCCGCACGACGTCCTCGCGCAGCGCGACGATCCAGTCGTCGCGGTGCAGGTCGCGCGTGCCCACGACCTCCCAGGAGCCCTCGCGGTCGGCGAGCGGGGCGTCGGCGGGGTCGCGCCCGGCTGGCATCAGGCCTCCGCCTCGACCCAGCGGCGCTCGAGCCCGGTGTCGTCGATCGAGAGCCGCAGCTCGCGCTGACGCTCGATGGCCGCGCCGATGAGGCCGGCGAACAACGGGTGCGGTCGCGTGGGTCGCGAGCGCAGCTCGGGGTGGGCCTGCGTGGCGACGTAGTACGGGTGCACCTCCCGCGGCAGCTCGACGTACTCCACCAGCCCCCCGTCCGGGCTCAGGCCGCTGAAGACCAGCCCGGCCTCCGCGAGGCGCTCGCGGTAGGAGTTGTTGACCTCGTAGCGGTGGCGGTGGCGCTCCTCGACCCGGGCCGCGCCGTACACCTCCCGCACGAGCGACCCCGCGGCCAGCTCGGCGGGGTAGAGCCCGAGCCGCATCGTGCCGCCGAGGTCGCCCGCGCCCTCGACGAAGGCCTCCTGCTCGGCCATGGTGGCGACGACCGGCTCGGGGGTGTCGGGGTCGAACTCGGTCGACCCGGCGCCGGCGAGCCCGGCGACCTCGCGGGCGTGCTCGATGACCATGCACTGCAGCCCCAGGCACAGCCCGAGCGTCGGCACGCCGTGGGTGCGGGCGTAGGTGAGGGCGCCGAGCTTGCCCTCGATGCCGCGGATCCCGAACCCGCCGGGCACGCAGACGGCATCGACCTCGGCGAGCTCGCGGGCGGCGCCCGCGGGGTCCTCGCACGCGTCGGAGGGGATCCAGCGCAGGTGCACCTTCGCCTCGTGGGCGAAGCCGCCGGAGCGCAGCGCCTCGGCGACCGACAGGTAGGCGTCCGGCAGGTCGACGTACTTGCCGACGAGACCGACGGTCACGTCCTCACGCGGGTGGTGGACCCGGCGCAGCAGGTCGTCCCAGGTCGTCCAGTCGACGTCGCGGAAGGGCAGGTCGAGGCGGCGCACGACGTAGGCGTCGAGACCCTCGCGGTGCAGCACCTTGGGGATGTCGTAGATCGAGGGCGCGTCGGCGGCGGTCACCACGGCCTCCTCGTCGACGTCGCACATCAGCGCGATCTTGCGCTTGATGCCCTGCGGCAGCTCGCGGTCGGCGCGGCAGACGATCGCGTCGGGCTGGATGCCGATGGAGCGCAGCGCGGCCACCGAGTGCTGGGTGGGCTTGGTCTTCAGCTCCCCCGAGGGCCCGATGTAGGGCACGAGCGAGACGTGGACGAAGAAGCAGTTGCCGCGACCGACGGTCTGGCGGACCTGGCGGGCGGACTCCAGGAAGGGCTGCGACTCGATGTCGCCGACGGTGCCGCCGATCTCGTGGATGACGACGTCGACCCTGTCGGCGCCGGTGCCGCCCATGGCGAGCATCCGGTCGCGGATCTCGTCGGTGATGTGCGGGATCACCTGGACGGTGTCGCCGAGGTAGTCTCCGCGGCGCTCCCGGGAGATGACGGTCGAGTACACCTGGCCCGTGGTGACGTTGGCGATCTGGTTCAGGTCGGTGTCGAGGAACCGCTCGTAGTGGCCGATGTCGAGGTCGGTCTCGGCCCCGTCGTCGGTCACGAAGACCTCGCCGTGCTGGAACGGGTTCATCGTCCCGGGATCGACGTTGAGGTAGGGGTCCAGCTTCTGCATGGTGACCCGCAGCCCGCGGGACTTCAGCAGGCTGCCGAGGCTCGAGGCGCTCAAGCCCTTCCCGAGCGAGGAGGCGACGCCCCCGGTCACGAACACGTGCTTGGTCGGAGCGTCATCCTTCACGGAACTCCAACCTACCCCAGGTCGACGCCGCGGGCGGGACCCACGCCTCAGCGGGGCGCCCGGGGCAGCGCCCCGTCGGCCCCGGAGGTGCCCCAGTCGCCCGCCACGCCGTCGACGCCCTGCACGAGCGCGAGGGCGGCGAGGACGCGTCCGCTGGCGCGCTCGGCGCCGTCGACGCTGCTCCAGCCGCGGTCGCCGGCGGACCCGGTCGCCCGCAGCCGCTGCAGCGAGCCCTCGGCGCCGGAGGCGGTGCTGCCGGCCACGACCGTGGCCACCGAGCGCTCGCCGAGGCCGGAGAGGAGCCCGGAGGCGACGGCGTCGCCGGCGGCCTCAAGCTCGGCGTCCGCGGGCGGCTCGGAGCCGAGCACGACGAGCACGAGGGGGGCGCGGCGGCGCGGCTCGGTGGGACCGTCGACGAGGTCGGCGGTGCGCAGGGACTCCGCCACCGTGCGGGTCGCCGGGACCGGCTCCTGGCCCGTGGGACGGGTGCTGGCCACGGCCACGCCGAGCAGGCCCCCGAGACGCTCGTACGCCGGGGCGTCCGCGTCGACGGGCAGGTTCGGCTGCTGCGCCAGCAGGCGGCGCCCGAGGCTGTCGACCAGGGCGGTGCCGCCGGAGGCCAGCAGGGCGTCGCCGACCTCCCAGGTGGCGGTCACGACGGCGCCGGCGGCGTCGGCCTGGCGACGCAGGCCGTCCACGACCTCGGGGTCGGCGCCGGGCATCACGACCAGCGCGACCCCGGTGTCGGCGAGGGCGTCGTCGTAGAGCCCGGGGGCCGCGGCGACCGCCAGCTCGTCGCCGGCGTCGAGGGCGCGGCGGGCGGTGGCGTCGGTGATCGTCTCGCCGCCGGTGCGGGCGGCGAGCTGCTCGGTGCCGGTGCCGACGTCGGAGAGCGGACCGGCGCCGACCGCGATCCCGACGGCGAGGGCCAGGACCGCGGCGGCCGCCGGGGCGAGACGGCGCCGGACGCTGACGGGTGCGGGCATCAGGAGGTCCCTCCGGGCAGGGCGCGGAGGAGGTCCGCGAGGCGGTCGGCGGGCAGCGCCCCGGGCAGGCGGGCGGCGAGCCCGCGCACGGCGTCGACCGCGGCGGCGTACCACTCCTGGCCGACCGGGGTGACGAGGACGGCCACGAGCAGCGCCACCAGGCCGACCAGCAGGACCGCGAGGAGGTGGCGCACGCCGACGCGCCCGGCGTACACCCCGGGCAGGGCGGTGGCGTCGACGAGGCGCGGACCGATCTCGAGGCGGGTCAGGTAGCCCCCGGCCAGGCCGGGGCGGTCCCCGTCGAGCATCTCCTCGAGCGTGCCGTGCAGGCCGACCCCCACGATCGCGGACGCGCCGCGGTGGTGGGCGAGCAGGAGCGCCGCGTCCTCCGGCGCCGCGGCCGTGCGGACCGCGGCCGGGGTGACGCCGAGGCGGGACAGCCGCTCGTCGGTGTCGTCCGCGGTGCCGCGGGGCCGGCAGACGACGACGTCGTGGGCGCGGCGCAGCACGGCGGCCGGAGGCAGGCCGCGACCGGAGCCGGTGTCCGTGCCGGCCTCGGGCCCACCGAGGACCACGACGTCGGGCGTCATGCCGACGTCGCTCGCGACGACGGCACCGGTGCCGACCGCGACGACGACCGGACGCTGCTCCTTGACGAACGCCCGCACGGCGCGCAGCTCGGCGCGGTGCTCGTGACCGGCTCCGACGACCACGACGGCACGCCCGGCCATGGCCGTGCGCAGGTCGGGCAGTCCGCTGCCGTGCAGCAGCAGGCGGTGCTCCCGCTTCAGGAAGTCGCCCGCGTTGAGGGTCAGTGAGTCGAGGTGGGCGCTCATCGAGCTGCGGGCCTGGCCCTGCAGCTCGACGACCCGGCTGGGGTCGAGGAGACGGCCGGGTCCGACCTCGCCGTCCTCGGCGTGGACGGTGGCGTCGTGCACGCGCACGGGCTGGCCGTGGCGCACGGCGTCGAGGAGCCGGGCGCCCAGCCGGTCGACGTGGACGATCCCGGCGTCGGCGAGCATCCCGGCGCCGAGGGTCGGGAAGCGGCCCGAGATCGAGGAGGAGGTGTTCAGCACCGCGGCGACCCCGGCGTCGACGGCCGCCTGGGCGGTGGCGCGGTCGAGGTCGGTGCGGTCGACGACCAGCACGTCACCGGGTCGGGGTCCGCGGGCGCCGGTGACGACGTCGCGTCGGCCGACCACGTGGGCCCGGGCCGTCAGGCCGGGCTCGGTGTCGGTGCGGGGGGTCGCGCGCAGGGAGAGCCTCATCGGTCGACCATGCTCGCAGCCGGTCGCGGGCCCCGACGGCACCTCGCGCGGCGCGTCGCCCCCGGGGTGGCCGGGCGCGCCCGCCGGCGGCCTCAGACCGCGCTGCGGGCGGTCTCGAGCAGCTCGCGGGCGTGGGCGAGCGCCGAGGAGGAGTCGTCCACGCCGGCCAGCATCCGCGACAGCTCGCGCTCGCGGTCGCCCTCGTCGAGCACGGTCAGGCCCGAGGTGGTCACGGAGCCGTCGCTGGACTTCTCGACCACCACGTGGCGGTCGGCGTACGCCGCGACCTGGGGCAGGTGGGTGACGACCAGCACCTGGGCGGTGCGGGCCAGCCGGGCCAGGCGCCGCCCGACCTCGACGGCGGCACGACCCCCGACGCCGGCGTCGACCTCGTCGAAGACGAACGTCGGCACGGGGCTGGTCTCGGCCAGCGACACCTCGAGCGCGAGCATCACCCGGGACAGCTCGCCGCCGGAGGCGCCCTTGTGGAGGGGCCGGGCGGCGGCGCCCACGTTGGCGGCGAGCAGCAGCTCGACCTCGTCGAGGCCGGTGGCGGTGTGCTGGAGCCACCGCTCCCCCACCCGCAGCGGGGCGCCGGGGACCGTGTCCTCGGGCTCCCCCGCCCCGGTGACCTCGTGCTGGCGGACGGCGACCTCGACGGAGGCGTGCGGCATCGCCAGCAGCGTGAGCTCGTCGCTGACCTGGGCCGACAGCCGCCCGGCAGCGGCCGTGCGGGCCTCCGACAGCGCGACCCCGGCATCGGCGAGCTCGGCGCGCAGGCGGTCCCGCTCGGCGCGCAGCCGCTCGATCTCGTCGTCGGTGCCGTCGAGCTCGAGCAGGCGCACGGACGCACCCTGCGCCCAGGCGAGCACCTCGTCCAGCGTGTCGGCGTACTTGCGCGTCAGGGCCGACAGCGCGGCCCGGCGATCGGAGACGGCCGCGAGGCGGGCGGGGTCGACGTCGAGCCGGTCGGCGTAGGAGGCGACGTCGGCGGCGAGGTCGGTGAGCAGGTAGCCGACCTCGGCGGCGCGGTCGGCCAGCTCGCCCGCCTCGGCGTCGTGGTCGCGCACCCCGGCGAGCTCGGAGCGCGCGGTGGCCGAGGTGGCGAGGGCGTCGGGGGCGCCGGAGTCGCTGGAGAGCGCCTCCCGCGCGCGCTCGGCGGCGGTGCGCAGCTCCTCGGCGTGACCGAGGCGGGCCTCCTCCGCCGCGAGCGCGTCGTCCTCCCCGGGGCTGGGGTCGACGGCCTCGATCTCGGTCAGGCCCGCCCGGAGCAGCTCGGCCTCCCGGGACCGCTCGCGGGCGGTGCCGACGACCTCGGCGAGGCTGCGCTCGGTCGTCGACAGCTCCGCGTGCAGCGTGCGCCACCTCGCCAGGGCCGCGGCGACCTCGGCGCCGCCGAAGCGGTCGAGGGCCTCACGCTGCGCGGAGGCCCGCAGCAGGCGGTGCTGGTCGGACTGCCCGTGCACGGCGACCAGCGGCTCGGCGAGCCGGGCCAGGACCGCGGCGGGCACCGAGGCGCCGCCCACGAAGGCCCGGCTGCGGCCCTCGGCGGAGATGGTGCGGGCCAGCAGCACCGTGCCGTCCTCGACCTCGCCCCCCGCCTCGTCGACCTCCGCGGCCAGGCCGGCGGTGGCCTCGTGCCCGGCACCGCCCGTCCCCGCGTCGGTCGTGGCGTCGGTCGTCGTGGCGTCGGTCGTCGTGGCGTCGGTCGTCACCCGGACCAGACCCTCGACGCGGGCGCTACGCCGCCCCGACCGCACCGCACCGGAGTCGGCCCGACCCCCGAGCAGGAGCCCGAGGGCGGTGACGACCATGGTCTTGCCGGCGCCGGTCTCGCCGGTGATCACCGTCAGCCCCGGGCCGCTGCCGAGCTCGAGCGTCGAGGCGTCGATGACGCCGAGACCGGTGATGCGGATCTCCTCGAACACGTGCTCAGCCCCCGGTCCGGGGCCCGGCGGGCTGCACGCCGCGCCACCCGTCGACGGGGAGGCGGAACTTCGCCACCAGGCGGTCGGCGAACGGCGCGGTCTGCAGCCGGACCAGGCGCAGCGGGCGGCTGCCGCGTCGCACCTCGACACGGGCGCCCGGCGGCAGGTCGACCGTCCGGCGACCGTCGCACCACAGCACGCCCGTGCCGTCGGGGCGCTCGGCGACCTCGACCGCGAGCACCGAGGTGGGGGCCACGACGAGGGGCCGGGCGAAGAGCGCGTGGGCACTGATCGGGACCAGCAGCATCGCCTCGACCTCGGGCCAGACCACGGGGCCGCCGGCACTGAAGTTGTACGCCGTGGACCCCGTCGGGGTGGCCATGACCACGCCGTCGCAGCCCCACCGCGACAGCGGGCGGTCGTCGACCTCGACGACGAGCTCGAGCATCCGCTGGCGCTCGGACTTCTCGACGCTGGCCTCGTTGACCGCGAAGGTCTCGGCGACGACGTGCTCGCCGTGGCGGACCCGGACGTCGAGGGTCAGCCGGTCCTCGATGGTGTAGCGCCGGGCCACCACCGCGTCGATGGTGTCGCCGACGTCGTCGTACTCGGCCTCCGCGAGGAAGCCGACGTGGCCGAGGTTGACCCCGAGCAGGGGGATCCCGCTGGCGCGCGTCAGCTCCGCGGCGCGCAGGATGGTGCCGTCGCCGCCGATGACCACTGCCAGCTCGCAGCCCGCGCCCGGGCCGGCCGCGACCTCGGCGTCCTCGGTCGGCGCCCACACCTCGTGGCCCGCCGGGGGCGGGCCGTCGGGGTGCAGGTCGGCGGCCTCCTCGGGCAGCAGCCGCACGACCAGGCCCTGCGCGGCGAGGGCCGCGCCGCAGGCCTGGGCGACCTCGCAGGAGGCGGCGCGCCCGGTGTGGGCGAGCACGAGGACCCGTCGCGGGTCCGGGGTGGTCGGACCCTGGTCGGGGGCGGGCTCGTCGGTCACGGCGTCAGCCTCTCACCCGGCTCCGACGGCGACGCGGCGCCGGGGCCGCGGCGCACCTCGTCCGCGACCAGCCGCTCGAGGGCCTCGGGGTCGGCGACGGCCGCGCCGCGGCGCAGCCACACGAAGAACTCGACGTTGCCCGACGGGCCGGGCAGCGGGCTGGTGGTGACCGCACGCAGTCCCCAGCCCAGCCCCGCGGCCTCGGCCACGACGCCGAGCACGCTCTCGGCGTGGAGCGCGGGGTCGCGCACGACACCGCCCTTGCCGACCCGGTCCTTGCCGACCTCGAACTGCGGCTTGACCATGAGCGCGAGATCGCCGTCGGGATGGGTGACCCCGACCAGCGGCCCGAGCAGCAGCCGCAGCGAGATGAAGGACAGGTCCCCGACGACGAGGTCGACGGCGCCCCCCACCCGGTCCGGCGTCAGGTCACGCACGTGGGTGCGGTCGTGCACCTGCACCCGCTCGTCGCTGCGCAGGCTCCAGGCCAGCTGTCCGTAGCCGACGTCGACCGCGACGACCTCGGAGGCCCCCTCGCGCAGGAGCACGTCGGTGAAGCCGCCCGTGGAGGCGCCGGCGTCGAGGCAGCGTCGGCCCGCCACCTGCAGGCCGAGGGGCCCGAAGACGGCCAGGGCGCCGGCGAGCTTGTGGCCCCCACGCGAGACGTACGCCGGGTCGCCCGGGTCCTCGCGCACCACGAGCGCCACGTCGAGGGTCACCCCGGTGGCGGGCTTCGTCGCGGGTGCTCCGGCGACGGTGACGCGCCCGGACTCGACGAGCCGGGCGGCCTCGGTCCGCGAGCGGGCGAGGCCTCGACGGACGAGCTCGGCGTCGAGACGCTGACGGCGGGGGCGGGCGTTGCGGGCGGCCATCAGAGCTGGAGCGCGGACCTCAGCTCGCGGTGGGCCTGCTCGAACGCGGCGAGGTGCTCGCCGACCGGCAGGTCCTCGAGCCCGTCGAGGGCGGCCAGGGCCTCCGGCACGGTCGGCTCCGCGTCAGGGGTCTCGCTGTGGTCCATGCCCCCGACGCTACCGGGTCGCGGGCGGCTCGACCCCGTCCACCGAGGCCGGCTCGCCGGTGGCGTCGCGGTGGTCCCACAGCGCGCAGGCGGCGGCCCGCCACCAGGCGTCGTCCCCGCCGGAGCCGGTGACCTCGAGGACGCCGTCGGCGACCCGCGCGGTCCACCCGTCCAGGTGCCAGCCGTGAACGTCGCCCTCGGGCGGCTCGTGGGCCGCCGTGAGACCACCGAGGTCGAGGGCGAGGTACGTCGGGCGGTGCTCGGGCGCGGCGTCCGCCAGGTCGACGAGCCCGGTGACGCCGGTGAGGACCAGGAGCGAGGGGACGTCGACGGCGTGGGCGCCCTCGATGTCGGTGTCGAGGCGGTCGCCGACCATCAGGGGCCGCTCGCCCCCGACCCGACGGATGGTCTCGGTCAGCAGGGGCGTCGAGGGCTTGCCAGCGACGTCGGGCGACACGCCGGTGAAGCGCGACAGCATGTCGACCAGCACCCCGTGGCCCGGGGCCGGGCCGCGGGAGGTGGGGATCGTCCGGTCGGTGTTGGACGCCACCCAGGGCAGCCCGTCGGCGACCTCGACGGCGGCCGCCATGACGTCCTTCCACGCGACGTCCGGTCCGTAGCCGGTCATGAGCACGACCGGGGAGTCGCCGACCGCGACGGCGACGAGGTCGGCGGCCGCCGCGGCGGCGTGCAGGCCCTCGCCCCCGAGCAGGTGCACCCGGGCTCCGGCGCCGTAGCGGTCGGCGACGAGCCGCGCCGCGGCCTGCGCGGAGGTGACGACGTCCTCGACCTCGGCGGGAACGCCCATGGCGGTGAGACGCTCCGCCACGGTCGCGGGCGGGCGTGAGGCGTTGTTGGTCACGAAGGCGAGCCGCGCCCCGGCGTCGCGGGCGGCGGCGAGGTGGTCAGGCGCGCCGGGCACGGCGTCCGGCCCGACGTAGACCACGCCGTCGAGGTCGAGCATGACGAGGTCGTGGGCCTCCACGAGCGGACCCTGTCGTCCCAGCACCGGTCTCCTCCTTCTCCTGGGTGGGCCACCCCTACGATCGGAGGGTGGACGAAGCGACGCTGGTGAGCCCGCCCCTGGTGGCGTCGCCGCTACGGCTGCTGCCGTTCCACGCCATCAGCCTGGACACCGGACGCACCGGTGGCCGCACGGTGGCGCGGGCACTCGCCCGACCCTACCGATCGGTGACCGACCGTCTGCGCAGCTGGGAGCGCCGCGGGCGCCTGCTGCGCGACCCCGAGCCCGCCGTCTACGTGCACGAGTACACGACGTCGGGGATCACGGTGCGCGGTGTCGTGGGCGCCATGGACCTCTCCCGTCGTGCCGCGGACGACGGCGCGCGCGCCGTGCTCCCCCACGAGGGGGTCCACACCGACCAGGCGCGCGAGCTGGCCGAGCGGATGTACGAGATGCAGGTCAACCCGGCGCCGATCCTCATGGTCCACCGGGCCCGCCCCGCGACCCGCGCCGCGGTCTACCGCGCGATGGCGGCCGAGCCCTGGCAGACCTTCGAGGACCACGACCACCAGCGGCACCGCATCTGGGCGGTCCGCGACCCCGAGGCACTGGCCCAGCTGCAGCAGTCGCTCAGCGACACGCGTGCGGTCATCGCCGACGGCCACCACCGCTACGACGCCTACCTGCGGCTGCAGGAGAGCCACCCCGGCACGGCCTGGGACCGCGGCCTGGCGATGCTCGTCGACCAGGACGACACCCCGCTCTTCCTGGGTGCGATCCACCGCCTGCTGCGGGGCACCTCCATGGACGACGTCCGTCGGGCCGTCGAAACCTCCCGCGGGCTCGTGTGGTCCGAGGTCGGGGAGACCGACGCGGTCGCCGCGCTCGGTCCAGGTGCGCTGGTCGCGACCGACGGCCGGCGCTGGGCGGTCGCCACGTTCACCGGCGCCTCCGTGGAGGCGCCCACGTGCCGTGCTGCCGTGGAGGTCCTCCACCACGACATCGTCCCCCGCCTCGACCCGGCACCGACGTCCACCGAGTACGGCCACCGGGTCGATGTCGTCCTGCGCCGAGCCGAGCCGGGCCGCGCGGTGGCGGTGCTGCTGCCGGCGCCGGGGTTCGACGTCGTGCACCGGATCGTCGCCGAGCAGGGTCTCCTGCCCGAGAAGGCCACGTCGTTCCAGCCGAAGCCGACCACGGGCGTGATCATGCGCTCGGTCGCCGACGGCTGAACGACCCCCCGCACCCCAGGGCGCGCTCGTGGTGACGACTCCCTGAGAATGCGAACAATGGGAAATGCGAACGAGGGGCCACTCATGAAGAGTGACCCCTCGTCGCTAAAAGGATGTCCGGCGGCGTCCTAGTCTCCCACAACCTCTCGGTTGCAGTACCATCGGCGCTGAAAGG
>NZ_BAAAMY010000004.1:0-71023 GCF_039529515.1 Nocardioides lentus
GCGGCCGACCCGGCGCCGGCCGCCCGGGACGCCGCGCGGGAGGCGATTGCCCGCAGCACGCGCGCGGCGGGCGCGGCCCCGGCCGCCCGCGACGACTCCGCCGCCCAGGCCGACGCCCTCGCGCACCGCGACGACGAGGACGTCGACGACGAGGTCTCCGGGGCCGAGCTGCTCCAGCGCGAGCTCGGCGCGCGGGTGATCGACGAGATCCCCCGCACCTGAGCCCACCCGCCCGACCACCTCCCGACCACCGACCACCCCCCTGACCACCAGACGGAGATCCCCATGACTGAACAGAACCCCTTCGAGGGCCTCGGCGGCGCCGGCGGCTTCGACATGAACGCCCTGCTCGCCCAGGCCCAGCAGATGCAGGCGCAGCTCGAGCAGGCCCAGACCGAGCTCGCGTCGGCCTCGATCGACGGCAGCGCCGGCGGCGTGACCGTGACCGTCACCGGCACCGGCGAGCTCTCCGGGGTGCGGGTGCCGACCGGCACCTTCGACGGCACGGACGCCGACGACCTCGCCGACCTCGGCGACCTGGTCGTCGCGGCGTACCGGGACGCCAAGACCAACGCCGACGCCATGGCGGCCGAGAAGCTCGGACCCCTCGCCGGTGGCCTGGGCGGCCTCGGTGGCGGCGACCCGTTCGGCGGTGGCGCGCTGCCGGGGTCGGACACCCCGCGCGGGCCCGCCGGCTTCTGAGCCGGCTGACGAGCGCAGGCCACCACCGTGTACGAGGGCGTCGTCCAGGACCTGATCGACGAGCTCGGGCAGCTGCCCGGGGTCGGTCCCAAGAGCGCCCAGCGGATCGCCTTCCACCTGCTGCAGGCCGACGCCGCCGACGTCCGGCGGCTCGCGGAGGTCCTGATCGAGGTGAAGGCGCGGGTGAAGTTCTGCTCGGTGTGCTTCAACGTCTCCGAGGACGAGCAGTGCCGGATCTGCCGAGACCCGCGCCGCGACCCGTCCGTGCTGTGCGTGGTCGAGGAGTACAAGGACGTCGTCGCCATCGAGCGGACGCGTGAGTTCCGCGGCCGCTACCACGTGCTGGGAGGCGCGATCTCGCCCATCGAGGGCATCGGTCCCGAGCAGCTGCACGTCACCGAGCTGATGACGCGCCTCGCGGACGGCGCGATCGAGGAGATCATCCTCGCCACCGACCCCAACCTCGAGGGGGAGGCGACGGCGACGTACCTCACACGGATGCTGCGCCCGCTGGGGTTGCGCGTGACCCGTCTCGCGAGTGGACTGCCCGTAGGCGGGGACCTCGAGTACGCGGACGAGGTCACCCTGGGACGAGCGTTCGCAGGACGGAGGAGTGCCGATGCGTGACGACACGCCCGAGGTGGAGACGCCTCCCGCGAGCATCTCGCCGGAGGGCGCGCACGAGGTCGCCGACCAGGTGGCCGGCTTCCTGACGGCCCTGCAGACCGTGGCGCGGGAGGGGGATCCCGGCCAGGGGGTGCCGCTGCTGCTGCTCGAGGTCTCGGAGGTGCTGCTCGCCGGCGCCCGGCTCGCGGTGCGCGAGGACTTCACGCCCGCCCAGGAGTTCCAGCCCGACGCCGGCCCCGACCCCGACGTCGACGCCATCCGCGAGGAGCTGGCCACGATGCTGGGCGGCGCCGACGTGTACGGCGAGGTGTTCGACCCCTACCAGCCCGAGGAGTTGGTCCCCGGTCGGCTGTCGGACGACCTCGCGAGCGTCGCCACCGACCTCGCGCACGGCCTGCGCCACTTCCGCGAGGGCCGCGTGACCGAGGCCCTGTGGTGGTGGCAGTACAGCTACGTCGCGAGCTGGGGCCCGGAGGCGTCCGCCGCCCTGCGGGCCCTGCAGTCGGTCGTCGCCCACGACCGTCTCGACACCGACGCGGGGACGATCGACGCCGCCGCGCTCGACGTCGAGGCGGAGCAGCTCGCGGCGGCCGATGAGATGCTGAACCGGACCGGCTCACCGGCGCCGTAGACTCGTCTGCGGCCACCGCACCCGAGCACGCAAAGGACCGCCCCGTGGGAATCGTCGTCCAGAAGTACGGCGGCTCCTCCGTCTCCGACGCGTCCGCCATCAAGCGGGTGGCGCGCCGCATCGTCGAGGCCAAGAAGGCCGGCAACGACGTCGTGGTCGCCGTGTCGGCGATGGGGGACAGCACCGACGAGCTGCTCGACCTCGCGAGCCAGGTCAGCCCGCTGCCGCCCGCCCGTGAGCTCGACATGCTGCTCACCTCCGGCGAGCGGATCTCGATGGCGCTGGTCGCCATGGCGATCTCCGACCTCGGCTACAGCGCCCGGTCCTTCACCGGCTCGCAGGCCGGCGTGATCACCGACTCGGTCCACGGCAAGGCCAAGATCATCGACGTCACGCCCGGCCGGATCTCCGACGCCCTCGGCGAGGGCCACATCGTCATCGTCGCGGGCTTCCAGGGCGTCTCGGCGGACACGAAGGAGATCACCACCCTCGGCCGCGGCGGCACCGACACCACCGCGGTGGCGCTCGCGGCCGCGCTCGACGCGGACGTCTGCGAGATCTACACCGACGTCGACGGCGTCTTCACCGCCGACCCGCGGATCGTGCCGGCCGCCCGCAAGCTCGACCGCGTCACCTACGAGGAGATGCTCGAGCTCGCGGCGTGCGGCGCGAAGATCCTCCACCTGCGGTGCGTCGAGTACGCCCGCAACCACGACATCCCGATCCACGTGCGGTCCTCGTTCAGCCAGCTGGACGGCACCTGGGTCACCGGCAGCATCGACGACCTGCCGGAGCCCGGCACCCAGGAGAGCAGCATGGAGCAGGCCATCATCGCGGGCGTCGCCCACGACCGCAGCGAGGCGAAGGTGACCGTCGTCGGGGTGCCCGACAAGGTCGGCGAGGCCGCGCGCATCTTCGAGGCCCTCTCCGCCGCGCAGATCAACCTCGACATGATCGTGCAGAACGTGTCCGCGGCCGCGACCAACCTCACCGACATCTCCTTCACGCTGCCCCGCAGCGACGGCCAGACGGCGATGGCGGCCCTCGCGGGGCTCCAGAGCGCGGTCGGCTTCGACTCGCTGCTCTACGACGACCACATCGGCAAGGTCTCCCTGATCGGCGCCGGGATGCGCTCCCACCCGGGCGTCACGGCCAAGTTCTTCTCCGGGCTGGCCCAGGCCGGGGTCAACATCGGCATGATCTCCACCTCGGAGATCCGGATCAGCGTCGTGGTCTCCGAGGAGGACGTCGACGCCGCCGTCGCCGCCACCCACACGGCGTTCGACCTCGACGCCGACGAGGTGGAGGCCGTCGTCTACGGGGGGTCGGGCCGATGAGCGCGAACTTCACCCCCGATGGCCTGCGCGTCGGCGTCGTCGGCGCCACCGGCCAGGTCGGCGTCGTCATGCGGCGGATCCTGGCCGAGCGGTCCTTCCCGCTGGCCGAGCTGCGCCTGTTCGCCTCGTCCCGCTCGGCGGGCTCGACGATCGTCTTCGGTGACCGGGAGATCACCGTCGAGGACGCCGCGACCGCGGACCCCGCGGGCCTCGACGTGGCGCTGTTCTCGGCCGGGGCGACCACCTCTCGTGCCCTGGCGCCCGCCTGGGGCGCCCAGGGCGTCGTCGTGGTCGACAACTCCTCGGCCTTCCGGCAGGACCCCGACGTGCCGCTCGTCGTCTCCGAGGTCAACCCGGGTGCCGCCGCCGACCGTCCCCGCGGCATCATCGCCAACCCGAACTGCACCACGATGGCCGCGATGCCGGTCCTCAAGCCGCTGCACGACGCGGCGGGCCTGCGCCGACTGGTCGTCGCGACGTACCAGGCCGTCTCCGGCTCGGGCGTCGCCGGCGTGGCCGAGCTCGCGGGCCAGGTCGCCGCCGCGGGCGAGAAGGCGACCGAGCTGACCCACGACGGGTCGGCGGTCGCCATGCCGGAGCCGACGGTCTACACCGCGCCCATCGCCTACAACGTGCTCCCGCTCGCCGGGTCGATGGTCGACGACGGGCTCGGCGAGACCGTCGAGGAGCAGAAGCTGCGCCACGAGACCCGCAAGATCCTCGACGTCCCCGACCTCCCGGTCTCGGGCATCTGCGTGCGGGTGCCGGTCTTCACGGGCCACAGCCTGGCGATCAACGCCGAGTTCGACGCCGCCATGCCCGTGGAGCGCGCCCGCGAGCTCCTGGGCTCCGCGCCCGGCGTGCAGCTGTCCGAGGTCCCCACGCCGCTGCAGGCGGCCGGTCAGGACCCGTCGTACGTCGGTCGGCTGCGGCAGGACGAGGGCGTCCCGGACCAGCGGGGGCTCGCGCTGTTCGTCAGCGGGGACAACCTCCGCAAGGGTGCCGCGCTGAACACGGTTCAGATCGCGGAGCTGCTGCTCTCGCGCTGAGGGTCGTCACGGGTCCCGGCCCGGGCCCCGCCCGAGCGGTCCCCGGCGTCCGCGTCCGGCTCCGCCGCGGGCGGCGGGTCGCCGTACGTGGTGGTGACCCAGTGGGACAGCAGGAACGACGCCGCTCCGACCGCCGGGATCACGAGCACCATCCACCACGACTCGAGCACGTCGATCAGCAGCAGCATGATCACCACGCTCATGACGGCCACCGCCAGCAGGCTGGTGCTGGCCGGGCCCGGCTGGGACCACGCGCGCAGCAGCGCCGCGCCGAGCAGGAACCCGGCGAGCAGGATCGCCAGCACGACCAGGTAGCCGACGCCCCCGCAGGACGACGTGCCGCGCACCAGCACGCAGGCGCGCAGGCCGCCGGCCGCCAGCAGCACGGTCAGCAGGCCGACCGCGGCGCCGGTGGCGACGGCTGCCGCCCGGGGCGGGACCGTGGGCAGGACGGGCAGCGAGAACGACGCCAGGGACGCCGGGTCGAAGCGTCGACGCTCCTCGGTGGGCTCCTCGGCGGGCTCCTCGGTGGACTCGTCGGACGGGTCCGCGGGCTCGGCGGCCGACTCCTCGCGGGCCAGCAGCGGGAGGGTCTCCTCGGGCCGCCGCTCGGGCTCGTCGGGGTGCTGCTCGGTGGCGCGCTCGTCGCTCGGCCGGGGTGGCGCGACCGGCGCGGAGCGGCGCCGCCACCGGCTCGGCCGTGGGCTGCGCGGTGCGGGCTCGGGCTCCTCGACCGCGGGGACCGCGACGGTGGGCGTCTCGGCGACGGGCTCGGGGTCGGCGACGGGCTCGGGGTCGGCGACGGGCGCGGGGTCGGCGACGGGCGCGGGGTCGGCGACGGGCTCAGGGTCCGGGACCGGTGCCGGATCGGCGACGGGCGTCGGCTCCGGCACCGGGGTGGTGGCCGCGGGGGGCTCGGGATCGTCGGTGGGCCTGCGCCGACGTCGGCGCAGCCCGAACGAGGGCAGCTCGAGGTTGGGGCCGTCCTCGGGACGGTCGGTCTCCGCCATGCTCGCAGTGTGCCACCGACCCCTGCCCGCTCGTGCGGGACCGGCGATCCCGAGCCCGCGGCGTCTCAGCGACCCAGGACGCTGCGCAGCACCTGCGGGTAGTCGGTGATGATCGCGTCGACCCCCCAGCGCACGAGGCGGCGCATGTCCACGCCCGTGTTGACGGTGTAGACGCCGATGCGCAGACCCGCGGCCTGGACCGCGTCGACGTCGGACTCCTCGATGACGCGGAAGGAGGGGTTCACCCACTCCGTCCAGCCGGCCGCGTCGGCGATCTGCTGCGGCGTGGGACGGGTCCCGTAGAGCAGTCCCTTCGGCACCGCGGGGGACGCCTGCTCGTAGGCGCGCAGCCAGTCGATCTCGAACGACTGGACGACGAGGCGGTCGCGGCGCAGCGCGGTGCGGAAGGGGGTCTCGGCGAGCGCCCGGTCGAGGTCCCGGGCGATGCCCGGGTAGAGCGACGGGGACTTCATCTCGATCAGCACGTCGGCACGGTTGCCGACGACACGGCCCCACTCCGCGAGGGTCGGGATGCGCTCCCCGGCGTACTCCGGGCCGAACCAGGAGCCGGCGTCGAGCCGCCGGAGCTCGCGCAGGGTGAAGTCGCCCACGTTCCAGGGCGCGCGACCGGGGAAGACCTGTTCGGCGTCGGTGGTGCGCGCCAGGGTCGTGTCGTGCATCAGCACCAGCACCCCGTCGGCGCTGCGCTGGACGTCGTTCTCGATCTCGTCGGCGCGGTCGCGCAGCGCCTGCCGGGCCGAGGCGAGGGTGTTCTCCGGGGCCACGCCCGAGGAGCCGCGGTGGGCCACGACCTCCGTGTCCACCCCGGGGCCGCGATCGGGGCCGCGGTCGGGCGCCGCCGACGCCGGCGCGGCGCCGAGGCCGAGCGCGGCCGCCGCGGCCGAGGCGCCGAGGACGGCGGCGAGCGAGGTGAGCACCGAGGTGGTGCGGAGGGGGCGCAGGCGCATGCGAGGGGTCCTTCCCGAGAGCGGCCACCGGCTCTCGGTGGCCGCGGCGCACGCTGCCGGACCCAGGGGACCGTGAGGTGTACGGGCGCCGACCTCGGCCCGAACGATGAGTCCGGGGCGCACCACCGGTCCTCACCCCACCGACACCGCGCCAGGAGGACACCGTGGGACCGATCACGATCAACCTGTGGATCAACGGGCACGACATGCACGAGGCGGCCGACTACTACTGCCGGCTCTTCGAGGACGGCGAGGTGCTGGCCGTCGTGCCGTACGGCGCCGAGGCGGGGGAGTGGGCGGGCGCGCCGATGGTGGTGGAGCTGCGGCTCGGCGGGGCGCCGTGGACCCTGATCAACGGGGCGGGCCACACGTTCACGCCCTCGGAGGCGACGTCGTTCGAGGTGGCCTGCGAGGACCAGGCGGAGGTCGACCGGGTCTGGGGGCACCTCGCGGACGGGGGACGGCCGGGGCCCTGCGGGTGGATCGCCGACCGCTACGGCTTCTCGTGGCAGGTGGTGCCGGCGGAGCTGGGCGCGATGATGCGGGACCCGGATCCCGAGCGGGTCGCGCGGGTGACCGCGTGCTTCATGGCCGTCGACGGCGTGGCGCTGAGCGTGGCCGACCTCCGCGCGGCGTACGACGGGTCCTGAGCGGCCCGGGCACGCACGACGGCCCGGGACCCGCCAGCCTCTGGCGGGGTCCCGGGCCGTCGCGGGAGGCGGGTCTCAGCCCGCCGCGGGCTCGCCGCAGGTCTCGCTCGCGTAGTCGGTGAAGTCGTTCACCCGGTCCTCGTCCTCGTCGGAGAGGTCGGCGGTCTCGTCGGGCTCCTCGCCCTCCTCGATCGCGGCGACGAAGTCGTCCTCGCTGACGCTGGTGATGGTGTCGACGTAGATCTCGAAGCCCTCGCGCTGCTCGTCCGAGACGCCCTCGGGGGTGCCGGTCTCCTCGAGCTGGGTGGCCTGGTCCTGGACGGCGTCGTAGATGACGGTGCCGTCGGGCTCACCGCCCTCCTCGATGGACGAGCTGATGGCGTCCTCGAGCGGCCCGTTGTAGGCCGCGCAGAAGTCGTCCTCGCTCGCGTCGGCCGGGGGGCCGCCGGCGCCGCACGCCGTCAGCGACGCGGCGAGCAGGGCGGGGGCGGCGAACGCCGCGAGGCGGCGCTTGGTGATCGTCACAGGATCTCCTCGGAGAAGTCATCGGGTGTCGGGGACACTCTTACCGTTCGTCGGCCCTCCCACACCCATCCGCGCGAGAAATCTGGGAGCGGGCCCGTCGAGGGCGCCGAGACGACGAGACCCGGACCCTCGCGTGCGAGAGTCCGGGTCCTGTGGTCGGGCTGACAGGATTTGAACCTGCGGCCTCCTCGTCCCGAACGAGGCGCGCTACCAAGCTGCGCCACAGCCCGATCGGCCTCCGCGAGCATACCCGAGCGACTCAGTGCAGGGTCAGCAGGGTGGCCTCGGGCCGGCACGCGGTCCGGAAGCGGATCCACGGGTTGGTCCCGAGGCCCGCGCTGACGTGGAGGTACGCCGAGCCGGCGTCGCCCGGCGCCGAGCCGGCGGGGTGGCGGTGCAGGCCCTTCGCGCGGGCGGGCTCGAGGTCGCAGTTGGTGGTGAGCGCCCCGACGAGGGGCAGGCACACCTGACCGCCGTGGGTGTGGCCGGCCAGGACCAGGTCGTGCTCGTCGCGCGCGAAGGCGTCCAGCACCCGCAGGTAGGGGGCGTGCGCGACCGCGATGCTGATGTCGGCCCCGTCGCCGGCACCCTGCCGCGCCGGGCCGGCCACCGCGCCCAGGTCGTCGTAGGACAGGTGGGGGTCGTCCACGCCGACGAGGGCGACCCGCGTGCCGCCGACGGTGAGCGAGCCGGTGGTGTTGGTCAGGTCCAGCCAGCCGGCCCCGGTCATCGCGGACCTCATCTCCCGCCACGGCAGCTCGGGCGTGCTGGTGTTGCGGCGGCCGTCGTCCGGGAGCAGGTAGCGCAGCGGGTTGCGGAACCCCGGCGCGAAGTAGTCGTTGGAGCCCAGCACGAAGGCCCCGGGGCGCTCGAGCAGCGGCTCGAGGGCCTCCAGCAGAGCCGGCAGGGCCGTCATCCCCGCCAGGTTGTCGCCGGTGTCGACCACCAGGTCGGGACGCGTCGAGGCGAGGTCGCGGACCCACGCCCGCTTGGCCCGCTGGTCGGGCACGAGGTGGAGGTCGGACAGGTGCAGCACCCGCAGCGGCCGGTGGCCGGGGGGCAGGACCGGGACCGCCACCTCCCGCAGCGTGTAGGCCCGCGCCTCCGCTGCGGCGTACGCCGCCACGCCCGCGCCCAGCGCCGTCGTGCCGAGCGCCAGGCGGGTCGCAAACCGGGTGAGGTCCATCCCGACAGGCTGACACAATGGGCGGCATGAGCGCCCTGAAGGACCGACTGCGCACCGACCTCACCGCGGCCATGAAGGCGCGCGAGGAGCTGCGCGCCTCGACGCTGCGGATGGCGCTGACCGCGATCACCAACGCGGAGGTCGCCGGCAAGTCCGCCAAGGAGCTCAGCGACGCCGAGGTCGTCGACGTGCTGTCGTCGGAGGCCAAGCGTCGTCGGGAGGCGGCCACCGCCTTCGACGAGGGCGACCGGCCCGAGCGGGCGGAGCGCGAGCGCGCCGAGGCCGGCGTGCTCGCGGACTACCTCCCGACCCCGCTGACCGACGAGGAGGTCGCCGCCATCGTGGCCGACGCCGTGGTCGAGGCGGGCGCCGAGGGCCAGGGCATGAAGGCCATGGGTCGCGTGATGGGCCTGGTCGCCCCCCGCACCAAGGGCCGCGCCGACGGCGGCGTCGTCGCCGCGGAGGTCAAGCGCCAGCTGGCCTGACGGCCCGGCCGCGCCGGGCACCGCACGCGAGCGCCGACTCGGCGTCGTACGGGTGCACGCGAGCGCCGAGTCGGCGTCAGGTCACTCGGCGGTGGTGGGGCGGACGAAGTCCTCGTCGTCGAGGAACGGGGCGATGTCGATCATCGCGTCGTACCACATCGGGCCGGCGAAGCCGGAGCCCGAGACGTTGCGGTAGGCGCCGCCGATCGGGACGCCCGCCATGTTGATCGGGGAGCCGAACTCGTTGGCGCCGGCGATCATCGCGGCGGTGGCCAGGTTGGGCGTGTAGGCGTTGAACCAGACCGCGTTGCCCTGCGCCGTACCGGTCTTGCCGGCCGACGGCTGCCCGATCTGCAGGCCCGAGCCGAAGCCGCTCTCCATCACGCCGCGGAGGATGTCGTTGATCTGGTCGGCGGTCGACTCCGGCAGCACCTGGGTGCAGTCCGAGTCGTACTCCTTGAGCATGGTGCCGGCCGCGTCGGTGATGTCGTTGACCGGACGCGCGGGGCAGTGCACGCCGCGGGCGGCGAAGGTCGCGTAGGCCTCGGCCATCTCCATCGGGCTGACGTCGGCGACGCCCAGGGTGAAGGTGGGGACGAGCTCGCGCTCGGGGTTGTCGAGCTCGACGCCCATCTGCTGCGCCAGCTCGTAGGGCTCGCAGATGCCGGTCTGCTGCTCGAGGGCCATGTAGTAGGTGTTCACCGACAGCTGGGTGCCGGTGTACATGTTCATGACGCCGCTCTCCGTCGAGTTGCCGGGCGCGTAGACCTCGCTGCTCTGGTAGAACTCCCCGTCGCACACCTCGTAGCTGCCGAGGTCGAACGCCGCGTCGTCGGGCGAGTTGATGCTCGTGTAGGGCGAGATCCCCTGGTTGAGCGCCGCGGCCGTCACGAACAGCTTGAACGTCGAGCCGCCCTGGAAGCCGTTCGAGTCGCCGTACCGCTCCGGGACCACGTAGTTGAGGTAGGTCTGGCCCGCCTCCTGGTCGCTGCCCATGGGCCGGGACTGCGCGACCGCGCGCACGCGGCCGGTGCCGGGCTCGACCATGGCGAGCGCGCCGATGGCCTGGTCCGTCGGGAAGACGGTGGCCTGCACGGCCTCGTCGGCCGCGGCCTGGAAGCGCTGGTCGATCGTGGTGCGGATCGTGAGGCCGGCGGTCTGGATGAACTCCATCCGCTCCTCGGGGGTCTCGCCGAGGGAGGGGTCCTCCTGCAGGTACTTGAGCACGTAGTCGCAGAAGAACGCCGCCCGCGAGCTGACGCAGCCGTTCTGGAGGTTGGTCGGGCTGAGCCCCAGGTCTGCGCGCTTGAGGCGGTTGGCCTTCGGCTGCGGGATCACGCCGAGCTCGGCCATGCGGTTGAGGACGACGTTGCGACGCTGCTGGGCGCGCTCGGGGGAGTTGGTCGGGTCGTAGCCGGTCGGGTTGCGGACCAGCCCGGCGAGCAGCGCCGACTCCTTGACGTTGAGGTCCTTCGCGGACTTGTCGAAGTACGTCTCGGACGCGGCCTCGATGCCGTAGGCGCCGTCGCCGAAGTAGGCGATGTTCAGGTAGCGCTCGAGGATCCAGTCCTTGCTGTGGTTCTCCTCGAAGGCGATCGCGTAGCGCAGCTCGCGCAGCTTGCGCGCGTAGGTGTCGTCGACCGCGGCCGCCCGCTCCTCGGGGGTGTCGGCCTGCTGGACCAGCGTCAGCTTGACCATCTGCTGGGTGATCGACGACCCGCCCTGGACGACGCCGTCGCTGGCCTGGTTGGTGACCAGGGCGCGCAGCGTGCCCCGCAGGTCGAGCGCGCCGTGCTGGTAGAAGCGGTAGTCCTCGATCGACACGATCGCCTTGCGCATCATCGGCGAGACGTCGCGCAGCGACACGATCTGCCGGTTCTCCTCGAAGATGTTGGCGATGGTGTTGCCGGCGCCGTCGACGATGCGGCTGCGCTCGGGCAGGCGTTGGGTCTCCAGCTCCTCGGGCAGCTCCTCGACGCTCTGGGCGACGTTGCGCGCGCCGATGCCGAGGACGCCGGCGAAGGGGATCGCGAGGCCGGCGACGATCACGCCCATCACCGCCGCCACCGCGACCATCACCCCGAGGTGGGAGAGGATGCGGAAAGGGCGGGGACGCGTGGATGCGGGCCTCGTCATGAGCCTCAATGTACGTGAGCGGCCCAGTGGCCTGAGAATCCTGCTCCCGCGCGCGTGTGGCCTGTGGTAGTGCATCGGACCGACGGTCTAGTCATTTGTGACTACGAACCTCAAGCCGTTCGGGGAATGATGAGAAAACCTTGAGAAACCTACTCTTGACGCACACCGGGAAAGACCCGGACAAGTCTCGGGCAAGGTTCGTGGGGAAGCGAGAACACCATGTGGGTCGATGACTGGGCGCCGTCGGCGCTCTGCCGCCAGACGCAGCCGGACCAGCTGTTCGTGCGCGGTGCGGAGCAGAACAACGCCAAGAAGCTCTGCGGCGGGTGCCCCGTCCGCACCGAGTGCCTCGCGGAGGCCCTCGACAACGAGATCGAGTGGGGCGTCTGGGGCGGCATGACCGAGCGCGAGCGCCGTGCGCTCCTGCGCCGTCGTACGGTCAGCTCGTGGCGCGCGGTCCTCGAGGAGGCCCGCACCCAGCACTCGGCGCAGGTCGCCGGCCCCGGCTCGCTCGTCACCACCTGAGCCCCTCGACCTCCCGCCGGCGGCTGGGCGAGGGGCCTCAGCCGCCGGCGAGGAGCCGCCCGACGGCCCGGAGGCCGTCGAGGTCGTGCACGTCGGTGCTCAGCGCCGGGACCACGACCGTCGCCACGTCCGGGTGGGCCGCGGCGAACCCGGCCCGCAGCCGCGACTCCCGCTCCACGGAGCGCAGCCGGTCGGCGTGCAGGCGCAGCAGGCCGCCGGTCACCGACCGCGGGTCCCGCTTGGCGACCCGGGCCGCGGCCGCCACCGCCTCGTCGGCGCCGAGCGCCGGCGCCGCGTCCCCACCGGCGGGGCCGGCGGGGCTGCCGGGGCTCTCGGCGCTGCTGGAGCGGTTGACCACGAGACCGGCGAGGGGCATCGCGTCCTCGGCCAGGCGCTCGGTGAAGTAGGCCGCCTCGCGCAGCGCGTCGGGCTCCGGCGCGGCGACGACCAGGAACGCCGTGCCGTCCGCCTGCAGGAGCGCGAAGGTCCGCTCCGCGCGGGCGCGGAACCCGCCGAACAGGGTGTCGAAGGCCGCGACGAAGGTGGACATGTCGCGCAGGACCTGCGCGCCGATCACCTTCGTCAGGGCGTTGGTCACCAGGCCGACGCCGGCGGTCATGAACCGCGCCGGACCGCGGGCGGGTGCGAGCAGCAACCGGATGAACCGCCCGTCGAGGAACGAGCTGAGGCGCTCGGGGGCGTCGAGGAAGTCCAGCGCCGAGCGGGACGGCGGGGTGTCGACCACGATCAGGTCGTAGGTGCCGTCGGCCTCGGCGGCGCGGTGGACCTGGCCCAGCTTCTCCATCGCCATGTACTCCTGCGTGCCCGCGAACGAGCTCGACAGGGCCACGTAGAAGGGGTTGGCCAGGATCTGCTGCGCCTTCTCCGGGCTGGCCTGGCTCTCGACCACCTCGTCGAAGGTGCGCTTCATGTCCAGCATCATCGCGTCGAGGCGGCCGCCGGCGGCCGGGTCGACGCCGACGACGCGGCGCGGGGTGTTGTCCAGCTCGCCGACGCCCATCGACTGCGCCAGCCGGCGGGCGGGATCGATGGTCAGGACGACGACCCGGCGGCCCTGCTCGGCGGCGCGGAGCGCCAGGGCCGCGGACGTGGTGGTCTTGCCGACCCCGCCCGAGCCGCAGCACACGACGATCCGTGTGCCCGGGTCGCCGATCAGCGCGTCGACGTCCAGGGTCGGCGCGGCGCGGCGGGTCACGCCATCCCCTGGGCGCGCAGCAGGGCGGCGAGCTCGTAGAGCGCACCGAGGTCGACGCCGCCCGCCAGCCGCGGGAGCTCGTACGACGGTCGGCCGAGGTCGGCGACGAGCGCCCGCTGGGCGTCCTCGAGGGCGCGGCGGCCGGCGTGGTCGCGGCCCTCGGCGAGCAGGACGTCGGCGAGCCCGGCGTCGGCCTCCTCGGCCAGCCCGGCCGCCACGAGGTCCGCGGTGACGGCGTCGCGGTCCAGGGCCCCGGTGCGCGCGGCGACGAGGTGCTCCTCGGGCAGGTCGCGCGGGCGGACCAGGTCCACGACGACCCCGCCCACCGGCAGGCCGGCGGCGCGGAGCTCCGCGATCCCGTCGGCGGTCTCCTGCACGGGCATCTCCTCGAGCACGGTCGTCAGGTGCACCGCCGTCCGCTCGGAGCGGAACAGCGTCATCATCAGGTCCGACTGGTGCTTGATCGGACCCACGCGCGCGAGCCCGGCCAGCTCGTCGCTGACGCCGAGGAACGGCACGATCCGCCCGGTCGGCGGCGCGTCGAGCACGACGGCGTCGTACGACTCGCCGCCGCCGCGGCGCCCGCCCTCCTTCGCGGCCTCGAAGACCTTCCCGGTCAGGAGCACGTCGCGGACGCCGGGGGCGAGGGTGGTGGCGAAGTCGACGACGCCGAACCTGTCGAGCAGCCGTCCGGCGCGGCCGAGGCGGTAGTACATGGCGAGGTACTCGAGCAGCGCCGACTCCGGGTCGACGTGCAGCGCGTGGACGGCGCCCCCGCGGCCGCGACCGCGCGGCAGGCCGGTGGCGATGCGCCGCTCCTCGTAGGGGAGCGGGTCGACGTCGAACATCCGCGCGATGCCCTGGCGGCCCTCGACCTCGCAGAGCAGCACGCGGCGGCCCTCCCAGGCCAGCGCCAGCGCCAGCGCCGCGGCGACCGTGGACTTGCCGGTGCCGCCCTTGCCGGTCACGACGTGCAGGCGCACCGCCGGGAAGTCGCTGCTCGCCGGCTCGCCCACGCGCCGGAGCCTAGCCACGCTGCGGGCGGCGGGTGAGCAGACGGGTCAGCTCGTGCGCCTCGCGCAGCAGCAGCTCGCCGTGCTCGCGTCGGCGCGCGGCCCCGAACCGGGACGCGACGCCGGTGAGGCTGAGCGCCCAGGCGGGCGCGCCGGCCTCGTCGAAGACCGCGGCCGCCATGCCCCAGCTGCCCTCGACCACGAGGCCCGGGTTGACGGCGTAGCCGGTGCGGCGGGTGGCCCGGACCCGCCGCTCCACCGCGTCGCGCGCGTGGGCGGGGCCCCACCGGCCCACGAGGTCCGCGGAGTCGAGGTACGACGCCCGCTCGGGCCCCGACAGGTGGGCGAGCAGCACCAGCCCGGCCGAGGCGACGCCGAGGGGGAATCGGATGCCCTCGTGGAGCACGTGCGAGCGGATCGGGAAGCTGCCGTCGTGCTGGACCAGGCAGACGGTCTCGTCGCCGCGACGCACCGAGAGGAACGCGCTCTCGCCCGTCGCGTCGGAGAGCCGGGCCAGGACGGGTCGCGCCAGGCCCACCGCGTCGTACCGGCTCGCCGCGGAGCGCCCGAGCAGCCACAGCTCCGGCCCGAGCAGCCAGCGGCCGTCGGCGGCGCGCTCGACCAGCCCCTCGGCGGCGAGGTCGCCGAGCAGCCGATGGGCGGTGGGCCGTGGCAGCGCGGCGTACGAGGCGGCAGCGGTGGTGGTGGCGCCCTCGGGCTCGTGGGCCGCCAGCGCCCGCAGCAGCCCGCCGGCGCGGCCGACGACGTGCGCGGGGGACTCCACGCCCCGACCCTAGCGTCCGCCCAGCGGACGCGCGCGTCCGCCGAGGTCCGGCGAGCGAGAGGTCGGGCGGGCGGTCGTTGACCGGTGTCGGTGACGTGGACCACGCTCGGGCGTGGAGACCGGGACGCCGTACGGGGCCCGGGCCGGACGAGGGAGGCACGCGTGGACAAGGTCGTGGCGAGCGCGGCGGAGGCGGTGGCGGACATCGGGTCCGGCGCGCGGCTCTCCGTGGGCGGGTTCGGGCTCTGCGGGGTGCCGTCGGTGCTCATCGAGGCGCTGCTGGCGCAGGGGGCCGACGACCTGGAGGCCGTCTCCAACAACTGCGGCGTCGACGAGTGGGGCCTGGGCCGGTTGCTGATGGCGGGTCGGCTGCGCCGGATGGTCTCCTCCTACGTCGGGGAGAACAAGGAGTTCGCCCGCCAGTACCTGTCCGGCGAGCTCGAGGTCGAGCTGACGCCGCAGGGGACGCTCGCCGAGCGGATGCGGGCCGGCGGCTCCGGCATCCCGGCCTTCTACACGGCGACCGGTGTCGGCACCCAGATCGCCGAGGGCGGGCTGCCGTGGCGCTACGACGCCGACGGCGGCGTCGCGCTGGCCTCGCCCCCGAAGGAGACGAGGGTCTTCGCGACCGCGGAGGGCGACCGGGAGTACGTCCTCGAGGAGTCGATCGTCGCCGACTTCGGTCTCGTGCGGGCCTGGCGGGGGGATCGCCACGGCAACCTCGTCTACCGGGACTCGGCCCAGAACTTCAACCCGCTCGCCGCGATGTGCGGGCGCACCACCATCGCCGAGGTCGAGGAGCTCGTCGAGCCCGGCGACCTCGACCCGGCGAGCATCCACACGCCGGGGGTCTACGTGCAGCGCGTGGTGGCGCTCACCCCGGAGCAGGCCGCCGACAAGCGGATCGAGAAGAAGACCGTGAAGGAGCGTGGCTGACATGGCCTGGGACCGCGACCAGATGGCCGCCCGTGCGGCCTCGGAGCTGACCGACGGCTCCTACGTCAACCTCGGCATCGGGCTGCCCACCCTGGTGCCCAACCACGTGCCCGACGGCGTCGAGCTCGTGCTGCAGTCGGAGAACGGCATCCTCGGCGTCGGCCCCTACCCCGAGGACGGCGACGAGGACCCCGACCTCATCAACGCCGGCAAGGAGACGGTCACCCTGCGTCCCGGCGCCTCGATCTTCGACTCGGCGACCTCGTTCGGGATGATCCGAGGCGGCAAGATCGACGCCGCGATCCTCGGCGCCATGCAGGTCTCGGCGGTCGGCGACATCGCCAACTGGATGATCCCCGGCAAGATGGTCAAGGGCATGGGCGGGGCGATGGACCTCGTCCACGGCGCCAAGCGGGTCATCGTGCTGATGGAGCACACCGCCAAGGACGGCTCGCACAAGATCGTCCGGGACTGCTCGCTGCCCTACACCGGCAAGCGGGTCGTGCAGCGGATCATCACCGACCTCGCCGTCATCGACGTCGTCGACCCCGCCACCGGCGACGTCGCCCCCTCCGGCACCGCGGGCGACCGCGTCCTGCGCCTGGTCGAGCTCGCCGACGGCGTCACCGAGAGCCAGGTGCGCGAGGCCACCGGCGTCGACCTGGTCTGAGTCGCGGCGTCAGCCCTTCGGGGGCAGGGACGCCGCCACCGCCTCGCCGCGGCGTACCCAGGCCTCGAGGTCGGCGTCGCCGACGAGGCGAGCGGGGGCGACGACCACCCAGGTGCGCGAGGCGCGTCCGGACATCTCCATCGCGGTGACGCCCTCCTGCTCGCGCAGGGCCGCACCGTCGGCGGCGAGCACCCGCACGAGGAGTCCGTCGCGGGGGCCGCTGACGCACACCGCCATGTGGCCACCGGGGAGGAGGAAGCCGAGCCCTCCGAACACCGGTCGCTCCGCGGCTCCGGGCAGCAGGTCGCGGACCCGCGCGGCCAGCCGCTCGTCGTACGCCACGGCACGAGTCTCGCCCCGCGACGGGTCGGCGTCACCCCCCGAGCGGCGACTCAGTTACTGTAGCGAGATAGTGCAGTAAAGCGGACGGGTCGGGCGACCCGACAGCGACGAGCGAAGGGTGCAGCGTGGTCGAGGAGCTCCTCTGGTACATCCCCAACCAGGTGCACGCGGGTCACCGCGGCGACGACCGGGTCGAGGGGCACAACAGCCTGGAGCGGCTCTCGACGCTGGCTCGCGGCGTCGAGGCGGCCGGATGGGGCGGGGCGCTGCTGGGCACCGGCTGGGCCCGGCCCGACACGTTCACGGTGGCGGCCGCGCTCGCGACCGCGACGACCCGCTTCCAGCCGCTCGTCGCGATCCGACCCGGCTACTGGCAGCCGGCGCACTTCGCGGCCGCCGCCGCCACGCTCGACCACCTCTCGGGGGGCCGGGTCCTGGTCAACGTCGTCTCGGGGCAGGACCACCAGGAGCAGTACGGCGACGACGAGGGCGACCAGGCCCAGCGCTACGCGCGGACCAAGGAGTTCATGCGTCTCGTCCGACGGCTGTGGACCGAGGAGCGGGTCACCCACGACGGCGAGTACTACCGCGCTCGGGACGCCGACATCGCCCTGCGCCCGGTCGCGCGGGAGGGGCGGCCGCACCCGCGGCTGTACTTCGGCGGCGCCTCCGAGGCCGCCCAGCGGGTGGGCGCCACCGAGGCCGACGTGCAGCTGTTCTGGGGCGAGCCGCTCGAGGGGGTGGCCGAGCGGATCGCGACCCTGCGCGGGCTCGAGCAGAGCCTGGAGCGCGACCTGCCGCCGCTGCAGTTCGGCCTGCGGATCACGACGGTCGTGCGCGAGACCCGCGAGGAGGCGTGGGCCGACGCCGAGGCCCGGGTGGCGCAGATGGCGAAGGGGCCCGCGGAGTTCGCGCGCGACCCGCGCCGCGACCACGCGCAGGGCCAGCAACGTCTCGTCGAGCTGGCCGCCCGCGGCGACGTGCTCGACGACTGCCTGTACGTCGCCCCGGCCCGGCACGGCGGCGGGGGAGCCGGCTCGACGTGGCTGGTCGGCTCCGCGGAGGACGTGGCGAAGGCGCTGCACCGGTACCTCGACCTCGGCGTCTCCCACCTGATCCTGTCGGACACGCCGTACGAGCGGGAGGTCGAGCGCATCGGGCGCCTGCTGCTGCCGCTCCTGCGCTGACGGGGTCTGCGCTGAGTGGGCCTGCGCCGGCCCTCCCGCGCTGACATAGTGGGCCGCTTCCTGACCCAGACCTCCCGGGAGGCCCCGTGTCCAGCGCCGAGAAGCCCGCTCCGAGTGTCGACGAGGGGGCCCCGCCGCGCTGGCGGGTGATCGGGCCGGGGCTGGTCGTCGCCGCGACCGGCGTCGGCGCCGCCGACCTGGTGGCGACGGCCGTCGCGGGGTCGATGTACGGCTACGCGCTGCTGTGGGTGGCGGTGCTCGGGTCGATCCTCAAGGTCGTGCTCGTCGAGGGCGCCGGCCGCTACTCGCTGGCCACCGGCCGCACGATCTTCGAGGGCTGGCGCAGCCTCGGGCGGTGGACGACCTTCTACTTCGCGCCCTACATCGTCCTTTGGGGCTTCGTGTACGGCGCGACCGCGATGTCGTCGTCCGCCCTGCCGGTGGTGGCGCTCTTCCCGTCGCTGAACCTCAACGTCGTCGCCGTGCTCACCGGCCTGGCGGGTCTCGTGATGGTGTGGTTCGGCACCTACGCGGGCTTCGAGAAGGTCATGGCCGCGCTGATCGGCATCATGTTCGTGGCCGTGATGGGGGCCGCGATCCTCACCCTGCCCAACCTCGGCGAGGTCCTCGGCGGCCTCGTGCCGCGGCTGCCCGACGGGTCGGTCGTCTACGCGCTGACCGTGATGGGTGGCGTCGGCGGCACGATCACGCTCGCGGCGTACGGCTACTGGCTGCGGGAGAAGGGCTGGTCGACGCCCCGCTTCATGCGGGTGATGCGCCTCGACAACGGCGCGGCGTACGCGATGACGGGCCTGTTCGTCGTCGCCATGCTCGTGATCGGCGCCGAGCTGCTGTTCTCGGCCGGCATCGCGATCGACACGGGCGACCAGGGTCTCGTGCAGATCGGCGACGTGCTGCGCGACCGCTACGGGGACGTGTACGGCGTGGTCTTCCTGGTCGGCTTCTTCGCCGCCTCGTTCAGCTCGCTGATCGGCGTGTGGAGCGGCGTCAGCCTGATGTTCGCCGACTTCTGGGGCAACCTGAGGGGACTCCGCTCGGGTCACCCCGACACCCGCACCGGCGGCAAGTACTTCCGCTACTACCTGCTGTGGCTGACCTTCCCGCCGATGCTCCTGCTGCTGCTCGGGCGCCCGGTCGGCCTGATCCTCGCGTACGGCGTGCTGGGGGCGTTCTTCATGCCGTTCCTCGCGGTGACGCTGCTGATCCTGCTCAACCGCAGGGGTGCGGGGAAGGCGGCCGACGCCGCGCTGAACGACCCCGACCCGACCCTCGCCCCGCAGGTCGACCAGCGCGCCGCGACGAGCGGGGTGGTGCCGGAGCAGTGGCGCAACGGCTGGCTGTCCAACTCGTTGATGACGCTGTGCGCGTTCATCTTCCTGGCGCTCATGGTCAACGAGGTCCAGAAGGCCGTCGTCACCAACTGGCCGTTCTGATCCGCCACGCCCGAGCCTGCGAGGGCGTGACGCGGATCAGGTCGAGCGAGCGTCGCGACCGAGGGACGAGGTCGCGGCGGCGGGTCGAGACCGCGGTGGGTCGACGGCCGAGGGCGTGACGCGGATCAGGTCGGACGAGCGTCGCGACCGAGGGACGAGGTCGCGGCGGCGGGTCGAGACCGCGGTGGGTCGGGACCGCGGTGGGTCGACGGCCGAGGGCGTGACGCGGATCAGGTCGGGCGAGCGGAGCGACCGGGGGACGAGGCGGACGGTGCGCCTCGCCCCCCGGGGTGCGCGCCCTAGTCCGCGGTGAGCCCCGCGGCCGGGGTGATGCGGGCGGCGCGGCGGGCCGGGAGGGCGGCGGCGAGCAGGCCGGCGAGGGCGGCGACCGCCACGACCAGCGCGAGCTGACCGACCGGGAGCACGACCGGGGTGGTCGCCACGACCGGCGCGATGATCGTGTGCAGCCCGACCCACGCGAAGACCACGCCCACCGCCGTGCCGAGCACTGTCGCGACGACCGCGAGCAGCACCCCCTCGAGCGCGAGCGTGGCCCGCAGCCGTGCCCGGGTGAGCCCGAGCGCGCGCATCAGCGCGAGCTCGCGGGTCCGCTCGAGGACCGAGAGCCCGAGGGTGTTGGCGATGCCGGCGAGCGCGATGAGCACCGCGATCCCGAGCAGGCCCACGACGGCGGCGGTGACGATGGTCAGCTGCAGGTCGACCGCGTCGCGCCGGGAGAGCCCGGCGGTCACCTCCGCGTCGTACGACGCGGCGACCGCGCCCACGTCGGCCGCGAGGTCGTCGCCCCCGGTGCCGTCCTCGGCGCGGATCCAGACCGCCCCCACCCCGGCCTGCGGGGCCAGCCGGTCGAGCACCGCGGGCGCGACCAGGGCGCCCTCGCCGGTCACGTCGCCGATCACCGGCCGCAGTCGCACCGTCGCGTCACCGACGCGGACCGCGACCCGCCCGGCGACGTCGAGCTCGTTGAGCACGGAGGCGGGCAGCCGGATCTCGTCGTCGGCGATCCCCCCGGTGACGGAGGGGTCGAGGCTGAGGCCCGCGACGTCGTCGACCTCGTCGGGGGCGAGCACCGTCACCTCCCCGGCGCCGGCGACGCGCGCGACGACGCCCGGCACGGCCTCCGCCCGGGCCACCCCCGGCACGGCGGCGAGCCGCCGGGCGGCGTCGGCCGGCAGGATCCCCGCCGTACGGGTCACGCCCGCGTCCAGCGGGTGCTGCGCCGCCATCTCGTCGTCGGTCACCGCGCGGGTGCTGGCGACGCCGACGAGCACGGCGGTGGTCAGGGTGACCCCGACGAGCAGCGACGCCGTCGCGGCCGAGGTACGACGGGGGTCCCGGACGGCGTTGTCGGCCGCGAGGCGCGCGGTCGGCCCGGCGACGCGGGCGGCTGCGGCGCCGCACGCCCGCACGAGACCCGGCACGACCACCGGCCCGAGCAGCACGAGGCCGGAGAAGGACACGATGCCGCCGGCGAGCATGAGCAGCAGGGCGGGGCCCTCGCCGTCGAGCGCGACGGTGGTCGCGAGCAGGGCGGCACCGAGGGACACGGCGCCCACGCCGGCGGCGAGGCGCAGCCGCCCGGCGCCGGTGGTCAGGCGGGTGTCGTCGTCCGGGGCCAGGGCCGCGACCGGCGGCACCCGCACGGCGCGACGGGTCGGCGACCAGGCGGCGACGACCGTGACGAGCACGCCCACCGCGGCCGCGGCGGCGTACCAGGACGGCCCCGCGGAGGCGTCGCCGAGCCCGGCGGCCGGGACCCGGCTGCGGACCGCCGCCACCACCAGGTGGCCCAGCGCCGCGCCGGCGAGGAGACCGACGGCGGTGGCGGCGGAGCCCACCGCGAGCGCCTCGAGGCGCACCGCCCGCTGCAGCTGGCGGCGCGTCGCGCCGACGCAGCGCAGCAGGGCCAGCTCGCGGCGACGCTGCGCGAAGAGGATCGTGAAGGTGTTGGCGATGACCAGCACCGCCACGAACAGCGCGATCGCGGCGAACACGAGCAGCATCGTCGCGAGCACGTCGACCCCGTCGTTGGCGGCCACCACCTGCTCGTCGACGTACTCCCGCGCCGGCAGCACCGACTCCGCGGCGCCCCGGGTCCCGAGCGCCGCGGCCAGCGCGGCGCCCTGCTCCTCGGCCGAGCCGGGACCCGCCCACGCGACGGCCTCGACGTACATCGCGTCGGCGAACCGCCGCAGGTCGTCCCAGCGCAGGTAGACCGCGTTGGCGGCCGAGGTCGGCCCGGGGTCGGAGGTGCCGACCACCGTCACCTCGACGGCCGCGTCGTCCTCCCCGACCCGGAGCGTGTCGCCGACCGCGACGGGCCCGAGCTCCGCGGCCCGCGCGTCGACGAGCGCCTCGCCGTCGGCGCGCGGGAAGCGGCCGTCGACCAGCACCGGCCACGTCGGGGGGTCCGTCAGGCCCGGCAGCTCCCCGACGAAGAGGTCCTCGCCCACCCCGCCCTCGGGCCTCACCGGCACCTGGGCGGAGCCCACGACCGAGAGGCGGGCGCCGTCGGCGGCGGCCGACTCGTGCAGGCGGTCCAGGCGGCGGGGGTCGACGCCCGTGGCGACCACCTCCGCTCCCTCGAACGGCGCCCCCACCCCCGCGGAGAGCCCGTCGCGGGTGGCGCTCGTGATGGCCCCCGTGACCACCACGAACGCCACCCCGATCCCGACCGCGAGCCCGACGGCGACGTAGCGCCGCAGGTGGGCCCGCAGCGACGCGAGCAGCACGGCCCTCATCGCACGACCTCCGTCGCGCCCGGGCCGGCGAGGGCCGCCACGAGGCGGGCGCGGTCGGGGGCGACCAGGTGCTCGCGCACCCGGCCGTCGGCCAGGACGACGACGTCGTCGGCGTACGCCGCCGCCTCGAGCTCGTGGGTGACCATCACGACCGTGCGACCGAGCTCGCGGACGCTGCGGCGCAGGTAGCCCAGCACCTCGGCCGAGCTGGTGCTGTCGAGGTTGCCGGTCGGCTCGTCGGCGAAGACGATCGCGGGACGCCCGACCAGCGCGCGGGCGATCGCGACCCGCTGCTGCTGGCCGCCGGAGAGCTCCCCGGGGCGGTGGCCGAGGCGGTCGGCGAGACCGAGCACCTCCACGACCTGGGCGAGCAGCTCGGGGTCGGGGCGGCGCCCGCCCAGCGCGGCGGGGAGCGTGATGTTCTGCTCCGCGGTCATCGTCGGCAGCAGGTTGAAGGCCTGGAAGACGAAGCCGACCTGGTCGCGCCGGAAGCGCGTCAGGGCCGCGTCGTCCATCGCGTGCAGCGCCTGGCCGGCGACGGCGACGGCGCCGTCCGTGGGCACGTCGAGGCCCGCGAGGCAGTGCATCAGGGTGGACTTGCCGGAGCCGGAGGGGCCCATCACCGCGGTGAACCGGCCGGCGGGCAGGTCGAGGTCCACGCCGCGCAGGGCGTGCACCTGCGCCGAGCCGGCGCCGTACGTCTTGGTGAGGGCGCGTGCCTGGGCGGCGAGCCGTGTGGTGGGGGGCGGAGGGGTCCCGAGGTGGGTCGTCGTCATGGCCAGGACGCTATTTCCGACCGGTGCCGCGCCGCGTCGGTCGGCGGGATGGTCCTGGGTGCCGGTGGTGCCGGCCGTGTCATCCCCAGGTCGTACGACGGGGGGAGGGCCCCGGCGCCGGGGCTAGGCCACGAGGCCGGTCTCGTGGGCCAGCACGACGAGGTGCACCCGGTCGCGCGAGCCCGTCTTGTGCAGCAGGCGCGAGACGTGGGTCTTCACCGTCGCCTCGGCGACGACGAGGTCGGCGGCGATCTCGGTGTTGGAGCGGCCCCGCGCGACGAGCAGCAGCACCTCCCGCTCGCGCTCGGTGAGCGAGGCCAGACGCCCGTCGTCGCCGGCGGGCCGCGGCGCGGGGGCGCCCGCGTCGGGCAGCGACGCGGCGACGTGCGCGAGCAGGCGTCGGGTGGTCGAGGGCGCGACGACGGCGTCGCCCGCGTGGACGGCCCTCACCGCGGCCAGCAGGTCCGGCGGGGCGGCGTCCTTCAGCAGGAACCCCGAGGCGCCCGCCTTGATCGCGGCGAACGCGTACTCGTCGAGGTCGAAGGTGGTGAGGACCAGCACCTGCGGTGCCCCGGGCCGGGCGACGAGCGCGCGGGTGGCCGCCACGCCGTCGAGGCGCGGCATCCGCACGTCCATCAGGACCACGTCGCAGTCCACGTCGGAGAGCCGGTCGAGGGCCTCCTGCCCGTCGCCGGCCTCGCCGACGACCTCGAGGTCGGGCTGGGAGTCCAGCAGCATCCGGAAGCCCGCCCGGACCATCTGCTGGTCGTCGACCAGGAAGACGCGGATCCGGCTCACAGCGGGATCCTCGCGGACACGACGAAGCCGCCTCCCGGCGCGGGCCCGGCGCGCAGCACACCACCGAGCGCGGCCACCCGCTCCCGCATGCCGACCAGGCCGTGCCCACCCCCGTGACCCCCACCGTGACGCCCGCCGTGACCTCCACCGTCGCCCGGCACGACCGCGGCGCCGCGGCCGTGGTCGCGGACCTCGATCGCGACCCCGTCGTCGTCGACGGCCACGCTCACCGCGGGCCGGGCGTCGGGCCCGGCGTGGCGGCGGACGTTGGTCAGCGCCTCCTGCACCACCCGGTACGTCGTGAGCGCGACGGCGCCCGGCACCGCCCGGTCCAGGCCGACCAGCCGGTGGGCGACCGCGTCGCCGTCGACCAGTCGCCGCAGGTCGCCCAGGTCCGGGACGGGCGCCGTCCCGGTGTCGCCGGAGCGCAGCAGGCCGAGCATGCGGCGCATGTCGGCGAGGGCCTCCCGACCGGTCGCGGCGATCGCGGCCAGCGCGGCCGGGGCCACCGCCGGGTCGGCCGGGGCGGCGTACCGGGCCCCGTCGGCCTGCACGACGATCACCGACAGGCTGTGCGCGACGACGTCGTGCAGCTCCCGGGCGATCCGGGCCCGCTCCTCGGTCGCGGCGAGCGCCACCCGCTGGGCCGCCTCCCGCGCGATGCGCTCGTTGCGCTCGAGGAGGCCGTCGACGTACGCCGCCCGCACCCGCCCGAGGGTGCCGAGCGTCCAGGCGGTCACGACGACGGCCGAGAGCAGCACGACCATCGGCAGCACGGTGCCCGGGCTCACGCCGGCGGGCGGGTGGACCCAGTCGACGGCGGCGACCAGCGCGGCCGTCCCGGCGACGGCCAGCGCGACCCAGCCGGCGCGGGCGCTCGCGAAGCGCGCGACGGAGTACACGGCGACCGGGAAGGCCAGCTGGCTCCAGAGGGGCTCGTCGACGAGCAGGACCTGCGCGGCGCTCGCGGCCGCGACCCCCGCGAAGGTCGCCACCGGCCGCGGCCGGCGCCACCACAGCGGGCCGACCTGCAGCACGCCGAGCACCAGGTGGACGAACGCGGTGCCGGCGCCGAGCCAGATCAGCGGCAGCGGAGCGAGCAGCACGAGGACCAGCGCCCGGTCGAGCCGCAGCCGCGCCGCGTCGGGGAGCCGTCGCGGCGGGCGCACCGGGGCGACCGGGTCTCTCGGGTCCACCGGACCACGGTAGGACGCGGGGGCCCCGGCGGCGTCCGCCCACGGGATGACCCGGCGGGGGCGGGGTGGTGCATAGTGACGCGCATGACGAAGTGGGAGTACCTGACCGCCCCGATCCTCACGCACAACGCGAAGATGATCCTCGACAACTTCGGCTCCGACGGGTGGGAGCTGGTCCAGGTCGCGCCGGGCATGAACCCGGAGAACCTGGTGGGCTACTTCAAGCGGCCCGTCCAGTCGTGACCACCCCGGAGCAGCGCCTCGAGGCGCTCGACCTGCCGGTGCCCGAGGTCGCCGCCCCGGTCGCGACGTACGTGCCGGCGGTGCGCAGCGGGCAGCACGTCTTCACCTCCGGGCAGCTGCCGATGCAGTACGGCGAGCTCCTGCTCACCGGCAAGGTCGGCGGCCAGGTGGGCCTCGAGGAGGCGCAGCGCTGCGCCCAGCAGTGCGCCCTCAACGCGATCGCGGCCGTCAAGTCCGTCGTCGGCGAGCTGTCCGCCGTGACCCGGGTGGTGAAGGTCGTGGTGTTCGTCGCCTCCACCCCCGACTTCACCGGCCAGCCGCAGGTCGCCAACGGTGCCTCCGAGCTGCTCGGCGCGGCCTTCGGCGACGCCGGGGTGCACGCCCGCTCCGCCGTCGGCGTGTCCGTGCTGCCGCTGGACGCGCCGGTCGAGGTCGAGCTGGTCGTCGAGGTCGCCTGACGTGGGCGCCTCCCGCCCGCCGCTGCCCGCCCGGCTCGTCGAGCAGGCCCGGGCGTACGCCGACGGCTCGGCCACCCCGGCCGAGCCCCGCGACGCCGCGACGGTCGTGCTCCTGCGTCCCGGCGCCGCGGCGCCCTCCGAGGTCTACCTGCTGCGGCGGCAGACCTCGATGGCGTTCGCGGGCGGGATGTGCGTCTTCCCCGGCGGCGGGGTCGACCCCCGCGACCGCGAGCACCCGATCGACGCCGACGCCTGGGCGGGCCCCACGCCCGCGGAGTGGGCCGCACGGCTCGGCACCGACGAGCCGCTGGCCCGGGCGCTGGTCTGCGCCGCGGTGCGGGAGACCTTCGAGGAGTCCGGGGTGCTGCTGGCCGGCACCCGGGAGGAGGTCGTCGCCGACACCAGCGGCGACGACTGGGAGGCCGACCGTGCCGCACTCGAGGCCCACGAGCTGGCGTTCACCGACCTGCTCGAGCGTCGCGGCCTCGTGCTGCGCACGGACCTGCTGGGCGCCTGGGTGGCGTGGTGCACGCCGGTCTTCGAGCCCCGGCGCTACCGCACCTGGTTCTTCGTGGCCGCCCTCCCGACCGGCCAGGTGACCCGCGACGTGTCCACCGAGTCCGCGGCGGTGATGTGGTTGCCCCCGGGGGCGGCCACCGCGATGGCCGACCGCGACGAGGTCGCGATGATGCCGCCGACCTGGCTGACGTGCCGCGACGTCGAGCGGTACGGCGACCCCGCCGGCGTGCTCGCCGAGGCCGCCCGCCGCACCCTGACGATGTTCACCCCCGAGGTCGTCGAGACCGCCGAGGGCTTCGGCCTCACCTCGCCGCCGCAGTACGACGGGATCTTCGCGTGAGCGGCGCCGCGGACGGGACCTGGGCCGGCGGTGCGTTCGGCGAGCGGGCCCGCTGCCTGCTGGCGCCCAACCCCTCGATGATGACCCTCGACGGCACCAACACCTGGGTGCTGCGCGAGCCCGGTGCCGAGCGGTGCGTCGTCGTCGACCCCGGTCCGGTCGCCGACGGGCACCTCGAGGAGCTGACCGACACCGTCGACGGCGTGGCGCTCGTGCTGCTCACGCACCACCACCTCGACCACTCCGAGGTGGCCGCGACCCTCGCGGACCGCAAGGACTGCGCGGTCCGTGCCCTCGACCCCGCCTGGTGCCACCGCGGCGAGCCGCTGCGCGACGGCGAGGAGATCGACGTCGACGGGCTCGCCCTGCGCGTGGTCGCGACCCCCGGCCACACGGCCGACTCGGTGTCCTTCGTCGTCCCCGCCGAGCGGGCCCTGCTCAGCGGCGACATGGTGCTGGGCCGCGGCACCACCGTCGTCGCGCACCCCGACGGCCAGCTCGGCCCCTACCTCGACTCCGTCGAGCGGATGCGCGGGATCGCCGAGACCGAGGTCGACGTGGTCTGGCCCGCCCACGGGCCCGTCCTCGACGACGCCCGCGGCGTCCTCGACCACTACCTCGCCCACCGCCGCGACCGCCTGGCGCAGGTCGAGGCCGCGCTCGCCGAGCTCGGGGAGAGCGCCACGTCGTTCGGCGACCGCGACGCCGACCCCGACGACACCCTGCCGCGCCGCGTCGTCGAGATCGTCTACGCCGACGTCGAGCGCCACCTGTGGGTGCCCGCCGAGCTGTCCGTGCGTGCCCAGTTGGCGTACCTGGGGTCCTAGGGTTCCGCCCCCGGGGCGGCGGGTCGGCCGGCGGCCGCGCTGCCGGTGTTTCGGCCGGGTCACCGGGCCCCGACACGCTCCGTCGCGCTCTGGCCGGCGCGGGCGCGATCAGCGCGAGCGGCGTCCGAGGCGCTCGATGTCCATGATCACCACGGAGCGGGGCTCGAGGCGCAGCCAGCCGCGCGAGGCGAAGTCCGCGAGGGCCTTGTTGACCGTCTCCCGGGAGGCGCCGACCAGCTGCGCGAGCTCCTCCTGGGTGAGGTCGTGGTGGACGTGGACGCCGTCGTCGGCGGTGCGTCCGAAGCGGTCCGCGAGGTCGAGGAGGGCCTTGGCCACGCGGCCCGGGACGTCGGAGAAGACGAGGTCGGCGACGACGTCGTTGGCCTTGCGCAGCCGGGCGGCGAGCTGCGAGAGCAGGCCGCGGGCCACGGTCGGGCGGCCCTCGAGCCAGCGCAGCAGGTCCTCGTGGGACAGGGAGGCGAAGCGGGAGTCGGTCACCGCGGTCACCGTCGCGGAGCGGGGGCCGGGGTCGAACAGCGAGAGCTCACCGAACATCTGGCCGGGTCCGAGGACCGCGAGGAGGTTCTCGCGCCCGTCCGCCGAGGTGCGGCCGAGCTTCACCTTGCCCTCGAGCACGACGTACAGCTTGTCGCCGGAGTCACCCTCCCGGAACAGCACCTCGCCCCGGTTCAGCGAGCTCTCGGCCAGCGAGCCGAGCAGCGCGGTGGCCGCCTCGTCGTCGAGGGCGCTGAACAGCGGTGCCTGACGCAGTACGTCGTGGTTCATCGCGGTCTCCCGGGTTCGCTCGTGAGGCCTCTGGCCACGGAGTGATGTCAAGCCGTCGCGGGCCTGAGTGAGATTGATCCTATCCGCGTCGGCTCGGCCCCGGCGACCGCCCGCGGGCCTCGGGGTGTCCGTCCCCCGGTCGGGCGACTGCGGCGGAGCGGCTCGCGACGGATGATCGCCTCAGCGCGGGGCCCGGCGGCCCGGGCCCGTGCGTCACGGGGGAAGGCGGGGGGGGGTCGTGGACGACGGCGACGGCACGGAGGACGGGGGAGCGGGGCGCACCCCGGCGGCCCGGCCGAGGCGAGCGGGGCGGAGCCTGCGACCCGCGCAGGACGACACCCCGCCCGGGGGCCCGCGCATCGACGTGGGCAGCCGCATCGGCTGGCTGGCCCGCACCGCGCGCCAGCTGCGTGGGGGCGCGCGGCTGCGCCGCCTGGAGGACATGTCCCGGGCGACCGGCCACGCGGTCACCCGGCTCCAGCGCGTCGAGACCGGCCAGCAGCGCAACAGCGACGTGCTGGACGCCTACGAGCGCCACCTCGACCTGCCCGGCGGCGCGCTGGTGGCGCCCGTCGACGCGCTGTGCCGGACCTTCCCCGACGAGGCGCCGCGGGACCTGGGTCGCGGCGAGGAGATCACCGACCCGGCGCGGATGTCCGTGCTGACGGAGGCGCTGCTCGACCCGGGGCCCGTGACGGGTGGCCAGTGGCTCGCCTGGGCGGGCGCGATGTCGGCCGTCGGGGGCATGGGGCTCCCGGTGCCGACGGCCCGGGGGCTGGTCGAGCGCCTCGTCGGCGAGCTGGCCCGGTCGGCGGCGAGCGGCTACGTCTCGCGCTACGAGGCGCTCGCGCGCCTGCGCTGCGGCCCGTACGGCGGGCTGGTGCTCGAGGTCGCGCAGGGCTGGGTCGCCGACGTCCACGTGCAGGCCGCCAGCGACGTGCTCAGCGCCGTCGGCGAGGCGATCACCCCGGCTGCGCAGGACTGGCTCCTCGACCTCCTCGAGGACGAGCGCGACCGCCTGGTCGTGGGGGCCGCCCTCGGCCTCGAGCAGATGGCGGCCGTGGGCGGCGAGGCGTTCTGGCGCGGCCTGCTGCCCGACGCCGTCGCGAGCTTCGACCGAGCGGAGCCCGGGACCACCCGCTGGTGGTGGACCTCGCACCTGCTGCGCACGGTGCCCCGCAGCACCTGGGAGGCCACCGAGCTCCGGCCGCGCCGACGCTTCGCCCCGGCCCCGGCCGTCCGCGACTGGTCCCGCAGCCGCACCCCCACGCTGTGGACCGAGTGCCGGGCGCGCGGCGGTGCCGTCGCCTCGCGCCTGGGTCTCGACTCCGGGGGGCTGCTGGCCCGGCTGGTCTTCGACATCGCCGTCAGCCCCCACGAGACGCAGGCCGTCACCGGCTACATGCTCCTCGGCGCACTCCCGGAGGCGGCGGAGGAGGTCGCGGCCGAGCTCGCCGAGATGGCCGAGCAGCCCCGGGATCCGCTGCTGCGCGCCCGGATCGCCCGGCGGCTGCCGGGGCTGCTGCCCGCGGTGCTGCCCGACCGCGTCCGGGCCTGGATCGACAGCGACGACGAGCACCTCCGCCCCGCCGCGATGCGCGCCGCCGGCGCGGCCGGGGTCCACCTGCCGGTGGCGGTCCTGGAGGCCGAGCTGGGTGGCGAGGAGTTCCCGGCGGGGGCCATGTACGCCGCCGGGATGTCCGGTCACCCGGTGCTGCGCGACTGGGCCGCCCACCCGCGCCCCGACGTGGCCGGCGCCGCCGGCTGGTGGCTGCGGCAGGGCGACCGCGTGGTGCGCTGAGCGGCCCCGGCCGGGTGTCGACGCCGGTCCGTACGCTGGGCCCGTGCCCGACACCGCGCTGGTCCGACGGGCCCGGAAGATCGACCGGGTCCTCGCCGAGACCTACCCCGACGCGCGCTGCGAGCTCGACTTCGCCAACCCCTTCGAGCTCCTGTGCGTGACCGTCCTGAGCGCCCAGACCACCGACCGGCGGGTCAACGCCGTGCGGCCGGTGCTCTTCGCCACCTACCCCGACGCCGCGTCGATGGCGGCCGCCGAGCGGGATCGGCTCGAGGGCATCGTGGGGCCGCTGGGCTTCTTCCGGGCCAAGACCGAGTCGTTGCTGAAGCTCTCGGCGGCGCTCGTGGCCGATCACGGCGGGCAGGTCCCGGCGTCCCTCGACGAGCTGGTCAGGCTCCCCGGCGTGGGCCGCAAGACCGCCAACGTCGTGCTCGGCAACGCCTTCGACGTCCCGGGCATCACCGTCGACACCCACCTCGGTCGTCTCGTGCGTCGTCTCGGCTGGACCACCGAGACCGACCCGGTCAAGGTCGAGCACGAGATCGGCGCCCTCTTCGCGAAGCGCGACTGGACGATGCTGTCGCACCACCTGATCTGGCACGGCCGGCGTCGCTGCCACGCCAAGAAGCCGGCCTGCGGGGCCTGCCCGGTCGCGCGCTGGTGCCCGTCGTACGGCGAGGGGCCGACCGACGCGCAGGCCGCGGAGAAGCTCGTGAAGACCCAGGGGCCGGCGTGACGCGGCGCCCGGCGACCCGCTCGCGGCGGGCGGCGGCCCTCGCGGGCCTCGCCGCCACCTGCCTGGTGCTCGCGGGCTGCACCGGCGACGACGGGGGTGGCTCCCGCTTCGAGGTGCCCGCGCTCGGGCCGGCCGACGTGGACGTCGACACCCCGGCGCTGCGGCGGGCGACCGAGGCCGCGGGCGTAGAGGACTGCCCGGAGGTCGCCCCCGACGCCACGGCGGTGCCGGGCGGGCTGCCGGACGTGACCCTGCCCTGCTTCGGCGGTGGTGGCTCGGTCGACCTGTCGGGGCTGCGCGGGCCCATGGTGATCAGCGTCTGGGCCGCGTGGTGCGGCCCGTGCCGCGAGGAGATGCCGCAGCTGCAGGCGTTCCACGAGCGGTACGGCGACGAGGTCGCCCTGCTCGGCATCGACTTCCAGGACGTGCAGACCGACGAGGCGATGGACCTCATCGAGGAGACCGGGGCGACGTACCCCCAGGTCGCCGACCCCAGCGCGGCCATCGACGGCGCCGAGCCCTTCCCGCGGCTGGCGGGGATCCCGTTCCTGGCGTTCGTGGACGCCGACGGCGTGGTGACCCACCGCGAGTTCGTCATCATCGACTCGCCCGAGCAGCTGGCGGACCTCGCCTCCGAGCACCTCGGAGTCGATCTGTGAGGATCGGGGCGTGATCCCCGACTGGTTGCGCCCCGTCGAGGTGGGTGCGCGGTCGATGACGGTGGCCGACCTGACCCGCTTCGAGGTGCCCCCCGACGCCGACGCCCGACCGTGCGCGGTGCTGGTGCTGTTCGCCGACGGCGCCGAGGGGCCCGAGGTGGTCCTCACCGAGCGGGCCCACCACATGCGCTCCCACCCGGGCCAGGTCTCCTTCGCCGGCGGGGCGCTCGAGGCCGGGGAGAGCGTCGAGGAGGCCGCGCTGCGCGAGGCGTGGGAGGAGATCGGGCTCCGCGCCGCGGACGTCGAGACCTTCGGGCGGCTGCCCGAGCTGTGGATGCCGCCGAGCAACGCGGCGGTGACGCCGGTGCTGGCCTACGGCCACGGCGCGACCCCGGTCGGGGTCGAGAGCCCCGAGGAGGTCCACGCGGTCCACCGCGAGCCCCTCGCGGGCCTGCTCGACCCGGCCCACCGGTTCACGGTGCGCCACCCCAGCGGCTTCACCGGGCCGGGGTTCCGGATCGGTCCCGACCGCGACGTCGTGCTCTGGGGGTTCACCGGCGGGATCCTGTCCCGGCTGTTCGACCACGTCGGCTGGACCCGGCCCTGGGACGCCTCGGTCGTCGAGGACGTGCCCGAGCACATGGTCGCCGACCGGCCCGGCGGCACCCCGCCGACCGAGCCGACCGGTGACCGGCCGGAGGACCCCCCGGAGGCCCACGGCCTCACGCGGGAGGGCGCGCGGTGAACCTCCTGGACTGGCTCCTGGTCGTCCTGCTGGGCGCCTACGCCCTGTCGGGCTACTGGCAGGGCTTCATCACCGGCGCCTTCGCCACCGTCGGCCTGCTGCTCGGCGGGTTCTCCGGCATCGTGCTCGCGCCCGTGGTGCTGGGCGACGCTGACCCCTCGCTGTGGGTCTCGCTCGGCGCGCTGTTCATCGTGATCGTCGGCGCGACGCTGGGCCAGGCGCTCCTGCAGTACGCCGGCGCCCGGCTCCGCGACCAAGTGACCTGGCAGCCCGCCCGGGCGCTCGACGCGGTCGGCGGCGCCGCGCTGTCCGCGGCCGCGGTGCTCGTCGTGGCGTGGGCGCTGGGGGTGGCGGTCTCCGGCAGCCGGATCGGCGCCGTGACCCCGCTCGTGCGCGACTCGACCATCCTGTCGACGGTCGACGAGGTCCTCCCGGCCTCGGCGGGCCGCGCGCTGGGGGAGTTCAACGACGTCGTCGGCACGACGTTCTTCCCGCGCTACCTCGAGCCGTTCGCCGACGAGGAGATCCGCCAGGTCGGCCCCGGGCCTCAGCGTCTGCTGACCGACCCCGACGTCGGGGACGCCGCCGCCAGCGTCCTCAAGATCCGCGGGCAGAACGACTGCGGCCGCGGGGTCGAGGGCTCGGGCTTCCTCTACAGCGACGACCGGCTGATGACCAACGCCCACGTCGTCGCGGGCGTGGACGACCCCGAGGTGGAGATCGGCGACACGACGGTCGCCGCCGAGGTCGTCGTCTACGACGCGGACCTCGACATCGCCGTCCTCGCCCTCGACGACCAGGGCCGTCCGCCGCTGGCCTTCAGCCAGGAGGGCCGCCGCGCGCAGGGGGTGGCGATCCTCGGCTACCCCGAGGACGGCCCCTACGACGTGCAGCCCGGCCGCATCCGCGCCGAGCAGCGCCTGCGCTCGCCCGACATCTACGGCGAGGGCACCGTGATCCGCGAGGTGTTCTCGCTGCGCGGGCTGGTGCGTCCGGGCAACTCCGGTGGGCCCGTGGTGTCGTCGACGGGCAACGTGCTGGGGATGGTCTTCGCCGCGTCGGTCAGCGACGCCGACACCGGCTACGCCCTGACGGCCTCGCAGCTCGGCGAGTCCGCCGCGAGCGGCGTCGCCCGCGAGACCGCGGTCGACACCGGCACCTGCACCGGCTGAGCCGCCGGTCGCTCCGGGGCCCGGTGACCGGCCGCCTCAGCGGCTGGTGAGCGCCTTCTTGGTCTCCTGGGCCTGCTTGATCGCGCGCTGCGGGCCGCGGACCTTCTTGACCTTGCGCACGCCCAGCAGGGCGAGGACGGCCGCCAGCAGCAGCCAGAAGCCGAAGACGATGAGGAACGCCCAGTGCAGGTCGAGCCCGTCGCCGTTCCAGTGGATGAAGTAGGCGATCGCGACCGACAGCATGATCACGGCGAGGACGCCGAGGAAGGCGGCGGCGCCGAAGAAGCCGACACCGACGGCGCCGTTGGTGACGCTGACCTTCAGCTCGGACTTCGCCAGCTGGATCTCCTTCGAGACCAGCGTGGAGACGTCGCGGCTGACGTCGGCGACGAGGCGTCCGATCGTGGGCTCGGTGTCGGGTCCCGGTGCGGTTGCCATGTGCGTCCTCGTCCGTGTCTGTCCGTGTCTGCGTGCGGGCCGGTCGCGCGGGTCGGGTGCACGGCCGTGTGCGGCGACCCTACCGTCAGGCGTGGTCGTCCCCGCGGCGCTGGTAGACGTCGGGGACGCCGTCCGCGTCGGCGTCGAGGGTCTCGCGCTCCTCGATGCGGCGGTAGACCCGGTTGCGGCTGCGCAGGACCACGCTCGCCAGGACCGTGGCGGTGAGGGAGCCGAGCAGCACCCCGACCTTCACGTGCTCGTCGCGCACGCTGCCCTGCCCGAAGGCGAGCTCCCCGATCAGCAGCGACACGGTGAAGCCGATACCGGCCAGCATCGAGAGCCCCAGGACGTCGACCCAGGCCAGGTCGTCGTCGAGCTCGGCGCGGGTGAACCGCGACAGCAGCCAGGTCGCGCCGGTGATCCCGACGGTCTTGCCGACCACGAGGCCGGTGAGGATGCCGAGGGCCACGGGGTCGCTCAGCGACTCCACGAGCCCGGACAGGCCGCCGACGTCGACGCCGGCGGCGAAGAACGCGAAGACCGGCACCGCGATGCCCGCCGAGACGGGCCGCACCAGGTGCTCCAGGTGCTCGGCGAGGCCGGGGCCGTCCGCGCCGTCGCGGCGCAGCACCGGCACGGTGAACCCGAGCAGCACGCCGGCCACGGTGGCGTGGACGCCGGACTCGTGCACCAGGACCCAGGCCACGACCGCGAGCGGCACCAGCAGCCAGCCCCGGTGGATGCGCCTCTGCACCAGGAGCGCGAACACCGCGATCGGCACCAGGGCGGCCAGCAGGAACAGCGGCTTGAGCTCGGACGTGTAGAAGAGCGCGATGATCGTGATGGCGAGCAGGTCGTCGACGACGGCGAGCGTCAGCAGGAAGGTGCGCAGGCCCGCGGGCAGGTGCGTGCTGATGACGGCCAGGATCGCGACGGCGAACGCGATGTCGGTCGCGGTCGGGATGGCCCACCCCCGCAGGTCGCCGTCCGCGCCGAGGTTCCACGCGACGAAGACCAGGGCGGGCACGGCCATGCCGCCGACCGCGGCGGCCATCGGCAGCGCGGCCCGGCGGGGGTCGCGCAGGTCGCCGGCGACGAACTCGCGCTTGAGCTCCAGTCCGACCACGAAGAAGAAGATGGCGAGGAGCCCGTCGGCGGCCCAGGTGCCGATGGACAGGTCGAGGTGGAGCGACGCGGGACCGATCTCGTAGTCGCGCACGGCCTCGTACAACCCGCCCCAGGGGGTGTTGGCCCAGACGATCGCCACGAGCGCGCCGACGATCAGCAGCAGGCCGCCGGTGGTCTCGGCCCGCAGCACGCCGGCGATCCGGGAGTCCTCCAGCCACGAGCCGCGGCTGAGCAGCCGGGCGCGTCCGGGTGAGTGCGGGGGTCCGGGCTGGTCGGTCATGGAGGTCCTTCGTCACGAGGGGTCGTCAGTGTCCTGCCGACCAGACTTCCCGGCGCACCACGCGCAACTCTAGGTCACGCGAGACAGCCGGGCCCCCACCTGTGACACTGGCCTGGCCTCCGGGCACCGCTCGAGTCCGACCGACACCCACCATCCGGGAGAATCAATGGGGAAGTCCCACTCGACCCGCGTCCGACGGCTGACCGCCGCGGGCGCCACGCTGCTCCTGGCGGGCTCGCTGGCCGCGGCCATCACGGCGCCGGCCGGTGCCGCCGACGGCGACCGCGCGGACGGCGCCGCGGGTGGTGCCGCCGCTCGCGGTGCCGAGGTGCTGGTGCGCAGGGCGCCGGCGTCCGGGGAGGTCGTCGTCACGGCGGGACCCGCCCGGGAGTCGGCCGGTCTCAGCCCGGCGGCGATGCGCGACCTGCGGCGCTACGCCGCGCAGTCGGGGGAGGACTACGACGCGCTGGTCGCCGCCCACCGCGGCGTCGACGAGTTCGCGGCCTACGCGCAGGGCTTCGAGGCCCGCCGCCCCGACCTCTACACGACCTCCGGCCTGGACGAGGACGGGAAGTGGGTCCAGACCACCCGCCGGCCCGGCGCGGCGGAGATGGCCCGCATCGAGCGGCTCGGGATGGACGTCCGGGTCGAGTACGGCGCTCCCGCGTCCTCCGCCGAGCTCGAGGCCCTCGCCGAGGACCTGATCGACTCCGTCGACGCGGCCCCCGGCCTCGTCGAGTCCGCCGAGGCGTCGTACGACGACGTGAGCCGGCGCATGGTCCTCAGCTACACCCCGGCCGACTCCGCGCCGGCCGCGCGCGTCGACTCGACCGTCGAGGGCGCCGTGGCCGAGGCCGTCGCGCCCGCCGACGGCGCGCTGCCGCTGCCGGTCGCCACCCGCGAGGTCGACGTCGACCTGCTGCAGGAGGCCACCATCCAGGGCGGCGGCAACCTGAACTTCCAGGGTGGCGCCGCGTGCACCGCCGGCTTCACGGCGGTCCGCAAGGGCAAGCGCGGGGTGCTCACCGCCCGCCACTGCCCCAACAAGATGACCTACGGCAAGCGCCGCGGCCTGATCGCCAACACGGCGGTGCAGACCACCAAGAAGCGCTTCGACCTGCAGTGGCACCGCACCCGGGTGGAGAACGGTCACCAGACCGGGGTGAAGTTCCGCAACTCGCGCTCGACCACCCGCGTGGTCCGCAAGGCCGCCAACGCGCCCCGGGGATCGGTCGTGTGCCACTGGGGCCGCACCAGCGGCTACTCCTGCGCCAAGGTCCGCGCCACCAACCGGTGCGTGAGCCTGTCGGGCCAGAAGACCTGCGGCCTCGACGCGACCAACCGCTACATCTCGGCGCCCGGCGACTCCGGCGGTCCGTGGTTCCTCGGCAACACCGCCCGCGGCATCCACGCCGGCGGCGGCGGCAGCACCAGCCTGTTCACGCGCATCGGCAAGGCCGGCGCGCTCGGCGCCCGGGTGCTCACGCGCTGACGCACCCTCCGCGGCGTCCACGCGCGACGGCCCGCCACCCCTCACGGGGCGGCGGGCCGTCGTGCGTCGTGGTGCGGGCCGGTGTCGGCTCAGCCCTCGTCCTTGGCCCCGGAGGAGCCCTGCTGGATGAGGTCCATGACGGTGGAGTCGGCGAGCGTGGTGACGTCGCCGACCTCGCGGTTCTCCGCGACGTCGCGGAGCAGGCGGCGCATGATCTTGCCCGAGCGGGTCTTCGGCAGCTCCGGCACGACCATGATCTGGCGCGGCTTCGCGATGGCGCCGATCTGCTGGCGCACGTGGTTGCGGAGCTCCTCGACGATGTCCTCGCCGCCGTCGCCCGCCTCGTCGCGCAGGATCACGAACGCGCACACGGCCTGGCCGGTGTCCTCGTCGGTCGCGCCCACGACGGCCGCCTCGGCGACCTTCGGGTGCGAGACCAGCGCGGACTCGATCTCGGTGGTCGACAGGCGGTGGCCCGACACGTTCATCACGTCGTCGACGCGACCGAGCACCCAGACGTCGCCGTCGTCGTCCTTCTTGGCGCCGTCGCCGGCGAAGTAGAAGCCCTGCTTCTTGAAGCGCGACCAGTAGGTGTCCTTGAACCGCTGGTCGTCGCCCCAGATGGTCCGCAGCATCGCCGGCCACGGCTCCTTCAGCACGAGGTAGCCGCCCGAGCCGTCCGGCACCGAGGTGCCCTCGTCGTCGACCACGTCGGCCTCGACCCCGGGGATCGCGATCATGGCCGAGCCCGGCTTGCCCCGGGTGACGCCGGGCAACGGGCTGATCAGGATCATCCCGGTCTCGGTCTGCCACCAGGTGTCGACGACCGGCGTGCGGCCGCCGCCGATGACCTCGCGGTACCAGACGTAGGCCTCCGGGTTGATCGGCTCGCCGACCGACCCGAGGACACGCAGCGAGGACAGGTCGCGCGAGTCGGGGATCTCGCGGCCCTGCTTCATGAACGAGCGGATCGCGGTCGGGGCGGTGTAGAAGATCGAGACCTTGTACTTCTCGATGATGTCCCACCAGCGCCCCTTCGCGGGGTGGTCGGGGGTGCCCTCGTACATGACCTGCGTGACCCCGTTGGCGAGCGGGCCGTAGACGAGGTAGGAGTGGCCGGTGATCCAGCCGACGTCGGCCGAGCACCAGTAGACGTCCGTCTCCGGCTTCAGGTCGAAGATCGCCCAGTGCGTGAACGCCGCGCCGGTCAGGTAGCCGCCGGTGGTGTGCAGGATGCCCTTCGGCTTGCCCGTCGTCCCCGAGGTGTACATGACGAACAGCGGGTGCTCGGAGTCGAACGCCTCGGGGGTGTGCTCGGTGGACGCCGAGCCGACGGCGTCGTGCCACCACACGTCGACGTCGTCGTCCCAGGTGACGTCCTGGCCGGTGCGCTGCACGACGAGGACCTTGCGGATCTTGTCGGTCTTGGTCCGGGCCTCGTCGACCGCGGGCTTCAGCGAGGACGCCGCCCCGCGGCGGTAGCCGCCGTCGGAGGTGATGACGACCTCGGCGCCGCAGTCGTCGACGCGGGAGGCCAGGGCGTCGGCCGAGAAGCCGCCGAACACCACGGTGTGGGGGGCGCCGAGGCGGGCGCAGGCCAGCATGGCCACGACCGTCTCGGGGATCATCGGCATGTAGATCGCGACGCGGTCGCCGGTGCCGACGCCGAGCTCGGCCAGGGCGTTGGCGGCCTGGCTGACCTCGTCCTTGAGCTGGGCGTAGGTGAGGGTGCGCTCGTCGTCGACTGGCTCGCCGACCCAGTGGATCGCGACCTGGTCGCCGCGGCCCTCGTCGACGTGGCGGTCCACGCAGTTGTAGGCCGCGTTGAGCCGGCCACCGACGAACCACTTCGCGAACGGTGGGTCGTCCCAGTCCAGGACGCGGTCCCAGCGGGTCTCCCAGCTCAGCCGGTCGGCCTGCTCGGCCCAGAAGCCCTCGCGGTCGGCGGCGGCGCGCGCGTAGGCCTCCTCCGTCAGGTTGGCCTCGGCGGCGAGATCGGCCGGCGGGTCGAACCGCCGGTCCTCCTTCAGCAGGTTGGACAGGGTCTGCTCGGACGTGCCCGACTCTTCGTTGCTCACGGTTCTCCTCGTCGTTCCGGGGCTCGTGCCTGTGACGTGCCGGCGGTCACACACCGCCGAGCCTAGGGGGACGCGCGGACGGCGGGGACCCTCCGTCGAGAGGGTTCCCGCCGCCCGCGTGTCCGGTGGTGCTGGTCCTGCTGGTCGAGCGGTCAGTGCTGGGCGGCGCCCTCCGCGCCCGCGCCGGTCAGGGCGCGGACCTCGAGCTCGGGGTAGAGCCGCTCGGAGGAGGGCTCCCGGGCGGACAGGGTGCCGACGATACCGAGCAGGAAGCCCAGCGGGATCGACACGATGCCCGGGTTGTTGAGCGGGAACCACGCGAAGTCGGCGTTCGGGAACAGCGAGGTCTCCGCCCCCGACATCACGGGCGAGAAGATCACGAGACCGACGCAGGCGATCAGGCCGCCGTAGATGCTCCAGCAGGCGCCGCGGGTGTTGAAGCGCTTCCAGAACATGTTGAACAGGATCGCCGGCAGGTTGGCCGACGCGGCGACCGCGAAGGCCAGGGCCACGAGGAACGCGATGTTGAGCTGCTGGGCCGGGATGGCCAGCACGATCGCGACCGCGCCGATGGCGACGGCGGCCAGCTTGGCGACCCGCACCTCGTCCTTCTCGGTGACGGGCTGGTCCTTCTTGAACACGCCCTTGTAGAGGTCGTGGGCCACCGATGACGACGACGCCAGCGTCAGGCCGGCGACCACCGCGAGGATGGTCGCGAAGGCCACCGCCGAGATCAGCGCCAGCAGGATCGCGCCGCCCAGCGAGCCGGGCCCGCCGCCGACCTCCTCGGCCAGCAGCGGCGAGGCCAGGTTGCCGGTCGCGCCGGCCGCGTCGGTGTCGATCAGGGCCGCGGCGCCGAAGCCGAGGACCAGGGTCATCAGGTAGAAGGCGCCGATCAGGCCGATCGCCCACAGCACCGACTTGCGGGCGTCCTTGGCGGTGGGGACGGTGTAGAAGCGGATCAGGATGTGCGGCAGGCCGGCGGTGCCGAGCACCAGGGCGATGCCGAGCGAGAGGAAGTCGATCTGCGAGGTCAGCGTCGCGCCGTACTGCAGGCCGGGCTCGAGGAACGCGTCGCCCGCGCCGGACTTCTCCGCGGCGTCGCCGAGCAGCGCCGAGAGGTTGAAGTTGTAGCGCAGCAGCACGAGGAACACGATCAGCGCCGAGCCCGCCATCAGCAGCACGGCCTTGACGATCTGCACGTACGTCGTGCCCTTCATGCCGCCGACCGTGACGTAGAAGATCATCAGCGCGCCGACCCCGACGATGACGAGGTTCTTCACCGCCCCGCTGTCGACACCGAGGAGCAGCGCGACCAGCACGCCCGCGCCGACCATCTGCGCGAGCAGGTAGAAGATCGACACGACGACGGTCGAGACGCTGGCGGCGGTGCGGACCGGGCGCTGGCGCATCCGGAAGGCGAGCTGGTCGGCCATCGTGTAGCGGCCGGCGTTGCGCAGCATCTCGGCGACCAGCAGCAGCGCGACGAGCCACGCCACGAGGAAGCCGATGGAGTAGAGGAACCCGTCGTAGCCGTAGAGCGCGATGGCTCCGGAGATGCCGAGGAAGGAGGCGGCGGACATGTAGTCGCCGCCGATCGCCAGGCCGTTCTGGAAGCCGGAGAAGCCGCGGCCGCCGGAGTAGAAGTCGGCGGCGGTCTTGGTCTGCCGGCTCGCCACGAACGTGATGCCGACCGTCAGGAGGACGACCCCGACGAACAGGGCGGTGGTGAGGAGCTGCTGGTTCACTGCCCGGCCTCCGAGTAGTAGCGGTCGTTGAGCTTGCTGGCGATCGGGTCGAGCGCCTTCGACGAGTGCTTCGCGTAGAGGAACGCGATCCCGAAGGTCGTCAGGAACTGCAGCAGACCCAGGACCAGGGCGACGTTGATGTTGCCGACGACCTTGATGTCCATGAAGCCCCCGCCCCAGTTGGAGAGGGCGACGTAGAGCAGGTACCAGACGAGGAACCCGACGGTGGCCGGGATCGCCCAGCCGCGGTAGCGCTTGCGGAGCTCGGCGAACTCCGGTGTCTCGTGGAGCTCCTTGTAGATGGGCGCGGAGTCCGCGCGGTAGTGACCCGCGTCGGGGTCCTTCTCGGTGTGCGCCATCGGCGTGCCTCCTCGGCAGGGCTGGGTGACGTTCGCGCTCGAACCGTAGGAGTGACCGCCGTCACGTGGCACGCATCACGCCCGCCCACGCGCCGAGCGGTCGCAGTCGTGCGACGAGCGGTCCCGACCGCCCCGCGGTCGGGTGCTCCGACAGCGAGGAGCGGTGGTCTCGACGGGCGGTGCGCGTGCCCTCGGTGGTCGAGCAGCGAGCGAGCGCCAGCGAGTGAGCGTCGGTGGAGACCTCGGTGGGGGCTGTCGGGGTGGTCTCGACGGGCGGTGCGCGTGTCTTCGGTGGTCGAGCAGGGAGCGAGCGCCAGCGAGTGAGCGCCAGCGAGTGAGCGTCGGTCGAGACCTCGGTGGGCGATTGTCGGGGTGGTCTCGACGGGCGGTCCTCGCCCAGCGGCTCGGACCTGCTCGACCACCGGCCGTCGGTGGTCGAGCAGCGAGCGAGCGCCAGCGAGGGAGCGCCCGTCGAGACCTCCGACCTCCCGCGCGACGCGTCGTCCACAGCCTCAGAGGAGCCCCTGGTGCGCGGGTCTGCGACCTCGGAGGATGACGCCGTGAGCCGCAGGGGATTCGCCTACATGGTCAGGTGCTCGGACGGGAGCTACTACGTGGGCTCCACGACCGATCTCGAGGCCAGGCTCCACCAGCACGACAGCGGCACGGGTGCCGTCTACACGCGACACCGACGGCCCGTCGTCCTCGTGTGGCACGAGGAGTTCCCGCGGATCGACGACGCGTTCGCTCGCGAGAAGCAGGTCCAGGGCTGGAGCCGGGCCAAGCGGGAGGCGCTGATCCGGCGGGACTACGCCGGCCTGCCCGCGCTGGCCGAGTCCCACGCGCACGTCCGACGACGGGCAGCGGCCGGCGACGGGCCGCACGAGGACTGACGGCGGACGCCCGACGGTCGTGGGTGGTCGAGCAGCGAGCGAGCGCCAGCGAGTGAGCGTCGGTCGAGACCTCGGTGAGGGTTTGTCGGGGTGGTCTCGACGGGCGGTCCTCGCCTAGCGGCTCGGACCTGCTCGACCACCTCTGGGTCTGGGTGCTGCTCGACCGCCGGTCGTGGGTGGTCGAGCAGCGGGCGAGCGCCGGCGAGTGAGCGTCGGTCGAGACCTCGGTGGGGGTTGTCGGGGTGGTCTCGACGGGCGCTCCTCGCCTAGCGGCTCGGACCTGCTCGACCACCTCTGGGTCTGGGTCCTGCTCGACCACCTCTGGGTCTGGGTCCTGCTCGACCACCTCTGGGTCTCGGACCTGCTCGAGCACCTCTGGGTCTGGGTCCTGCTTGACCGCCGGTCGTGGGTGGTCGAGCAGCGAGCGAGCGCCAGCGAGTGAGCGTCGGTCGAGACCTCGGTGAGGGTTTGTCGGGGTGGTCTCGACGGGCGGTCCTCGCCTAGCGGCTCGGACCTGCTCGACCACCTCTGGGTCTGGGTCCTGCTCGACCACCTTTGGGTCTGGGTCCTGCTCGACCACCTTTGGGTCTGGGTCGTGCTCGACCACCGGTCGTGGGTGGTCGAGCAGCGAGGGAGCGCCAGCGAGTGAGCGTCGGTCGAGACCTCGGTGAGGGTTTGTCGGGGTGGTCTCGACGGGCGGTCCTCGCCTAGCGGCTCGGACCTGCTCGACCACCTCTGGGTCTGGGTCCTGCTCGACCAGCTCTGGGTCTGGGTCCTGCTCGACCGCCTCCGGGGCTCGGAGCGGCTCGACCGGCGGTCGTCGGGTTGTGAGGTCGTGCGGGGCGTGAGGCCGTGAGGGGAAGTTGACGCCGGGCTCACGCGCGACGCAACACGCGCGACACACGGGCTGCGGAGGATCGGGACGACCCCGAGCCGAGGAGCCCGCATGACCCTGATCGACGACCCGAGAGCCGCGCAGTCCGCCGCGGGCGGACGCCGTACCGGCCGCTGGATCGACGACTGGCGCCCCGAGGACCCGGAGTTCTGGGAGTCCGGGGGCAAGCAGGTCGCCCGGCGCAACCTGGCCTGGTCGGTCTTCGCGGAGCACCTCGGCTTCTCGGTCTGGCTGATCTGGAGCGTCAGCTCGGCGTTCCTGGTCTCGATGGGCTTCGACTTCAGCGCCCAGCAGCTGTTCGTGCTGGTCGCCCTGCCCAACCTGGTCGGCTCGCTGCTGCGGATCCCCTACACGCTCGCGGTGCCGGCGTTCGGCGGACGCAACTGGACGGCGATCTCCGCGGCGCTGCTGCTGATCCCGACGCTGCTGTTCGCCGTCGCGGTGCAGGACCCGGACACGCCGTTCTGGGCGTTCTGCCTGATCGCGGCCACCGCCGGCTTCGGTGGGGGCAACTTCGCCAGCTCGATGGCCAACATCAACTTCTTCTACCCGGCCGCCAAGAAGGGCGCCGCGCTCGGCCTGAACGCCGCCGGCGGCAACCTCGGGGTCGCGCTGATCCAGTTCTTCCTGCCCGTCATCGTCGGCGGGGCCGGCATCTTCGGGCTGGTCCAGGCGAGCTCGTCGGGCATCAGCCTCGAGCGTGCCGGCTACGTGTACGCCGGCCTCGCCCTCGTCGCGACCGCCGCCGCGTGGTTCTTCATGGACAACCTCGGCACGGCCGTCTCGAAGCCGCGCGAGCAGCTCGTCGTGCTCCGCGAGCGCCACACCTGGATCATGGCGTTCCTCTACATCGGCACGTTCGGCTCGTTCATCGGCTACTCCGCCGCGATGCCGTTGCTGATCCGCCTCAACTTCTGGGTGCCCGAGCCCGCCCCGCTCGGGACCGGCATCTACTTCGCCTACTTCGCGTTCCTCGGGGCCCTCATCGGCTCCGCGACGCGGCCGCTCGGGGGCTGGCTGGCCGACCGGTACGGCGGGGCACGGGTCACCCTGGCCGCCTTCGCCGGGATGATCGTCTTCACCCTCGCCGTGCTCGCGACGCTGCTCCAGCTCACGCCGAACCCGACCGCGGACCCCGCGATCGCGACCGACAACCAGTCCTGGTTCGCGCCGTTCCTCGTCTGCTTCGCCGTCGTCTTCGCCTGCACCGGCATCGGCAACGGCTCGACCTACAAGATGATCCCCGCCATCTGGCGCACCCGGGCGGAGCGCGCGACCGCCGAGGGCACCCCCGAGCGGTACGCCGCCCTGGCCCGTGGCACCACGGAGGCCTCCGCGGCGATCGGCGTCATCGGGGCGGTCGGCGCCATCGGCGGCTTCCTGATCCCGATCGCGTTCTCCTCGCCCTGGGTGGCCGACCCCCGGTCGGCGACGATCGTCGCCTTCACCACGTTCACCGCCTTCTACGTCCTCTGCGCCGTCGTCACCTACGCCGTCTACCTGCGCCGCACGCGGCCCGACAGCCTCGCGCACGCCGGGATCTGATGAGCGGCACCACGACGCACTGCCCCTACTGCTCCCTGCAGTGCGGGATGGTCCTCACGCCCGGTCGCGGCGGGCGCACCCTCGAGGTGACCCCGTGGGAGGGCCACCCCGTCAGCGAGGGCGGGCTGTGCCGCAAGGGCTGGACCGCCGCGGGGCTGCGCGGCCACCGCGAGCGGCTGACCACGCCCCTGCTGCGCGACCGCGCCTCCGGCGAGCTGCGGGCCGTGTCGTGGGACGAGGCGCTCGACCGCGTCGCCGACGGCGTCCGCGCCGTGCAGGCCGCCCACGGCCCCGACGGGGTCGCCGTCTTCGGCGGGGGCGGGCTGACCAACGAGAAGGCCTACCAGCTGGGTCGGTTCGCGCGGGTGGCGCTCGGCACCAGCCAGGTCGACTACAACGGCCGGTGGTGCATGTCGTCGGCGGCCTCGGCGTCCAACACCGCGTTCGGGATCGACCGCGGCCTGCCCTTCCCGCTCGCCGACGTCGAGCGGGCCGACGTGCTGGTCCTGGTCGGCTCCAACCTCGCCGAGACCATGCCCCCCGCCGCCCGTCACCTCGACCGCTGCCGCGCGAACGGCGGGACCGTCGTGGTCGTCGACCCCCGCCGCACGGCGACCGCGGAGCGCGCCGACGTGCACCTGCAGCCGGTGCCGGGCACCGACCTCGCGCTCGCGCTCGGGGTCCTGCACGAGATCGACGCCCGCGGCGCGGTCGACACGGCCTACGTCGCGGCGCGGACGACGGGCTGGGAGCAGGCGCGCGCCGCGGCCAGCGGCTGGTGGCCCGAGCGGGTCGAGCGGGTCACCGGCGTCGCCGCGGACGAGGTCCGCGCCCTCGCCGACCTGCTCGCCGGCTGCTCGGCGGGTCGTGGCTCGGCGGTCGTGCTCACGGCCCGCGGGGCCGAGCAGCACGCCCAGGGCACGGCGACCGTGCTGGCGTGGATCGACGTCGCCCTCGCGCTGGGCCTGCCGGGCCGGCCCCACTCCGGCTACGGCTGCCTGACCGGCCAGGGCAACGGCCAGGGCGGTCGGGAGCACGGCCAGAAGGCCGACCAGCTGCCCGGCTACCGGATGATCGACGACCCCGCCGCCCGCGCCCACGTCGCCGCCGTGTGGGGCGTCGCGCCCCGGAGCCTGCCCGGCCCGGGCCGCTCGGCCTACGAGCTGCTCGAGGCACTGGGCACCGACGGCGGCCCGCGAGCCCTGCTCGTCCACGGCTCCAACGTCGTGGTCTCCGCTCCCCACGCGACCCACGTCGCCGAGCGGCTGGAGAGCCTCGACCTGCTCGTGGTCTGCGACCTCGTGATGAGCGAGACCGCCGCGCTCGCCGACGTGGTCCTGCCCGTCACGCAGTGGGCCGAGGAGGCCGGGACGATGACCAACCTGGAGGGTCGGGTCCTCCTGCGGCAGCGGGCCGTCGCCCCGCCCGACGGCGTGCGCAGCGACCTCGAGGTGATGGCCGGCCTGGCGCAGCGGCTCGACGCCCCGGGGGAGTGGTCGACCGACCCCGCGGTCGTCTTCGCCGAGCTGGGCCGCGCCTCGGCCGGCGGCCGCGCCGACTACGCCGGGCTCAGCCACGAGCGGATCGCGGCTTCCGACGGCGGCCTGTTCTGGCCCTGCCCGGACGCCGGGCACCCCGGCACCCCGCGCCTGTTCGGTGAGCGGTTCGCCCACCCGGACGGCCGCGCCCGCTTCGTCGTCGTCGAGCACCGCGGTCCCGCCGAGCCGGTCGACGCCGCCTACCCCGTGCACCTGACCACCGGGCGGGTGCTCGCGCAGTACCAGTCCGGCGCCCAGACCCGCCGGGTGCGCGACCTGCCCGACACCGGGCCGTTCGTGGAGCTGCACCCGATGCTCGCCGACCGGCTGGGCGCCCACGACGGGGAGCCCGTGGTCGTCACCACCCGCCGCGGCGAGCTGAAGGCCCCCGCCCGGGTCACCTCCACGATCCGGCCCGACACCGTGTTCGTGCCGTTCCACTGGGTCGGCGCCAACCGGCTCACCAACGACGCGCTCGACCCCGCCAGCCGGATGCCCGAGTTCAAGGTCTGCGCCGCGGCGGTGCGCGCATGAGCCCGGCGACGGACCCCGGCGTGGTGGTGGTCGGCGCGGGGATGGCCGCGGTCCGTCTCGCCGAGGGCCTCGCGGCCCGCGGGACGGCCGTGACGCTGCTCGGCGACGAGGACGCCCCGCCGTACAACCGGATCCTGCTGTCGGCGGTGCTCGAGAGCGCCTGCGACCCCTCGCTGCTCGACCTGCGCCCCCGCGGGTCCTACGCCGACGCCGGGATCGACCTGCGCCCCGGCGTCCGCGTGGTCGAGATCGACCGCGACGCCCGCGAGGTCGTCCTCGCCGACACCGCGCGGGTGCCCTACGACCGGCTCGTGCTGGCCACCGGTGCGATCCCCACGCTGCCGCCCGTACGGGGCCTGGTCCGGCCCGACGGGACCCTGCACCCCCGCGTCCACCCCTTCCGCAGCGTCGCCGACTGCCGCCGCCTCGACGCGGCCGTGCCCACCGCCCGCCGCGCCGTCGTGGTCGGCGGGGGCCTGCTCGGGCTCCAGGTCGCCCGGGCGCTGGCCGTGCGCGGCCTGGCCGTCGAGGTCGTGGAGGGCGGTGAGCACCTCCTGCGCTCCCACGTGGAGGCACCGGCCGGCGCGATCCTGGCCCGCGACCTGCGTCGCCTCGGCACCGAGGTCTACACCGGTGCCCGTGCCACCCGCCTGGTGGAGGGGCCCGACGGCACCACGCTGGTCCTCGACAACGGCGCCGCGCTGGCCACCGACCTGGTGGTGCTGACCGCGGGTGGCCGCCCCGCCACCGCGCTGGCCCGCCGTGCCGGCCTGGAGGTACGCCGGGGGGTCGTCGTCGACGAGGGCCTCACGACCTCCGACCCCCGCGTCCACGCGATCGGCGACTGCGCCCAGCACGACGGCGTGACCACCGGCTTCGTGCCGCCGGCCTGGGAGCAGGCCGCGGTCCTCGCCGACCGCCTCGCCGGAGGCGACCTCACCTACGACGGGCACCGCCCGGTCGCCCGCCTGCGCGCGACCGACCTCGACGTGGCGGTGCTCGGCGACCCGCTGACCGCGGTCGGCGACGTCGTGGAGGTCACCAACCCCGTCGTCGGCTCACACCGCCGGCTGGTGGTCCGCGACGGCCGCATCGTCGCCGCCACCCTCGTGGGCGACCTGTCCCGCGTCGGGCTCATCACCGGCCACTACGACCGCGGCACCGTGCTCGGACCCGCCGAGCCCGCCGCCCTGCTCGCCGGGGACCGGCCCGCTGCGCCCCGCGTGCTCGGCGACGACGCCGAGGTGTGCACCTGCGCCGGCGTCACCGCCGGCGCCGTGCGCGCCTGCCGCTCCCTCGAGGACGTCCGCTCCACCACCCGCGCCACCACCGGCTGCGGCGGGTGCGCGGACGACGTCCGCGCCCTGCTCGCGTCCCGCCCGCTCACCCCCTCAGGAGGAACCCGATGAGCGCCCACCCCCCGTCCGAGCGTCGTCAGCGGCTGGTCGTCGTCGGCCACGGCATGGTCGGCCACCGTTTCGTGCAGGCCGCGATCGAGCGCGGCGTGACCGAGACCCACGACGTCGTGGTCGTCGGCGACGAGTCGCGCCCGGCGTACGACCGGGTGGGGCTGACGACCTTCTTCGAGGTCGGCGCCGACGCCCTCTCGCTGCTGCCCACCGGCGGCTACGACGACCCGCGGGTGCGGCTGCTGCTGGGCACCGAGGTCACCGCAATCGACACCGAGGCCCGCACCGTCGGCTTCGCCGAGGGCGACCTCGACTACGACGCGCTCGTGCTGGCCACGGGCGCCGCCCCGTTCGTGCCGCCCATCGAGGGCCGAGACCTCGACGGGTGCTTCGTCTACCGCACGATCGAGGACCTCGAGGCGATCCGCGACGCCGCCGCCCACGAGGGCGCCCGGGTCGGCGCCGTGATCGGCGGCGGGCTGCTCGGGCTCGAGGCCGCCGACGCGCTGGCCCGCCTCGGCCTCGAGACCCACGTCGTCGAGATGGCGCCGCGGCTGATGGCGGTGCAGGTCGACGACGCCGGCGGCGCCGTGCTCACCCGCCACGTCGAGCAGCTCGGCCTCACCGTCCACACCGGCGCCCGCACCTCCGCGGTGCTCGGGGACCGCGGCCGGGTCACCGGCCTCGCGCTCGCCGACGCCGAGCCGGTGGCGGCGGACCTCGTCGTGTTCTCCGCGGGCATCCGGCCCCGCGACGCCCTGGCCCGCGCCGCCGGCCTCGAGGTCGCCGAGCGCGGCGGCGTGCTGGTCGACGAGCAGTGCCGCACCTCCGATCCCCACGTGTGGGCGATCGGCGAGTGCGCCGCGCCCGCCGGGCGGATGTATGGCCTCGTCGCCCCCGGCTACGCCATGGCCGAGGTCGTCGCCGACGTCCTCGTCGGCGGGTCGGGGTCGTTCACCGGCGCCGACATGTCCACCAAGCTCAAGCTCATGGGCGTCGACGTGGCCTCGTTCGGCGACGCGTTCGCGTCCACCGAGGGCGCCCTCGAGCTGGTCTACGCCGACGCGGTCACCGGGGTCTACAAGAAGCTCGTCGTCTCCGAGGACGGGCGCACCCTGCTCGGCGGGATCCTCGTCGGCGACGCGTCGGCGTACGGCGTCCTGCGGCCGATGGTCGCGTCGGGGATCGCGCTGCCCGACAACCCCGAGGACCTGATCCTGCCCGCCGGCCGCGGCGGCGGGACCGAGCTCGGCGCGGGCCTGCCCGACGAGGCGCAGGTCTGCTCCTGCAACGACGTCTCCAAGGGGGAGATCGTCGCCGCCGTCGCCCGGGAGGACGGGCCCTGCGACTCCGCGGGCTGCGTCACCCGCTGCACCGGCGCGGGCAGCACCTGCGGGTCCTGCAAGCCCGTGGTCAAGACGATCGTCGAGGACTGGTTCGCCGCCCAGGGCCGCGTCGTCGACCGCAGCCTGTGCGAGCACTTCGCGATGACCCGCCAGGAGCTCTTCGACGCGATCGCCGTGCACGGCCACACCAGCTTCGCGGCGGTCCTCGCCGCCCACGGCACCGGCCGCGGCTGCGACGTCTGCAAGCCCACCGTGGCGTCGATCCTCGCCAGCCAGCTCAACCACCACGTCCTGGAGGCCGGCGCCCGGGTCCTGCAGGACACCAACGACGCGTTCCTCGCCAACATCCAGAAGAACGGCACCTACTCGGTGATGCCGCGCATCGCCGGCGGCGAGGTCACCCCGGACAAGCTGATCGTGCTCGGTGAGGTCGCCCGCGACTTCGGGCTCTACACCAAGATCACCGGCGGGCAGCGCATCGACCTGCTCGGCGCCCGCATGGAGCAGCTTCCCGCGATCTGGCGGCGGCTGGTCGACGCGGGCTTCGAGTCGGGCCACGCCTACGGCAAGTCCCTGCGCACCGTGAAGTCCTGCGTCGGCTCGACCTGGTGCCGCTACGGGGTGCAGGACTCCACGAGCCTGGCGATCATGCTCGAGGAGCGCTACCGGGGCCTGCGCTCGCCCCACAAGATCAAGGGCGGGGTCTCCGGCTGCGCCCGCGAGTGCGCGGAGGCCCGCGGCAAGGACTTCGGGGTCATCGCGACCGAGAAGGGCTGGAACCTGTACGTCGGCGGCAACGGCGGCGCGAGCCCCGTGCACGCCCGGCTGCTGGCGCAGGACCTCGACACCGCGACGCTGGTGCGTTACCTCGACCGGTTCCTCATGTACTACGTGCGCACCGCCGACCGCCTGCAGCGCACCGCCCCGTGGGTGGAGAGCCTCGACGGCGGCCTGGACCGGCTGCGCGAGGTGGTCGTCGACGACGCCCTCGGCCTCGGGGAGGCGCTGGAGGCGGCGATGGCCCAGCACGTCGACACCTACTTCGACGAGTGGGCCGCGACCCTGGAGGACCCCGACAAGCTGGCCCGGTTCACCTCCTTCGTCAACGCCCCCGACGTGCCGGATCCCAACATCAGCTTCTCCTCGACCCGCGGGCAGGCCGAGCCGCTGCTCCACGAGGGTCCCGTCGACCTCGGCGCGACCATCGCCGTCGGGGCCCCCCGATGACCGCCGCCCCCGGGGCCACGACGACCTGGACGACGGTCTGCCCCCTGGCGCGCATCGACGTCGAGGGCGGTGTGACCGCCCTCGTCGGCGGTCGGGCCGTCGCGGTGTTCCGCACCCACGACGACGCCGTGTACGCCCTCGACAACGTCGATCCCTTCAGCCGCGCCTCGGTGCTCGCGCGCGGCATCGTCGGCACGCGCGGCGACGTGCCGTTCGTGGCGTCGCCGATGCTCAAGCAGCCCTTCGACCTGCGGACCGGGGTCTGCCTCGACGACCCCGAGGTCCGCGTCGCGTCGTACGCCGTGCGCGTGGTCGACGGGGTGGTCGAGGTCGCCGCGCCGGAGCCCGGTCCCGGTGGCTGACCCGGTGGCTGACCCGGTGGCCGACCCGGTGCCCGACCCGGCGGCTGCGCCGGCGGGCGAGGCGGCACGGGAGGATGGGGGCGTGAGCGCTTTGCCGTTGGCCGGCTTCCGCATCGGGGTGACCGCGGCCCGCAAGGTCGAGGACCAGATCGCCATGCTCGAGCGCCGCGGGGCGTCGACCCACTGGGCGCCCGCGCTGTCGAGCGACCCCAACCGGGTCGACGACGCCGAGCTGCGCGCCGCGACCGAGGACGTGCTCGCCTCGCCGGTGGACCTGTTCCTGGCCACCACCGGCATCGGGATGCGGACCTGGTTCGACGCCGCCGAGTCGTGGGGCCTGCTCGAGGACCTGCTGGCCCACCTCGGGCGGGCGGAGATCCTCGCCCGCGGGCCCAAGAGCGTCGGCGCGCTGCGGCGTCGCGGGCTCCGCGAGCTGTGGGCGCCGGAGTCGGAGGCCTTCGACGACGTGCTCGAGCACCTGCGTGGCCGCGACCTCACCGGCTCGCGGATCGTGGTGCAGGAGCACGGGCAGTCGCTGTCGATGGCCGCCCACGCGCTGCGCCGACAGGGGGCCGACGTCACGACGGTCACCGTCTACCGGGTGGCCTCGGCGGAGGACCCCGGCCCGATGTTCGGGCTGATCGACGAGGTCGCCGAGCGCCGTCTCGACGCGGTCACCTTCACCTCGGCGCCCGCGGTCGCCGCCCTGATGGAGGCCGCGACCTCGGTCGGTCGCCGCGACGAGGTGATCAGCGCGTTCACCGCCGACGTGCTCGCGGCGTGCGTCGGCCCGGTGACGGCGGCGGCGTTCGAGATGTGGGGCGTGCCGACGATCTGGCCCGAGCGCTCGCGGCTGGCCGCGATGGTCAAGCAGCTCGAGACCGAGCTGCCCTCGCGCTCGAGCGGCACGACGCTGGCGGTCGCCGGCCGCACGCTGCTGCTGCACGGCGAGTCCGTGGCGCTCGACGGCGCGGCGGTGAACCTCTCGCCCGCGCCGTACGCCGTGCTGGCGGCGCTGGTGGTCAACCCCGGCACCGTCGTGTCGCGCCGCGAGCTGCTGGCGGCGCTGCCGTCGGGGACCGCGGGCTCCGAGCACGCCGTCGAGATGGCGGTGGCGCGGCTGCGGGCGGCGATCGGCACCCGGGCGGTCCAGACGGTGGTGAAGCGGGGATACCGGCTGGCGCTGGACGCCCCGCCCGGTTGAGCACCCCGGATGATGGACCCATGAGGCTCGTCACCGTCGCGCACGGCACCCGCAAGTCCTCCGGCAACGCCATCGCCGCCGAGCTCACCGCTCACGCCGCCCAGCGGCTGGGCGTGGAGGCGGTGTGCTCCTACGTCGAGCTGTGCGACCCGCTGTTCGCGGAGGTGGTGGCGGGCTCGCGCGAGCCGACGGTGGCCGTGCCGCTGCTGCTGTCCACGGGTTTCCACATCCGCACCGACCTGCCCGAGATGGCGGAGCGCGCCGGCGGGCCGCTCACCCTGGGCCGGCCGTTCGGCCCGCACCGCCAGGTCGCGCGGGCGCAGGCGGCGCGCCTGCTCGAGGCGGGCGCCACCCCGGGGTCGCGGGTGGTGCTGGTCGCCGCCGGCTCCTCCGACGAGCTCGCCACCCGCGACCAGGAGCGCGCGGCGGAGCTGCTGGCCGCCGAGTGGCGCGGCGAGGTGGTGGTCGCGACCCTCACCGCGCGCGGCGCGCGGCCCGCCGAGGTGGTCCGCGACGGTGACGTCGTCTCGCCGTACCTGCTCTCGCCGGGCTACTTCGCCGACCGCGCCCGCCGCGAGTCCCTCGACGCCGGCGCGGCGCTCGTCGCCGACGTCCTCGGCGTCCACCCGCTGCTCGTCGACCTGCTCTGCGCGCGCTACGAGGCCCTCGCCGCGGCCGTCGCCGGTCCGCCCCGCGCGGCGGGCTGACCGGGCCCCCGCGACCCGCGCCTCAGGTGAGCAGGCGCGTGAGCGGGTCGATCGCGAAGTAGAGGACGAAGAGGATCGCGATCACCCACATCAGCGGGTGGATGGCGGCGACCTTGCCGCGCACCAGCTTGATCAGGACCCAGGCCAGGAACCCGGCGCCGATGCCGACGGTGATGGAGTAGGTGAACGGCATCAGCACGATCGTGAGGAACGCCGGGATGGCGATCTCGACGTCGTCCCAGTCGATGCCCTTGACCTGCTGCATCATCAGGAAGCCGACGAGCACGAGCGCGGGCACGGCGGCCTCGAGCGGGATGATCGCCACCAGGGGCGAGAGGAACGTCGCGAGCAGGAACAGCACGCCGGTGACGATCGAGGCGAGCCCGGTGCGGGCGCCCTCGCCGACGCCGGAGGCGGACTCGATGTAGGAGGTGTTGGACGAGACGCCGGCTGCGCCACCGGCGGCGGCGGCGAGGGAGTCGACGACGAGGATCTTGCGGGTGCCGGGCGGGACGCCGTCCTCGTCGAGCAGGCCGGCCTCGGCGCCGATGGCCGTCATCGTGCCCATGGTGTCGAAGAAGTCCGCGAGCAGCAGCGTGAACACCAGCAGCAGCACCGCCACCACCCCCAGCTCGCGGAACGAGCCGAGGAGGTTGAACTCGCCGAGGGTGGAGAAGTCCGGCACGTCGACGACCGAGGACGGCAGCGTCGGCACGGTCAGGCTCCAGCCGCCGGGACCCTCCACCGCGGGCCCCAGCGAGAGCGAGGCCTCGATGACGATGGCCAGCACCGTCGTGGCGACGATCGCGATGAGGATCGAGCCCCTCACCTTGAGCACCCACAGGGCGACGACCAGGACGAGGCCGACCGCGAAGACCAGCACCGGCCACCCGGAGAGCTGGCCGCCGCCGCCGAGCTGGACCGGCACGGTGGTGTTGGCGGCGTCGGGCACGCGGGTCACGAAGCCGGCGTCGACGAAGCCGATCAGCGCGATGAACAGCCCGATGCCGACGGAGATCGCGACCTTCAGCTGCTGGGGCACGGCGTGGAAGACGGCCTCCCGGAACCCGGTCAGCACGAGCACCAGGATGATCAGCCCCTCCAGCACGACCAGGCCCATCGCGTCCGCCCACGTCATCTGCGAGGCGATCGCGAACGCGACGAACGCGTTGAGGCCCAGGCCGGCGGCGAGCGCGAGCGGGTAGTTGGCGACCGCGCCCATCAGGATGGTGAGGGTCCCCGCGACCAGGGCGGTCCCGGCGGCGATCGCGGCAATGTTGCCGACCCCGTCACCGCCGCCGAGGTAGGCCCCGGTCGCGTCGGGCGCCGAGCCGAGGATCAGCGGGTTGAGCACGATGATGTAGCTCATCGTGAAGAAGGTGACGAGCCCGCCGCGCACCTCCCGCGCCAGGGTCGATCCGCGCTCGGTGATCTTGAAGTAGCGGTCCAGGACGTCCACGGGGGCTCAGCCTGGCAGAGGTGTGTTGCGGCCGGGTTTCGGTGTCCGCGGCACGGGCCGGCGGGTCAGCCCTGCGCAAGTCGTCAGGGCCGAGTCGTCAGGGCCGGGCGGACTCCGGGGTGTGCAGGCGGGCGAGGAACCGCCGGGCGTGCGGGGGCACCCGGTCGGCGGTGAGCAGGGAGACCCCGACCATCACGAGCACCGCGAGCGGGACGCTCCATGCCGCGGGCTGCTCGAGCAGGGCGCCGGTCCAGCCGCCGCGGGTCCCGGTGAGCAGGGTCGCGCCGATCGCCGCACCGCAGCCGCAGCCGCCCACGACCAGCCCCGCGACCGCCCCGGCCGCCGTGAGCCCCCGCCACCAGATGCCGAGGACCAGCAGCGGGCAGAAGGTCGACGCCGCCATCGCGAACGCCAGGCCCACCGACCGGGCCACCCCGACGTCGGGGGTGAGCAGGCTGACCGCGAGGGGCACGACGACGGCGAGCACGGCACCGACCCGGAACGCGCCGATCCCGCTGAGGCCGTCGCCCTCGCGTCCGCGCAGCAGCCGCGAGCGGCCCACCACGTCCTGGCCGAGCACGCCGGCCACCGCGACCGCGAGGCCCGAGGAGGTCGACAGGAACGCCGCGAAGGCCCCGGCCGTCACCAGCGCCGTCAGCAGCTCGCCGGCGAGGCCCGGCAGCACGACGCGGGGCAGCTCGAGCACCAGCACGTCGGCGCGCCCGGCGGCGGCCAGCCCCTCGCCGTACACGCGGCCGAGGAAGGCGTACGCCGGGGGCAGCAGGTAGAACACGCCCAGCAGCACCAGCACCGCCAGGGTCGTGCGGCGCGCCGCGCCCCCGTCGGGGTTGGTGTAGAAGCGCACCACGACGTGCGGCAGACCCATGGTGCCGAGGAACGTGGCCACGATCAGCGAGTACGTCGCGTACAGGCCCGGCCCGCCGCCCGACGCGATCGGCAGGGACCAGGCCGCGGTGTCGGGCGCCGAGGCGGGGGCGGGCGCGCCGTCGCCGACCCAGACCACGAGCAGGACCGCCAGCGGCACGAGCAGGGCGGTCAGCTTCAGCCAGTACTGGAAGGCCTGCACGAACGTGATCGAGCGCATCCCGCCGGAGCCGACCCCGACCAGCACGACGGCGCCGACCACGACCGGGCCCACCCACCGGGGGGCGCCGACGGACGCGGCGAGGGTGATCCCGGCGCCCTCGAACTGCGGAAGCAGGTAGAGCCAGCCGACGGCCACCACCAGCACCGAGCAGACGGCCCGCACCGTGCGCGAGCCGAAGCGCGCCTCGGCGAAGTCCGGCAGCGTGTACGCCCCCGAGCGGCGCAGCGGCGCGGCGACCAGCACGAGCAGGAGCAGGTAGCCGGCGGTGAACCCGACCGGGTACCAGAGCATGTCGGCGCCGAAGACCAGCAGCAGACCGGCCACGCCGAGGAACGAGGCGCCGGAGAGGTACTCGCCGCCGATCGCGGAGGCGTTCAGGCCCGGGCGCACCGAGCGGGAGGCGACGAAGAAGTCGCTGGTGGTGCGGGAGAAGCGCTGCCGCCAGGTGCCGATCGCGAGGGTCGCGACGGTGACCAGGACGACGCCGACCACGCCGGGGAGGACGTCCACCTAGCCCCGCCGCTCCCGGACGAGGTCGGTGTAGTCCCGCTCGTGGCGCTCCGCGCGCCGCAGGTAGGACCAGCCCAGGCCCACCAGCAGCGGGTAGACCGCGACGCCGAGCAGCGCCCAGGGCAGCGACACGCCCCCGACCTCGACGTCCGCGAGCCCGGGCGCGAGGTGGAACACCGCCGGCAGCGAGGCGACCAGCACCAGCAGCACGGCCACGACCCGGGCCGCCAGCCGGCGCTGCTCCCGCAGCAGCGAGGCGAGGTAGACCCCGCCCAGCGCGGTGTCGTCGTCGGGGTCGGTCGCGGACGCGCGCGGCCGGGTACGCCGCGGCGGCCCCGTCACCCGCACCCGCTGCGGCCGTGGCTCACTCACGCCCGCTCACCCGCCCCGGTGGTCGAGCGCACGACGACCGGTCACGGGGTGCCCGCTCGGCCGGTCAGGAGCTCGCGGAGCTCGCGGGAGTGGCGGCGGGCCACGGCGAGCTCGACGGGTCCGCCCGGTCCGGTGCCGGCGCCGAGGACGACGCTGGTGCGCCCGCCGACGGTGCGCAGCTCGGTGACGTGGGCCAGCGAGACGAGCAGGGACCGGTGGACGCGGACGAACCCGTCGGCGGCCCACTGCTCCTCCAGCGTGGACAGTGGGGTGCGCAGGAGGTAGGCGTCGTCCGCGGTGTGCAGGCGCGCGTAGTCGCCGTGGGCCTCGACGTGGGTGACCTCGGCGCGGTCCAGGAACCGGGTCACGCCGCCCCGCTCGACCCGCACCGTGGCGCCGGGCGGGGCGCCGCGCTCGCCGGCCTCGCGGGCCGCGACCACCCGTCGTACGGCCTCGGCGAGACGCTCGGCCCGCACGGGCTTGAGGACGTAGTCGACGGCGCGGAGGTCGAAGGCCTCGACGGCGTGCTGGTCGTGGGCGGTGACGAACACGACCGGAGGAGGGGCGGGCAGCCGGGCGACCTCGGCGGCGAGGTCCAGGCCGGTCGTGCCGGGCATCTGCACGTCGAGCACGAGGCAGTCGACCTCGCCGGCGTGGAGGTGGCGCAGCGCCTCGCCCGCGGAGGCGACGCAGACGACGTCGGCGACCCGGTCGTCGCGGCCGAGGAGGTAGGCCAGCTCGTCGCGGGAGGGCTGCTCGTCGTCGACGACGAGGGCGCGCAGTCCCGGGCCCTCGGCGCTCACGTGCTCACCCCCGGGGAGAACTTCGGCACGCGCACCAGCACCCGCGTCCCCGCGCCCGGTGCGGTCTCCACGACGAGGCCGTAGTCGTCGCCGAACGTCGTGCGCAGCCGCGCGTCGACGTTGCCGAGACCGACCGAGTCGAGGCCGGCGTCCCCGGCGAGCGCCCGTCGCACCCGCTCGGGGTCCTCGCCCACGCCGTCGTCCTCGACCTCGATCAGGCACTCGGTGACCCGGTCGTGGGCCACGATCCGGATGTGGCCCACGCCCTCGGCGGCCTCGAGGCCGTGACGCACGGCGTTCTCCACGAGCGGCTGCACGCACAGGAACGGCACGGCGACCCCGAGCACCTCCGGCGCGACGTTGAGGGTGACCTGGAGCCGCTCCCCGAACCGCGCCTGCTCGAGCAGCAGGTAGCGCTCCACCGAGCGCAGCTCCTCGGCGAGCGTCGTGAACTCGCCGTGGCGCCGGAAGGAGTAGCGCGTGAAGTCGGCGAACTCCAGCAGCAGCTCACGAGCCCGGTCGGGGTCGGTGCGCACGAAGCTCGCGATCGCCCCCAGCGAGTTGTAGATGAAGTGGGGGCTGATCTGGGCGCGCAGCGCCCGCACCTCGGCCTCCATCAGGCGCGTGCGGGACGCGTCGAGCTCGGCGAGCTCGAGCTGCCCGGCGACCCAGCGGGCGACCTCGTCGGTGGCCCGCGCCAGGCCCGCGGTGGGACGGGTCGCGAAGGCCTGCAGCGTGCCGACGACCCGCTCGTCCACCACGAGCGGCGCGACGACGGCGTGCCGCACCGGGCAGGCCAGCTCGTCGCAGCCGAGCAGCGACCGGTCGCCGGTGCGCGTCGTCCCGTGACGGACGACGGGCTGGGCCAGGTCGGCGCAGGCGTCGGCGTGGTGCGCCCCCGCGCCGTCCCACGCGAGGACGCCGGAGGAGTCGGTGAGCGCCACGGCCGGGGCGCCGAGCAGCGCGCGCAGGTGGCGGATGCTGCGCTCCGCGCTGGTCGCGGTCAGCCCCTCGCGCAGGGCGGGGGAGGCCAGGGAGGCGGTGTGGAGCGTGCGGAAGGTGGCCCGGTCGGCCTCCGTGCCGAGGTCGGTCCTGCGGGTCCGGGTGCGCACGCGCGCACGCTACTCCCCGCCGACCCCGACGACCGGGTCCCGCGGGCCCTCCACCGGTGCGCGCGGGGTGGTCCTAGCGTGGCCCCGTGAGCACCCCCGCCCCGAGCCCCGGCGCCGTCCTGGACGACCTCGCCTCCCTCGAGGGGGTCGCCTCCGGGCTGGCCGCCGCCCGCGACGGCCTCGACGCCGTGCTGCGCGACCGCGGCCTGCGACGGACCGCGCCCGGCCTGACCTCGGAGTCCCTGCTGCGGGGGGCCGCGGCGTCGGCCACGCTCGAGGGGTCCGCCTCCAGCGCGGCCCAGGTCCGCGACGGCGACGGCGACGAGCCCGCCCGGGCCGCCGTGCGGGTCTCCACCGAGCTGCTGGGACTGGTGCCCGTCCTCCAGCGCTCGCCCCTGCAGGCGCTCGCTCGTCTGCACAGCCTCGCGGGCGCCGAGAGCCTCGACGCCGAGCAGCTCGGCCGGCCGCGCGACGCCGAGGCCGCGCGCCGGCTGCGGGACCTCGCCGCGCTCCTCGCCGCGACCTCGCCGGCCCCCGCGATGCTGCTCGCCGCGCTCGTGCACGCCGAGGTCGCCACCGCCGCGCCGTTCGCCTCCCACAACGGCGTCGTCGCCCGCGCCGCCGAGCGCCTCGTGCTCGCCGCCCGCCGCGTCGACGAGAAGTCCCTCGCCGTGCCCGAGGCCGGCCACCTCGCCCTGCGCCCGGCGTACGAGTCGAACCTGCGCGGCTACCGCGACGGCGGCGCCGCCGGCGTCCACGCCTGGCTGCTCTACGCCGGCGAGGCGTACTCCCGCGGCGTCGAGGCCAGCCCGCTGGTCACGGCGCCGGAGTAGGTCCGGAGTCGGGGGTCGGGGGCCGGGACGCCAGCGCGGTCGGTGTCGGCGGTCGGGTCACCGGGTCTCGACCCGCTGACGCGACCTCGTTCCTCGGTCGCGTCGCTCGCTCGACCTCCTCGGGTCGTGACGCCCGCTCCTCCGTCGCGGGCGTCACGCCTCGGACAGCACGACGCCCGGTCCGTGGGGACCGGGCGTCGTGTCACACGTGACTCGGGGCTACCAAGCGTGCATCTCTGTGCCGCCGGCGGGCGTGCCGCCGGTCGTGCTCCCAGGTGCGATGGGTGGGCGCCGCGTGGGTACCCCGTCACGTGTCGACTGTGGACTTGTCAGGTCAGGTCTACGCCTGTCGGGGGACCCGCGCAAGGGTTGACTTCGGTCGGCCTTCGTGCGTGACCTGGGTCACACGGCGCGGTCGGCGAGGTTGGCGGAGACCTGTCGCAGCAGGCCCTGCAGGGCGTCGACCTGGTCGACGTCCAGCCCGAGCAGGTCGGCGATGTGGCAGCGCACGCCCTCGCGCACGTCGCGCAGCGAGTCGCCGCGCCCGGTGAGGCGCACCGTGACCGACCGCTCGTCGATGAGGCTGCGCTCGCGGACCAGGAGCCCCGCCTCCTCCATCCGCCGCAGCAGCGGCGTGAGGGTCGCGTGGTCGAGCCGGAGCGTGGACGCCAGGTGCTTGATGGAGCAGGCGCCGCGGTCCCACAGCACCACGAGGACGAGGTACTGCGGGTAGGTGAGACCGAGCTCGGAGAGCACGGGCCGGTAGGCGGCGGTCACGGAGCGCGAGGCGGCGTACAGGTCGAAGCAGACGAGCTCGTCGAGCCCGTCGGCCGTGGTGCACGCGCCCGACGTCGTGCCCGTGGGCGCCGCGCCCGTGCCCGGGGGCCGAGGGTGCGAGATGGACATGACTTGATTCTACGCCGTGCGCGAGTAACTTGTGTACAAGACATCGTTGTCGACCCAGAGGAGATGCTCATGCCCACTCGTACCGCTCGCACCGCGTGGAACGGCGGACTGCAGGACGGTTCCGGCCAGGTCGAGCTGTCCAGCTCGAAGGTCGGCACCTACGACGTGTCGTTCCCGAAGCGCGCGGCCGACGAGGCCGGGGGCACCACCAGCCCCGAGGAGCTCATCGCCGCGGCGCACTCCGCCTGCTACGCGATGCAGCTCTCGGCGTTCGTCGCCGAGGCCGGTGGCACCCCGCAGGCGCTCGACGTCAAGGCCGACGTCTCCCTCGGTGAGGACCCGGCCGGCGGGTTCAAGCTGACCGGCATCACCCTCACCGTGCGCGGCGAGGTCGAGGGCCTCGACGAGGCCGGCTTCACCGCCGCCGCCGAGAAGGCCAAGGAGGGCTGCCCCGTGAGCAAGGCCCTCACCGGCGTCGAGATCACCCTCGACGCCTCCCTGGAGTCCTGAGCCGCTCCACGCACGACGCGTGACCTGAGCCCGGGCTCCCCACGCACGACCCGGACCGGCGTCCGGCCCCCGCGCCACGCCGGTCCGGGTCCTCGTGCGTCCGGACCCGGCGCTCAGGGCCTCCCGCTCAGGGCCTCCGGCGGCGCGCGGCGGCCCACGCCAGGCCGCCCAGCGCGGTGGCGCCGCCGAGGCCGAGCGCGGCGAGCGCGGGTCGGCCGCCGGGCAGCGGCACGCGACGGCGCAGCGCCACCGGCTTGTCGAACACGAGCACCGGCCAGCGCCGTTCGGCCGCGACCCGGCGCAGGTCCTTGTCGGGGTTGACCGCGTGGGGGTGGCCGACCGCGTCGAGCATCGGCACGTCCGTGATCGAGTCGCTGTAGCCGAAGCAGCGGTCGAGGTCGTAGCCCGTCTCCGCGGCCAGGGCCCGCACCGCGACCGCCTTCTCCTCGCCGTACGCGTAGTACTCGATCTCGCCGGTGTAGTGCCCGTCGACGATCTCCAGGCGCGTGGCGACGACCCGGTCCGCGCCCAGCATCGCGCCGATCGGCCCCACCACCTCGATGCCCGAGGTCGAGACGATGACCACGTCGCGCCCGGCCAGGTGGTGCTCCTCGATCAGCGAGACCGCCTCGTCGTAGACCAGGGGGTCCACGACGTTGTGCAGCGTGTCGGCGACGATCTCGCGGACCGTGGCCACGTCCCAGCCCGCGCAGAGCTGCGACATGAACGCCCGCATCTTCTCCATCTGGTCGTGGTCGGCGCCGCCGACCAGGTAGACGAACTGGGCGTACGCCGAGCGCAGCACCGCGCCGCGGGAGATCAGGCCGCCGGCCTGGAAGGGCTTGCTGAACGCGAGCGTGCTCGACTTCGCGATGATCGTCTTGTCGAGGTCGAAGAACGCGGCGGTACGTGTCGCCGGGGCCGGCATGGCCCGAGTGTAGGCGGGCCGGTCGGCCTCCACAGCCGCCTCGGTGCCCGGGCCGTCCCCAGGCCCGGCGCCGGGACGGCCCGGGGACGTGCGGGGCGGGGCAGCCTCGCCCCATGACCCGACCGTTGCTGCTCACCGCCGACGAGACCCTGCGCGACGAGATGCTGCGCCTCAGCGCCGCGGCCGGCGCGGCCCCGGAGGTGGCTCGCGACCCGGCGGCGGTGCTGCGCTCCTGGTCCGCGGCCCCCGTGGTCCTCGTGGGCGCCGACCTGGCCGAGCGCGCCGCCGCCTGCGCACCGCCGCGGCGACGGGAGGTGCACGTCGTGGGCTGGGACGCGGTGGACCCCGGCGTGCTGCGGGCCGCGCTCGACCTCGGGGCGGAGGGGGTCTGCGAGCTGCCGCACGGGGAGGGCTGGCTGGTCGAGCGGCTCACCGACCTCGCCGACGCGCGCGAGTCGCGCCACGTCCTGGCCCCGGCGCTCGGGGTGGTCGGCGGCCGCGGGGGAGCGGGGGCGACGACGCTGGCCTGTGCGCTCGCGCAGGTCGCCGCCGAGCGCGGGCCCTGCCTGGTCCTCGACGCCGATCCGCTCGGACCCGGCGCCGACCGGGTGCTCGGCCTCGAGGACGTCGCCGGGGTCCGCTGGGACGCCCTCGCCCACGCCGGGGGGCGGCTCGGGGCCACCTCGCTGCGCGAGGCCGTCCCGGCCCGTGCCGGTCTCGGGGTCCTGAGCTGGCCCGCGGAGAGCGTGACCCTGGCGCCGACCGCCGCCGCCGAGGCGCTCTCCGCGGCGCGCCGCGGGCACGACCTGGTGGTCGTCGACCTGCCCCGCCGCGGCCCGGGCGCCGACGACCTCGCCGCCCGCTGCGACCGCGTCCTGGTCGTGACCACCTCCAGCGTCCCCGCGCTCGCCTCGACCGTGCGCACCTGCGAGCAGCTGGGCGACGGCACCGGGCTCGTCGTCCGCGGTCGGGGCCCGGACCACCGCGAGATCGAGCGCGTCACCGGCGTCGTGGTCCTCGGCTCGCTCCCCGAGCAGCGGGGCCTCGCGGAGGCCGTCGACCTCGGCCTCGGGCCGGTGCGCAGCCGGCGCTCACCACTCGCCCGCGCGGCGCGCCGGCTGCTCGACGCCTGCCTCGCCGACCTCGTCGTGGGCCGGGCCGCATGAGCGGCGCCGGACCGGCGGCCGGCGCGGACCTGGTCGCCGACCTCGTCGAGACCGTCCGCGACCGCCTCGCCCGCGAGCCCGGGGACCTCACGCCCCACCGCGTCGCCGCCGCGCTGCGCGGGACGGGGCGACCGGTGGGCGACGCGACCGTCCTGGCCGTCCACGAGGTGCTGCGCCGCGACGTCGTCGGCGCCGGGCCGCTCGAGCCTCTGCTGCGCACCCCGGGCGTCACCGACGTGCTCGTCAACGGCGCGGGCCAGACGTTCCTCGACCGCGGCCACGGCCTCGAGCCGGCCGGGGTCGCCTTCGGCTCGGAGGCCGCCGTACGACGGCTCGCGCAGCGGCTCGCCTCGACCGCGGGCCGCCGGCTCGACGACGCCACGCCCCACGTCGACGTCCGGCTCCCCGACGGCACGCGGTTCCACGCCGTGCTCGCCCCGGTCGCCCGGCCCGGCACCGTGCTGTCGCTGCGGGTGCCGCGGGCCCGCTCCTTCACCCTCGAGGAGCTGGTGGCCGCCGGCTCCGTGGGTGAGGCGGCCGCCCGGGTGCTGCGCGAGCTCGTCGCGGCGCGCGCCGCCTTCCTCGTCTCCGGCGGCACCGGCACCGGCAAGACCACCCTGCTGGCCGCGCTGCTGTCGACCGTGGCGCCCGCCGAGCGGCTCGTGCTCGTCGAGGACGCCAGCGAGCTGCGACCCGACCACCCCCACGTCGTGGGTCTCGAGGCCCGCCCGCCCAACATCGAGGGTGCCGGCGAGATCACGCTGCGCACCCTCGTGCGCCAGGCGCTGCGGATGCGGCCCGACCGGCTCGTGGTGGGCGAGGTCCGCGGCGCCGAGGTCGTCGACCTCCTCGCGGCGCTCAACACCGGCCACGAGGGCGGGTGCGGCACGCTGCACGCCAACTCCGCCGCCGACGTCCCGGCGCGGGTCGAGGCGCTCGCGCTGGCTGCCGGGCTCCCGCGCGAGGCCGCCCACAGCCAGCTCGCGTCGGCGCTCGACGCCGTGCTGCACCTCGCCCGGCGCGCCGACGGGGTGCGCTACCTGCGCGAGGTCGCCGTGCCGGTCCGGGACGCCGCCGGCCTGGTCAGCGCGGTGCCGGCGCTGATCTTCGACGGCGACGGGGCGGTGCGCACGGGGCCGGGGGTCGAGCACCTCGAGGAGAGGCTCGCGCGGTGAGCGCACCGCCGGCGGTGGCGGATCTCCCGGGCCCGGCGGTGCTGGTGGCGGCGACCGCGGCGGCCCTCGCGGTCGCCCTGGTCGCGCCGCTGATGCCGCGCCCCGCGGCGCTGGGGACGGGTGCGCCGCGGCCACGGCCGTCGTCGCGCGCGGCGCCGGTCGTGCTCGGTGGGGCGGCGACCGCAGCGGTCCTGCTCGGGCTCCCGGTCCGTGCGGTGGTGCTCGGCGTGGTGCTGGCGAGCGCCGTCTGGGCCGGCCACGGGCTCGTCGTGCGGCGCCGGGCCCGCGCCGAGGCGGCCCGGACGGCCGAACGGGTGCGGGAGTCGTGCGAGGCCCTCGCCGCCGACCTCCGCTCCGGCCGGCCGGCGGGGCCCGCCCTCGAGCGCGCCTGCGAGGCGTGGCCGCCGCTGGCTCCCGTGGCCGCGTCGTACGCCGTGGGCGCGGACGTGCCGGCGGCGCTGCGGGCGCTCGCCGGCCAGCCGGGCTGCGGGGACCTGCGCACGGTGGCCGCCGCCTGGGAGGTCGCGCACCGCACCGGCCACGGCCTGGCCGGTGCGGTGTCCCGGGTCGCCGACGGCGTCCGGTCGCGGCAGGCGACCCGGCGCGTCGTCACCTCGGAGCTCGCCTCGGCCCGCTCCACCGCCCGGCTCCTCGCCGTCCTGCCCGTCGCGGCCCTCCTGATGGGGACGGGCGCCGGCGGGGACCCGTGGCGCTTCCTGCTCACGACCGGCGTCGGGCTCGCCTGCCTCGCGGGCGGGCTCGCGCTGGCGCTGGCGGGCCTGTGGTGGATCGAGGCCCTCGCCGACGACGTCGAGGCCGGGCCGTGAGCGGCGCAGCGCTGCTGTGCGTCCTCGCGACCGCGGGCCTGGTCGGCCTCGCCGGACCGCGACCCGCTCGCGCCGCCGGGCTGCGGCGTCCGCCGGCCGCGGCCGGGCCGCCACCCGCGCGGCGCGACCTCCTGCGGCGCCTGCGGCTGGGGTGGGCGGCCTGCGCGGGAGCGGGGGCCTGGGCCGTGGTCCCCGGCGCGCTGGCCCCGGTCGCGGCCCTGGCCGTCGCGGCGGTGGTCTGGACGGTCGCCTCGCGGGCGGAGCCCTCGGGGGCACGGCGGGCCCGCGAGGCCGCCCGCCGCGACCTGGCCGCGCTCGTGGACCTGCTGGCCGGTGCCCTCGTGGCGGGCGCACCGCCCGGGATGGCGGTGCAGGTGGTCGCCGAGGCGCTGCCCGGTCCGGCCGCGGACCGGCTCGCCGCCGTGCGGCTGCGGCTCGACCTCGGCGTCGACCCCGCCCAGGTCTGGTCCGACCTCGCCGACGACCCCGTCCTCGCCCCGCTCGGCCGCACCCTGGCCCGGGCCCACGCCAGCGGTGCCTCCGTCGCCGACGGCGTCTCCCGCCTGGCCGAGGACCTCGACCGCCAGGCCCGCGCCGAGATCGAGGACCGCGCCCGCGCCGTCGGGGTCCGCGCCGCCCTGCCCCTGGGCGTCTGCCTGCTCCCCGCCTTCCTCCTGCTCGGCGTGGTCCCGATGGTCGCCGGCCTCGTCGGGGGGCTCCTGCGCTGACGAGTCGGCCCGGGTGCGCAGCCGGAGGGTGCCGAGTCGGCCCGGGTGCGCAGCCGGAGGGCGCCGAGCCGGCCCGGGTGCGCTGCCGGAGGGCGCCGAGCCGGCCCGGGTGCGCTGCCGGAGGGCGCCGAGCCGGCCCGGGTGCGCTGCCGGAGGGCGCCGAGTCGGCCCGAGCTCCCGGGCCGTCCGTCGTCCACCGCGGCGCGGTCGGCCGGGTCGTGCACAGGCAGGCGGCGGCCGCCCCCGTAGCCCCCTGCGGTCGGCGCAGGGTCGGACCCGACGGTCGCACCGAGCGACCGCACGAACACCAGGAGGCACCATGAGGACCCGACGCACACCCCTCACGACCCGCGGCTCGACCCGTCGTACCGACGAGCGCGGCATCACCACCGCCGAGTACGCCGTGGGCACCGCCGCCGGCGCCGGACTCGCGGGCCTGCTCTACACCCTGCTGACCGGTGGTTTCGGCAACAGCCTGCTGCGCACGCTGTTCGACCACGTGCTCGGGCTGCTGGGCATCGGGTGAGTCCTGGCGAGCCGCGGCGGCCCGGGCGAGACCGTCCGCCCCGTAGGCGCGACGAGCGTGGGGCGGTGACCGCCGAGACCGCGATGGCGCTGCCCGTCCTGGTCGCCGTGACCATCGGTCTGGTCTGGCTGCTGTCGGTGGGTCTCGCCCAGGTGCGCGTCGTCGATGCGGCCCGGGAGACCGCCCGCGCGGCGGCCCGGGGGGACGACGCGGGCGGGGCCCTCGAGATCGGGCGCCGGGTGGCGCCGCCCGGGGCCAGCGTCGACCTGGGGGTCGGCGGCGACGAGGTGCGGGCCGTCGTCACGGCCCCGGTCGTCGGCCCGGGAGGGGTCTTCGGCTTCCTGCCCACGGTGCAGGTCCGGGCGGAGGCGGTCACCGTGCCCGAGGCCCGGCCGTGACCACGGTCGGACCGGGGCGCGGCCGCGGCTCGCCCGGCGACCGGGAGGAGGGCGCGGCCACGGTGCTGGTCTGCGCCCTCCTCGCGGTGCTCCTGCTCGTCGGGGCCGCGCTCGGGGTCGTCGCGGCGATGGTCGCCGACCACCGGCGGGCGCAGGCCGCGGCCGACCTCGCGGCACTCGCCGCCGCGACCGTGCTCCAGCGCGGCGAGGACGCCTGCGGGACCGCCGCCCGGGTCGCGGCCGACAACGGGGCCCGGCTCGTCGCCTGCACGGTCGAGCAGCACGACGTGCTGGTCACCGCCGAGGTCACCGGGCCCCGATGGCTCGGGCAGACAGGTGACCTCGTCGGCCGCGCCCGTGCCGGTCCGGAGCCCGGGCCGGCCGGGTGAGCGACAGCGGTGCACGCAGCTGCCGACTCGGCGTGTCGGTGGTGCACGCAGCTGCCGACTCGGCGTGCCGGCGGTGCACGCAGCTGCCGAGTCGGCGTGGCGGCGGTGCACGCAGCTGCCGACTCGGCCTCAGGGGTGGTGGGCGAGGAGCGCGGTGAGGAGGCGGGCGGCGGCGGGCTTGTCGAGGGGGTTGTTCTGGTTGCCGCACTTGGGGGACTGCACGCACGAGGGGCAGCCGGTCTCGCAGGCACAGGAGTGGATGGTGTCGCGGGTGGCGGTGAGCCAGGCCCGCGCCACGTCGTACCCGCGCTCGGCGAAGCCCGCGCCTCCGGCGCGGCCGTCGTGGACGAAGACGGTCAGCTCGCCGGTGTCGGGGTGCAGGGCGGTCGAGACGCCGCCGATGTCCCAGCGGTCGCAGGTCGCGAACAGCGGCAGCAGCCCGATCGAGCAGTGCTCGGCGGCGTGGGCCGCGCCCGGGCGGTCGGCCGGGTCGAGACCGGCCGCGGCGAGCACCGGCTCGGGGACCGTCCACCACACGGCGTGCGTCTGCATGGTGCGCACCGGCAGGTCGAGCGGCTCCTCGCCGAGCACCTCGCCGCCGGGCCGGCGCCGCCGCAGGAACGCGACCACCTGGTGCGACACCTCGACGGTGCCGTGGGCGAGGCGGCACGGCCCCCAGGCCCGGGCGTCGGACTCCTCGACCACCCGGATGTCGGTGACCTCCCGCGCACTCGTCGAGTACGGCGGGTCCGCACGGTCCATGACCGCGACGTGGTCGTCGAGGTCCAGGGTCTCCACCAGCCAGCGCTCGCCGCGGTGCACGTAGACCGCGCCGGGGTGGACGGTGCCGTGGGCGCGGTCGCCGTCGACCGTGCCGACGACGCGGCCGGTCGCGGACTCCACCAGGGAGACCGCGGGCCCGCCCGTCGAGCGGAGGTCTGCGAGGTCGCAGGCCCGCCCGTCGGCGCTGCTGCCGGACCAGAACCAGCCGCGCGGACGCCGCCGCAGCAGGCCGGCGTCGACCAGTCGCCGGATCGCGTCGCGCGAGCCGGGCCCGAACAGCTCCAGGTCGGGCGCGGTCAGGGGAATCTCGTCGGCCGCGGCCGCGAGCTGCGGGCCGAGCACGTAGGGGTTGCACGGGTCGAAGACGTGGGCCTCGACCGGTCGGCCGAACAGGGCCTCCGGATGGGTGACGAGGTAGGTGTCCAGGGGGTCGTCGCGCGCGACGAGCACCCCGAGCGCGTCCTCGGCGCCACGGCCCGCGCGGCCGACCTGCTGCCAGAGCGCGGCGCGCGTGCCCGGGAAGCCGGCGACCAGCACCGCGTCGAGGCCCGACACGTCGATGCCGAGCTCGAGCGCGTTGGTGGCGGCCAGCCCGGTGAGCTCGCCGTCGCGCAGCGCCTGCTCGATCTCGCGGCGCTCCTCGGGCAGGTAGCCGCCGCGGTAGGACCCCACCTGCGACGGCAACGAGGGGTGCACCTCGGCCAGCAGGTCGGCCGCGGTCGCGGCGACCTGCTCGGCGCCCTGGCGGCTGCGCACGAACGCCAGCGTCGGCACGTCGGCGGCCACCAGGTCGGCGAGGAGGTCGGCGGTCTCCGAGGAGGCGGCCCGTCGCACGGGCGCGCCGTTCTCGCCGGTGTGGGTGCCGAGCGGCGGCTCCCACAGCGCCATCGCCACCTGGCCGTGGGGCGAGGCGTCGTCGGTCACCGCGCGCACGCCCAGCCCGGTCAGCCGCCCGGCGGTGTCGGCCGGGTCGGCGGCGGTCGCCGAGGCGAGCACGAACGTCGGCTCCGCCCCGTACGCCGCGGCCACCCGCCGCAGCCGCCGCACGACGAGCGCGACATGGGCGCCGAACACGCCGCGGTAGTGGTGGCACTCGTCGAGCACGACGTAGCGCAGCGACCCCCAGAAGCGGGCCCACCGCTCGTGGTCGGGCAGCAGCGAGCGGTGCAGCATGTCGGGGTTGGTCAGCACGTACTCGCCGTGCTCGCGGGTCCAGTCGCGCTGCTCGCGCGGGCTGTCGCCGTCGTGGGTCGTCGCCCGCACGTCGAGCCCCAGCGACGCCAGCGCCGCGAGCTGGTCCTGGGCGAGCGCCTTGGTGGGCGAGACGTAGAGGGTCGTCGCCCCGCGCTGGCCCCGTCGCCCGCGCGCCGCGAGCGACGCCGACAGGGCCGGCAGCTGGTAGGCGAGGGACTTGCCGGACGCCGTGCCGGTCGCGACCACCACGTGCTCGCCGCGCCACGCCGCGTCCGCCGCCTCCACCTGGTGCGCCCACGGCTCGCGGACCCCGCGCCCCTCGTACGCCGCCCGCACCCGCGGGTCGACCCACGCCGGCCAGGCCGCGGGGACGGCCTCGCGGGCCGGCAGCAGCTCCAGGTGGGTCAGCCGCTCGTCGCGGCCGGAGGGGCCCACGAGGTGCGCCAGCAGGGCGTGCGCGTCGCGCGCCCGGGCGTGGCGGAGCGGGGAGGTGGTCACGTGCGCGAGTCTTGCAGGGCGGACCGACACCGCCGTAGCACTGCGCCGCCGGCCGGGACCGTGGTTTGATACCCCTGGCACACCCGGGGGGGTCGGTGGCCGCGCGCTGGACCGCTCTCCTCGGGACGCCCACGCGACGATGGGGGAGACCCGGTGGACCTGACGCTCGAGACCCGTGACCTCGACGGTCGTGCCGTCGTCGTGGTCAGCGGCGAGGTCGACGTCTACACCGCCCCGCGCCTGCGCGACTGCCTGACCGAGCTCGTCTCGGCGGGCCACCGCCGCCTGGTCGTCGACATGACCGGCGTGGAGTTCCTGGACTCCACCGGCCTCGGCGTGCTCGTCGGCGGCCTGAAGAAGGTGCGCGCCGAGGACGGCTCGCTCGAGCTCGTCTGCTCCTCCGCGCGCCTGCTGCGGATCTTCTCGATCACCGGGCTGGCCTCGGTGTTCACGATCCACGACAGCACCGCCGCGCTGACCGCCGCCGGCTGAGCCGGTCCGGGCCGGTCCGGGCCGGTCCGAACGCGGGGAACGGGGCCTCTACCACGACACGCGGCGACCCGCTGCGCCGGGGTCTGTCCGACGTCGGACGGGCGTGGTTGTATGTCGGCGACCGTGAGACCTGCCTCACACGGGCCGCCACGGGCACCCACCGTCGTGCGGCTGGGCCGCGCGCCACCCCAGGAGGTCCTCATGTCAGGAGAGAACTCGGCGGTCGAGGTCGCGGGGGGCAACGCCGTCCTCGTGGCCGTGGTCGTGCTGATCGCGCTCGGCGCACTGGCGCTCGCGGTGGTCTTCCGCCGCCAGGTGCTGGCCGCGGGCGAGGGCAGCACGGCGATGCAGGAGATCGCCCGGGCGGTCCAGGAGGGAGCCAACGCCTACCTCACGCGCCAGTTCCGGACGCTCGCCGTCTTCGCGGCGATCGCCTTCTTCGTGCTGCTGGCCCTGCCCGCGGACGACCTCGTGGTCCGAGCCGCCCGCTCGGTCGCCTTCCTCTTCGGCGCGGGCTTCTCGGCGTTCATCGGCTACATGGGCATGTCGCTGGCGGTGCGCGCCAACCTCCGCGTCGCGGCCGCCGCCGAGAGCGAGGGCCGCGACCCCGCCATGCACATCGGCTTCCGCACCGGCGCGACCGTCGGGATGGCGACCGTCGGGCTCGGGCTGCTCGGCGCCAGCGTGGTCGTGCTCGCCTTCCAGGACTCCGCCCCCGTCGTGCTCGAGGGCTTCGGCTTCGGGGCGGCGCTGCTGGCCATGTTCATGCGCGTCGGCGGCGGCATCTTCACCAAGGCGGCCGACGTCGGCGCGGACCTCGTCGGCAAGGTCGAGAACAACATCCCCGAGGACGACCCCCGCAACGCCGCCACCATCGCCGACAACGTGGGCGACAACGTGGGCGACTGCGCCGGCATGGCCGCCGACCTCTTCGAGTCGTACGCCGTGACGCTGGTCGCCGCGCTGATCCTCGGGTCGATCGCCTTCGGCGACGCGGGTCTGGTCTTCCCGCTGCTGGTGCCCGCGATCGGCGTGCTCACCGCGGTGGCCGGCGTCTTCCTCACGCGCCCCCGACCCGGTGAGAACGGCCTGACGACCATCAACCGCGCCTTCTACCTCTCCGCGGCCGCGGGCGCGGTCGGCTCGGCGGTGCTGGCCTTCCTGTACCTGCCGACGGACTTCGCCGACCTCACCGGGGCGGCCGTCAGCCCGCTCGACGAGCTGGCCGGCGTCGAGCCCAGCGGTAACCCGGCGCTGATCGCGGCGATCGCGGTCGTCATCGGCGTCGTCCTGGCCGCGGCGATCCTGGCGCTCACCGGCTACTACACCGGCACCGACTTCGCGCCGGTCAAGGACGTCGGCCGGACCTCGCTGACCGGCCCCGCGACCGTCATCCTCTCGGGGCTCTCCGTGGGCTTCGAGTCCGCGGTCTACACCACGCTCGTGATCGGTGCGGCGGTGTTCGGGGCGTTCCTGCTGGGCGCGGGGTCGCTGTCCATCGCCCTGTTCGCCGTCGCCCTCGCCGGCTGCGGGCTGCTGACGACCGTCGGCGTGATCGTCGCGATGGACACCTTCGGACCGGTCTCCGACAACGCGCAGGGCATCGCCGAGATGTCCGGCGACGTCAGCGAGGCGGGCGCGCAGATCCTCACCGAGCTCGACGCCGTCGGCAACACGACGAAGGCGATCACCAAGGGCATCGCGATCGCCACCGCGGTGCTCGCCGCGAGCGCCTTGTTCGGCTCCTACATCGGCACCGCGCTCGAGGCGGTGGAGCAGGCCGACCTGGGCCCCGAGGAGGGCAGCCGGTTCGTCACCGGGTTCTTCGTCTTCAGCCCCGACGTCCTCGTCGGCGTCCTGATCGGCGTCGCG
>NZ_BAAAMY010000004.1:71078-233661 GCF_039529515.1 Nocardioides lentus
GTCGTCTACGAGGTGCGGCGGCAGTTCCGCGAGATCCCCGGGATCATGGAGGGCACCGGGCGCCCGGAGTACGGCAAGGTCGTCGACATCGTCACCCGCGACTCGCTGCGGGAGCTGGCCACGCCCGGCATCCTCGCGATCCTGTCGCCGATCGCGGTGGGCTTCGGCCTCGGCGTGGGTCCGCTGGCCGGGTTCCTCGCCGGCGCGATCGGCTCGGGCACGCTGATGGCGGTCTTCCTCGCCAACGCCGGCGGTGCCTGGGACAACGCCAAGAAGCTCGTCGAGGACGGCCACCACGGCGGCAAGGGCTCCCCGGCGCACGAAGCGACGATCATCGGCGACACGGTCGGGGACCCGTTCAAGGACACCGCGGGGCCCGCCATCAACCCGCTGCTGAAGGTGATGAACCTGGTCTCCCTGCTCGTGGTCGGCGCCGTCGTGTCGCTCACGCTCGGCGAGGACGCCAACCGCCCGGTCTCGATCGCGATCGCGCTGCTCGCGACCCTCGGCATCGCGGTGGCCGTGTTCCTGTCCAAGCGCCGCTCGGTCGTCATCGCCGACGAGGCGCCCGCGACCGTCTGAGCCCCGCGCGCGGTGCGGCAGGATCGACGCCATGAGCGACGACCTGCCGCACCGCCTGCGTGACGCCCTCGAGACCGCGGACTTCACCCACGACGCCGTCACCTCGCTGCTGGGCGTCGATGCGCACCGGGCGCTGGAGCGCAACCAGACCGTCCCCGCGCGCCGTCGTACGACGGGGGGCTCGCCGCTGGAGACCCTGACGAGGCTGTTCCTGCTCCAGCTCGCCGTGCCGCGCGAGCAGGCCGAGCGGGCCCTGCCCGGTCTCGTCGACGAGCTGGGCGTGGCCGGGCTGCTGGCCACGAGCGTCGGCGAGGTGGCCGCGCGCACCGACTGCCGGCCCTACGCCGTCACGGACCCCGACGGCACGCGCACCGACGGCTGGCTGGTCAGCGACCTCACGCCCGGCATGGACGGTCGTCCGCACCACGTCGGCACCGACCACGTCCTGGGCGTCAGCTCGGCCTCGACCTCCCTGGCGCAGCTGACGCTGCGTCACGACGTGACCGACGCCCTCGACCTCGGCACGGGCTGCGGCGTCCAGGCCTTCCACCTCGCCGGGCACGCCGACAGGGTCGTGGCCACCGACGTCAACCCCCGCGCGCTGTGGGCGGCCCGCTTCAACGCCGACCTCAACGACCTGCGGGGGGTCGAGGTCCGCGACGGCTCGTTCTTCGAGCCGGTGCGCGGCGAGCGGTTCGACCTGATCACCACCAACCCGCCGTTCGTGATCTCCCCGGCGACCGGCGAGCGCCTCGTCTACCGGGACTCCGGCATCCCGGGCGACCGGGTCGTGGAGGACATCGTGCGCCGCGCGCCGGACCACCTGCGCCCGGGCGGCTGGTGCCAGGTCCTGGCCAACTGGGCCCACCTCGACGGCGTCGGGTGGGACGAGCGGATCGCGGGCTGGCTCGCCCCCGGCACCGACGCGCTCGTCGTGCAGCGCGAGGTGCTCGACCCCGCGGCGTACGTCGAGCTCTGGCTCGCCGACGCCGGCGTCAGCGGCGCGACGGACGGCGCGGAGCGCGACCGTCGCTACGACACGTGGCTGTCGTGGTTCGACGAGCAGGGGATCACCGGCGTCGGCTTCGGGTGGATCAACCTCCGCACGGACGGCAGCGGGCGGCGCGAGCTGCTGGACTGGCCGTGGGACGTCGAGCAGCCGGTGGCCCCGGCGATCGCCGCCTGGGGCGCGGCGCGGGTCGGCGTGGGCCCCGACGACACGCTGCGGCTGGCCGCCGACGTGCAGCAGGAGACGGTCGGCCTGCCCGGCGCCGAGGACCCCGAGTCCGTCGTGCTGCGCCGGCGCACGGGCCTGCGCCGCGCGCGTCGGGTCGACACGGCGACCGCCGCCGTGGTCGGTGCCTGCGACGGCGACCTGCGCGTGGGCCAGATCCTCGATGCCGTGGCGCGGATCCTCGGCGAGGACGCCGACACGCTCGCCGCCCGCCTGCTGCCCGAGCTCGGCGAGCTGGCCGCGGAGGGCTACCTCCTCTGAGGATGTTGCGTAAGCGTGTAATGCTGTAATCATGATTACGACAGATACGCAGGACCGGGTCGCCGGCTGGTTCGCCGGCCGGCTGCCCGAGCAGTGGCAGGACGCTCCCGCCGAGGTCACCGTCGACCGCGAGGAGGTCGTCGTCCGGCTCTCGGTGCCGGACGTCGAGCTCGCCGCGGACGCCACCGACGCAGCCCGCGCCGAGGCGCGCGCCGGGCGCGCCAAGGCCTTCCGCGAGGACACCCGCGAGCAGCGGATGACGATCGCGACCGAGGCCGAGCACCGCTTCGAGACGAAGGTCAGCTGGGGCGTCACCGTCGGCGAGCACCGGGAGCTGTGGACCCACGTCGCGGCCCCCGTCATGACCCGGCTCCGCCAGCCCCAGCGCCTGGTGCTCGACACGCTCGTCGACTCCGGCGTGGCCCGCTCGCGCTCCGAGGCCCTCGCCTGGTGCGTCCGGCTCGTCGGCCAGCACGAGGGCGACTGGCTCGCCGAGCTGCGTGACGCGATGGGCGCCGTGGCCGACGTCCGCGGTCGTGGACCGGCCGCCTGAGGGCTAGCGCCCGAGCGCCGCGCGGAGCCGCTCGAGGGCGACCGGGCCCACCCCGTGCAGGGCGGCGAGGTCGTCGAGCGACCACGCCGCCGCCTGCTCGAGCGTCCTCACCCCGGCGGCCGTGAGGGCCCGCGAGGCGGGCGCGCCGACCTTCGGCAGCGGGGTGCCGCCCACCTCCGGGGGCGGCACGCCGAGCACGGCCGCGCCGCGCACGGAGAGGCGGTAGCCGATGTCGAGGGACTCGGTGAGGCCCTTCTCCTTGAGCTTGCGGACGTCGGTCTTGAACTCGGGCGTGGGGCGCCCGACGATCTCGGCGAGCTCGGGGGCGCGGCGCCCGGGGAACTCGTCGATGAGCGCGAGCGCCTGCCGCGTCCACGCGCCGTACGACGAGGCGCGGTCGAGGCGGTCGAGCCACGCGCGGAGCTCCACGACCTCCGCCTCGGTCGGCACGGTGGCGCGCAGCGCCTCGCGGGGGTCCGGGCCGGCGTGGGCCAGCCCGATCCGCCAGACCGGACCCGGGCGCCCCGCGAGCGCGTCGCGGAGCTCGGCCACCGAGGCGGCCCCGGCGCGGGCGGCGTCGGCGGCCGTCAGCGAGGACGCGGCGACCTGCTCCAGCGACGTGACCTCGACCAGGCCGACGGCCGTGCGCAGCCGCGTCCCCACCCTCACGCGGGGCCGCTCCCAGCGGCGGAAGGCGAGGTCGACCTCGCCGTCGCGGACCGCCGCGAGGACCGCGGGCCTGATCATCACGGGCCCGATTCTGCCCGAGCGGAGCGGGCGGTGCTGTGCACGGCCTGCACACTCGTAGGAGTACTCCGCGCTACGGTCACCCCGTGACCCGCCCGGGCCGTCCCCCTCCGGGCCCTCCGAGGCGTCACCCCCGACAGCAAGGCAGGAAGCAACGCAGTGGCACACAAGCTCGTCATCGTCGAGTCCCCCACGAAGGCCCAGAAGATCGGCGGGTTCCTCGGGTCGGGCTACGTCGTCGAGTCCTCGGTGGGCCACATCCGCGACCTCCCGCAGAGCGCCGCCGACACCCCGGCCAAGATCAAGGACAAGCCGTGGGGGCGGCTCGCCGTCGACGTCGACAACGGCTTCGTGCCCCACTACGTCGTGCCGGCGCGCCAGAAGGAGCAGGTCCGCAAGCTCAAGTCGCTGCTGAAGGACGCCGACGAGGTCTTCCTCGCCACCGACGAGGACCGCGAGGGCGAGGCCATCGCGTGGCACCTCCTCGACGAGCTGAAGCCGAAGGTCCCGGTCCGACGGATGGTCTTCCACGAGATCACCAAGCCCGCGATCCTGGCGGCCGCGGAGAACCCCCGCGAGCTCGACATGGACCTCGTCGAGGCCCAGGAGGCGCGCCGGATCCTCGACCGCCTCTACGGCTACGAGGTCTCGCCGGTGCTGTGGAAGAAGGTCATGTCCGGCCTCTCCGCCGGCCGGGTGCAGTCGGTCGCGACCCGGCTCGTGGTGGACCGCGAGCGCGAGCGGATGCGCTTCCGGATGGCGTCGTACTGGGACCTGGAGGGCACCTTCGACGCCGGGGAGCGCCACGACCCCCGCATGTTCCCGGCCCGCCTGCACTCCCTCGACGGGGTCCGGGTCGCCCGCGGCTCGGACTTCGGCACCGACGGACGGCTCAAGGAGAAGGCCGACGTCGTCCACGTCGACCAGGCCCGCGCCGACGCGCTGGTGGCCTCGCTCACCGAGACCGCGTTCGCCGTGCGCTCGGTGGAGTCCAAGCCCTACCGCCGCTCGCCGTACGCGCCGTTCCGCACGACCACGATGCAGCAGGAGGCCTCCCGCAAGCTCGGGATGAGCGCCTCGACCTCGATGTCGGTCGCGCAGCGGCTCTACGAGAACGGCTTCATCACCTACATGCGTACCGACTCCACGACGCTCTCGAGCGCCGCCGTGGGCGCGGCGCGCGACCAGGTCCGCGAGCTGTACGGCGCGGAGTACGTCCCCGACGCGCCGCGCACCTACGCCAGCAAGGTCAAGAACGCGCAGGAGGCCCACGAGGCGATCCGTCCCTCGGGCGACACCTTCCGCACGCCGGCCCAGACCGGGCTGACCGGCGACCAGTTCCGGCTCTACGAGCTGATCTGGACCCGCACCGTCGCCTCGCAGATGCGCGACGCCGTCGGCCAGAGCGTGACCGTGCGCCTCGGCGGGGCGACCGCGACCGGCGAGGACGTCGTCTTCAACGCCTCCGGCCGCGTGCTGACCTTCCACGGCTTCCTCAAGGCCTACGTCGAGTCCTCCGACGACGCCTCCGCGGCCCGCGACGACGCCGAGACCCGGCTGCCGGCGCTGGAGGAGGGCGAGACCGTGGTCGCGGCCGCGATGGCCGCCGACGGCCACGAGACGAAGCCGAAGGCCCGCTACACCGAGGCGTCGCTGATCAAGGAGCTGGAGGAGCGCGAGATCGGGCGGCCCTCGACGTACGCCGCGATCATCAAGACGATCGTCGACCGCGGCTACGTCTACAAGAAGGGCACCGCGCTCGTGCCCGCGTGGCTGGCCTTCTCGGTGATCCGGCTCCTCGAGGAGCACTTCGCGCGGCAGGTCTCCTACGAGTTCACCGCGCAGATGGAGGACGTGCTCGACGAGATCGCGGCCGGCAACAAGGACCGCAACGACGAGCTCGGCTCCTTCTACTTCGGCGACGACCAGGTCCACGGCCTGCAGCGCCTGGTCAACGAGCTCGGCGACATCGACGCCCGTGAGCTCGCGACCTTCCCCGTCACCGAGGACGACGGCACCGACGTCGGGATCCACCTCCGCGTCGGTCGCTACGGGCCCTACCTCGAGGGTCCCGACGACGAGGGCAACGCCTTCGCCAAGCGCGCCAACGTGCCCGACGACCTGCCGCCGGACGAGCTCAGCGTGGCGAAGGCCCGCGAGCTGCTCGCCAACCCCGCCGGCGAGGAGACCGAGCTGGGCCGTCACCCCGACACCGGCAACGTGGTGGTCGCCAAGAACGGTCGCTACGGCCCCTACGTCACCGAGGTCCTGCCCGAGGACGCGCCGAAGAACGCCAAGCCGCGCACCGGGTCGTTGTTCAAGTCGATGTCCCTCGACACCGTCACCCTCGACGACGCGGTGCGGCTGCTGTCGCTGCCGCGCGTGGTCGGCGTCGACACCGAGGGCCAGGAGATCACCGCCCAGAACGGCCGCTACGGGCCCTACCTCAAGCGCGGCACGGACTCCCGCTCGCTGACGAGCGAGGAGCAGCTGTTCAGCGTCACCCTCGACGAGGCGCTCGCGATCTACGCCCAGCCCAAGCAGCGGGGGCGCGCCGCGGCCGCGCCGCCGCTCAAGGAGCTCGGCAACGACCCCGTGTCGGGGGCGCCGATCGTGGTGAAGTCCGGCCGCTTCGGCGAGTACGTCACCGACGGCGAGTACAACGCGACCCTGCGCTCCGCCGACTCCGTCGAGTCGATCACCACCGAGCGCGCCGCCGAGCTGCTCGCCGACCGTCGTGCGCGCGGCCCGGCCAAGAAGGGCGCCAAGAAGGGCGCGAAGAAGACGACGACGAAGTCCGCCGCGAAGAAGACGGCCACGAAGAAGACCGCCACCAAGAAGACGGCCGCCAAGAAGACCGCAACCAAGAAGACGGCGGCCACGACGACCACCGCGAAGAAGGCGACGACGCGGAAGGCCGCGGCCGAGAAGTCCTGAGCCCCCCGCCCCCCGCCGGGGGACCGGGGGCGGGGCGGACGCTCAGGCCGTCCGCCGCCGGCGCAGGAACGGGTCGGTGAGCGCCTTCGGGGTGTAGCCCTCGTCGCCGGGCGAGACGTTGCGGCCCGGGGGCACGATCTCGTCGATGCGGTCGAGCACGTCGGTGCCGAGCCGGACGTCCATGGCGCCGAGCTGGCTCTCCAGCTGGCTCATCGTGCGGGGCCCGATGATCGGGGCGGTGACACCCGGGTGCTGCATGACGAACGCGAGCGCGAGGTGGACCATCGGGATCCCGGCGTCCTCGGCGAGCAGGTTGAGCTGCTCGACGGCCTCGAGCTTGGCGGGGTCGGAGAAGTAGCCGTCGAACATCTTCGAGCGGTTGGTCTCGGGGGCCTCCTGGCCCTTGCGCACCTTCCCGGTGAGCCACCCGCCGGCGAGCGGGCTCCACGGCAGGACCCCCATCCCGTGCTCCTGCGCGACCGGGAGCACGTCGGCCTCGATGCGGCGGTGGAGCAGCGAGTACGGCGGCTGCTCGGTGACGTAGCGACCCAGGCCGCGCCGCTCGGCGGTCCACTGCGCCGAGACCATGTGGTGGGCCGGGAAGGTGGAGGAGCCGAACGCGCGGATCTTGCCGGCGCGCTGCAGGTCGGTGAGCGCGGAGAGCGTCTCCTCGTCGGAGGTGAGGCCGTCGGGGCGGTGCACCTGGTAGAGGTCGATGTGGTCGGTGCGCAGGCGCCGGAGGCTCGCCTCGACCTCGCGCACGACCCAGCGCCGCGAGTTGCCCCAGCCGTTGGGGTCGCCCTGCTGGCCCATCGGCACGTCCATGGGGCCGTGGAACTTGGTGGCGAGGACGACCTGGTCGCGGCGGCCCTCGAGGGCCTTGCCGACGATCTCCTCGGACTCGCCCCGGGAGTAGACGTCGGCGGTGTCGACGACGTTGATCCCGGCGTCGAGCGCGGCGTGGATGATGCGGGTGCTCTCGGCGTGGTCGGGCTCGCCCCAGGCGCCGAACATCATGGCGCCGAGGCACAGCGGGCTGACCTCCATGCCGGTGGGTCCGAGGGGCGGTAGTCGGTGTGCGGGTCCATGCCGACCACGGTAGGTCGCCTCCCGGAGGCGGCGTCGGCGCCTGCGGCTAGGTTCGTCGCGTGAGCACCGAGGCCGCCCCGACCCGTGGGGTCTTCGTGTGCTTCGAGGGCGGCGAGGGCGCCGGCAAGTCGACCCAGTCGCGGCTGCTCGTCGACCGCCTCCGCGCCGACGGCCACGTCGTGCGGCCGACGTACGAGCCGGGTGACACGCCCGTCGGCGCCGAGCTGCGCCGGCTGCTCCTCGACCCCGCGACCGGCGACCTCGCGCCGCGCACGGAGGCGCTGATCTACGCCGCCGACAAGGCCGAGCACGTCGCCACCGTCGTCGAGCCCGCGCTCGCGCGCGGCGAGGTGGTCGTCACCGACCGCTACGTCGACTCGACCCTGGCCTACCAGGGGGCGGGCCGCACGCTGGCCACCGACGAGGTCGAGCGGGTGGCGCGCTGGGCCACCGGCGACCTGAGGCCCGACCTCACGGTGCTGCTCGACCTCGACCCGACCGCCGGCCTCGGACGGTTCTCCGGGCGCGACCGGATCGAGGGGGCGGGCGCCGAGTTCCACGACCGGGTGCGGGCCGGCTTCCTCGCCCTGGCCGCGACCGACCCGGCGACGTACCTCGTGCTCGACGCCCGCGCGCCGGTCGCGGAGCTCCACGAGTCGGTCCACGTCCGCGTGGCGGAGCTGCTGGGGGGCCGCCGGTGAGCGTCTGGGACCGGATGGTCGGCCAGCAGGCCACCGTGGAGGCGCTGCGTCCCGCGGTCGACGGGCACGGGATGACCCACGCCTGGCTCTTCACCGGGCCGCCCGGCTCGGGGCGCTCGGTCGCCGCGGTCGCCTTCGCGGCGGCGCTGCAGTGCGAGCGGGGGCCCGGCGAGCAGCGCGGCTGCGGGGAGTGCCCGGCGTGCCGGACGGTGCTCGCGGGCAGCCACCCCGACGTGACCCGGGTGCGGACCGCCAAGCTGTCGATCGGTGTCGACGAGGTCCGCGAGCTGGTCCGGCGCGCGGCGCTCACCCCGACCGGGCGCGGGTGGCAGGTGATCGTGGTCGAGGACGCCGACCGCCTGACCGAGCACGCCGTCAACGCGCTGCTCAAGGCGATCGAGGAGCCGGGGGTCAAGACGGTCTGGCTGCTCTGCACGCCCACCGTGGAGGACGTGCTGCCCACGATCCGCTCCCGCTGCCGGCTCGTGACGCTGACGACGCCGCCCGCCGCGGCGGTCGCCGCGCACCTGGTGGCGACCGAGGGCACCGACGAGACCACGGCGTCGCTCGCCGCCCGGGCCAGCCAGGGCCACATCGGCCGCGCGCGGGCGCTGGTGCGCGACGAGGCCACCCGCCAGCGCCGCGAGCAGGTGGTCGCGATCCCCGGCCTGCTGACGGGCCTGGGCGCGTGCCTGTCGATGGCCACGCGGCTCGCGGAGACCGCGAAGGCGGAGGCGGAGGCCATCACGAGCGAGATCGACGCACGCGAGCGCATCGACCTCGACGCGTCGTACGGCGTCGTCGAGCGGGGCCGGCGTCCCCGCGAGTACGCCCCGGCGCTCAACGCGCTCGAGAAGGACCAGCGTACCCGGGCCAAGCGCCAGCACCTCGACGTCGTCGACCGCGGGCTGACCGACCTCGTCTCGGTCTACCGCGACGCCCTGACCCTCGCGCTCGGCACCGGCACCGACCTCGTCAACGCCGACCGTCGCGCCGAGGTGCAGCGACTCGCGGACGCCGGGCCCCCGGAGCTGCTGCTGCGCCGCATCGACGCCGTCATGACCGCGCGCGAGCAGATGCTGGAGTTCAACGTGCCCGTGCAGCTGGCCCTGGAATCCCTGATGGTGTCCCTGTGGGTACCGCAGGTCCGCTGACCCACCCGACCGGCCGCCGCGACGCGGCCCCGGCCCCACCCCCACCCCCGGAAGGAGCGTGACGGTGCCGCGCAACCGCGTGATCGCCCTGATCGTCATCGGCTTCGTCGTCGTCGTCGGAGGCGCCCTGCTCGTCATCGGGCTGCTGCTCGGCGACGACACGGACCTGGAGCGCCAGCAGGACGACGTCGACCCCGCGCAGTCCTCGCAGATCCAGGAGCGCGAGCCCGACGCCGGGGCCACCGAGGCCCCCGAGGCGGCGCTGCAGCCGTTCTACTCCCAGCGCGTCGACTGGCAGCCGTGCGAGTCCGACGAGGGCTCCGAGTGCGGCACCCTCGAGGTGCCGCTGGACTACGCCGAGCCCGGCGGCGAGACCATCGACCTGGCCCTGCTGCGGGTGCCCGCCGAGGACCAGGCCGCGAAGGTCGGCTCCCTCGTGGTCAACCCGGGCGGGCCCGGTGCGCCGGGCACGGAGTACGCCGCCGCCGCGGACCTCGTCTTCCGCGAGCCGTTGACCGCGGCGTACGACGTGGTCGGCTTCGACCCGCGCGGCACCGGCGCCTCGGCGCCGGTGGACTGCCTCCCGGACGCCGAGCTGGACGCCTACTTCGAGGCCGACCCGACCCCGGACGACGCCGCCGAGCGGCGCGAGGCCGAGGCGCAGACGGTCGCGCTGGGGCAGGGCTGCCTCGCGGAGTCCGGGGCCGTCGCCGAGCACGTGTCGACCGAGGAGGCAGCCCGCGACATCGACGTGCTGCGCGCCGTGCTGGGCGAGTCGGAGCTCGCCTACTTCGGGGCGTCGTACGGGACCCGTCTGGGCTCGACCTACGCCGACCTGTTCCCCGAGCGCGTCGGGCGGATGGTCCTCGACGGCGGGCTCGACCCGTCGCTGGACAGCCGCGCCCTCGCGCTGGGCCAGGCCGGCGGGTTCCAGACCGCGCTCGAGGCCTACGTCGGCAGCTGCGTCGAGGACGGCGACTGCGTCCTGGGCGACAGCGTCGAGGAGGGTCTGGCCTCGATCACCGACCTGCTCGAGCGGATCGATGCCGAGCCCCTGCCCGCGGGCGACCGCGACCTCACCTCCGGTCTCGCCTTCTACGGCCTGGTCCAGCCGCTGTACGCCGAGCAGCTCTGGCCGCTGCTCGACCAGGCGCTGACCGCCGCGATCGACCAGGGCGACGGCACGGCCCTGCGCGCCTTCGCGGACACCTACGCCTCGCGGCTGCCGGACGGCACCTACACCAACAACTCCGCCGAGGCGATCTTCGCGATCAACTGCCTCGACGACCCGTACGCGCTGAGCCCCGCCGCCGCCCAGGCCGACGCCGCCGACTTCGAGGCCGCGTCCCCGACGTTCGGCGACGTCTTCGCCTACTCGCAGACCGCGTGCCTCGGCTTCCCGGGCGCCACCGACGAGCTGACCCCGTTCGCCGAGGGCCCCCTGGCCGACGGCGCCGCCCCGGTCGTGGTCGTCGGCACCACCCGCGACCCCGCCACGCCGTACGAGTGGTCCGTGGCGCTCGCCGACCAGCTGGCCTCCGGCGTCCTGGTCAGCCGCGACGGCGACGGCCACACCGGCTACAACCAGGGCAACGAGTGCGTCGACTCCGCCGTCGAGGCCTACCTCGTCGACGGCGACGTCCCCGGCGACGGCCTGGAGTGCTGAGCGCCTCGCGGCCCCGGCCCGGCGTACGGCGGTAGTCCCTGACGTTCGGGCCTCGGTCGGCGTTGTCCCTGACGTTCGGGCCTGGGTCGGGGTAGTCCGTGACGTTCTGGCCTGGGTCGGGGTAGTCCCTGACGTTCTGGCCTCGGTCGGGGTAGTCCCTGACCTTCGGGCCTCGGTCGGCGTTGTCCCTGACGTCCGGGCCTGGGTCGGGGTGGTCCCTGACGTTCGGGCCTGGGTCGGGGTGGTCCCTGACGTTCGGGCCTCGGTCGGGGTGGTCCCTGACGTTCGGGCCTCGGTTGGGGTAGTCCCTGACGTTCCGGCCCGTCCTCGGCCCGGATCGGGGTCGGAACGTCAGGGACTATCCCCGCCGAGCGAGCATGCCCTGCACCGAGCGACCCGCCGTACGCCGAGCGGCCCCGCCGAGCCGCCCGGGAGGACGGTCGGCGGGGCCGTGGTGTGCGCGGGCCCGGGGGCTCAGCGCACGGAGTAGCGCACCTGCTGCGAGGCCGGGGCGACGGCGTCGCTGCCGCGGTAGACCACGCGCACCTGCTGGTTGGCCGGCGTCGCGGGGGCTCGGGAGACCCAGCGGGCGCGGCCGGTGGCGTCGAGCAACCGGGTGGTGACGCGCTCACCGCCGCGGAAGAAGTCGACGCGGCCCGTCGGCCGCTCGCCCCGCGCGGTGACCCGCACGTCCACCGTCAGTTGGCGGCCCCGCACCGACGCCGCGGCGTCGATCACGGGCGTCACCCGGGCCGCGGAGACCGCGACCGGGGCGCTGGTGTTGCCCGCGAGGTCGGTCGCCCGCACCTCGACCCGTCGCACACCCGTGGGCAGGGCCACCGGGGCCGACCAGGTCGACCAGCCGTCGGTGCTCCCGGCCGCGCGCCACTCGAGGGCGGCGATGCCGGAGTCGGCGTCCGCTCCGGCGACCCAGAGGCGTCCGGCCTCGACACCGCCCTCGACGGTGGGCACGACGGAGTCGACCCGCACCGGCATCCGGCCGTCGGCCAGCAGCCCACCGTCGGGCGCGAGCAGCCGCCAGGCGACCTCGCCGGCGTCGTCGGCCAGGGGGACCGGGCCGTCGTACGCCGCCCACTCGCCCTCGTCGACGCGGACCTCGAGCGTCGAGCCCTCCGGCGCGTCGCCGGTGACGTCGAGGCTCAGGGCGGCGCCGGCGCCGTACCAGCCGTCGAGACCGGCCTCGCTGACCTCGGCGGCGACGCCGGGCCCGCTCACGGGCTCGGACTCGCAGACCCGGGTCAGCTCGGCGTCGGACGCCGGGTCGGTGTCGGCGTCGGTGGTGAAGGTGTGGCAGCCGGGGGAGACGCCGGCGACGACGAGGTCGCCGTCGACCGGGGTCACCGTGCGGCCGACGCCGTCGACGTAGAGCCGGACCTCGTCGGAGTCCGCGACGCCCGCGGGTGCGGGGAGCCTCACCGTCGCGCTCGTGCCGCCCGGGATCGACGTGACGAGTCGCAGGTCACCGGCGGCGTCGCGGTCGAAGGCCGTCCCGACGCTGCCCCGGACCGTGGGCGTGCTGATGCGCGCCCAGTCGAGGTCGCCGGGCTGCGGCGCGATCTCGAGGCTGCGGTAGCCGGGCTCGGTCGGGTTGATCCCGAACAGCCCCGAGGGGATCGAGAACGCCGGGGAGGCGGCCCACGGGTGGGAGTAGGTCAGGTTCGACTTCAGGCTCGGGTCCCAGGCCTCGGCTGTCGACCCGGCGCCGAGCAGGACCATGTTCATCCAGCTGCGGCGCTGGGTCGAGGTGAGGATGTCGAGCGCCGCCTGGTCCTCCCCGCCGTCGTACAGGCCGGGCACGAGCAGGCCCGCGCAGTAGACGCTGCACGCCATGCCGCGGGAGCCGACGTACTCGGCCACCCGACCGCGCTGGTCGGCCTCCGGCACCCCGAAGGCGAGCGAGAACGCGCTGGCGTGCTGCGAGCGGTGACCGGTGAGCTGGCCGTCGGGGCCCATGCCGTCGTCGTAGGCGCCGGCGGCGTCGTCGTAGAGGCGGTCGTTCATCGCGTCGCGGATGCCGGTGGCGACGTCGCTCCAGCGGGCGGCGTCCTCGTCCTTGCCGAGCGCGTCGGCCATGGCCGCCATGTCGGTGAAGGCGCGGAAGGAGACGGCGTTGATGACGGTGTTGTACTGGCGGAACTGGAAGTTGTCCCGCTCGCTGGTGGGCCAGTCGACGATGTCGCAGTCGGTCTGGGAGTTGCAGCCGTCGGCGCGAGAGGTCTTGCGGACGAGGCCCGTGGACTCCTCCACCCACTCGAGCGGGAGCTTGTCGACGAGGTTGTCGTAGTACGCCGCGGGCTGGGCGAGGTCGCCGGTCTGGCGCCACGCGTCGTGGACGGCGAGCACCACGTAGATCGGCCACTCGGTGGGCCAGGTGCGGTTGTCGCGGAAGTAGTTCATCGAGTAGCGGCCCAGCGAGAGGTCGTCCATCAGGTAGAGCGTCGACATCAGCTGCAGGTAGGCGTCGGCCTCGTAGTTGATGCGCTCGCGGGTCCAGGAGTCGGTGTAGAAGTTGACGTTGAGCGACTCGATCGAGTTCTTGCTCAGGCCGTAGACCTGCTCGAGGTTGCGGTCGGAGGCGGCGAACTCCGAGGCCTCGGCGTCGAACGGGTAGACCAGCGCCAGCGCCTTGAGGTTGTCCACCGTGACCGGCTCGGGGGCGCCGGTGACCTCGAGGTAGCGGAAGACCCGCATGCCCCAGGTCTCGATGCGCTGCGTGCCGTCGCGCAGGGTGACGACGTCGCGGTAGGAGTTGCCGGTGTTGAGGTTGAAGCGGACGTCGGTGTCGCCGCTCTGGCCCGGGCGACCGACGGTGACCTCGCCGAAGCGGAGGTCGACGGTGCTGCCCGCGGTGCCGTCCGCGACGTCGTAGGAGACGCCGCCGATCCAGGTGCGGCCGAAGTCGACGAAGTAGTGGCCGGGGCCCTTCTCGACGATCCGCACGGAGTCGTGCAGCTGCTCCTCGACCTTGTCGGTCGGGGTGGCGGTCGGCGTCGGGAGCGCGGGCTTCTCGATGGCGGCCGGCCACGCGGAGGCGTCGAAGCCGGGTTCGTCGAAGCCCCACGGCATGACGCGGGCGTCGAGGTTCTCCTTCGGCGCGGTGTAGTAGCTGGTGCCGATGCTGCCCGACTCCGGCCACACGTCACCGGCGGCGCGGGCCTGCCAGTCGGTGCCGGTCCCGAACGTCTCCCGGGTGCCGTCGACGTACTCGACGACGAGCTCGGCGGCGTACGCCTGGGTGCGGGTCGTGTAGGCGATGGCGCCGATCGTGTTCTCGCCGGCGCGCAGCTGCTCGGTGACGTCGAAGCCGTCGTACGGCGTCTCGCCGGCGATGGGCTGCGTCGGGCCGAGGCCGACGAACTCGCCGTTGAGGTAGGTCTTGTGCACGTACTGCTTGTGGCTGCGCGAGTCCGCGGCCGTCGCGTAGAGGGTGGCCCACGCGATCTCGGTGTCGGCGATGTCGACGTCGCCGCGGATCAGGGCCCAGTCGTCGGTGACGACCGGCTCGAGGCACAGGGTGCCGTTGGGGACGCGGAGGGCGCCGTCCGCCACCGTGCCGCAGGGCAGGGTGGGCTCGCCCGTGCCGAACCCGGTCTCGAGGAGCACCTCGCCGTCGGCGGCGGTGACGGAGAGGTCGTCGATGCGCCCGCTCTCGGTGAGGCCGGTGCGCACGCCCACCCGGCCCGCCGCGAGGACGGGGGTGGCGTCGGTGCGCTGGTCGACCTGCACTCCGTCGATGCGGGTGGTGATGGTGGTGCCCGCGGCGGTGATCTCCACGGTGAACGGCGTGCCGGCGACGATCGTCCCGGCGGGCAGGTTCACGGCGCTGCCGAGGGTGGTGAAGGTGCCGCCCAGCTGGCGGTGGGGGACGAGCCGGTTGGTGTCGGCGCGGAACTGCCACATGTAGGAGTTCTGGGCGTCGGCGGCGCGGAAGCGCAGGCCGAGGGCGACCTGGTCGACGGTCACCGTCGCCCGCAGCGTGTAGTCGCGGGCCGGGCTGCCGGCCGGGTCGGGCGCCCAGACCGGGGTCGAGTCGGCCCAGGCCGTGCCGGTGCCGAAGGTCGCGGGCTCGGCCCACGGCGAGGCGTCTCCTGCGGTGTCGGCGGTGCGGACCGACCAGAAGTAGCGCTCGGAGTCCACCAGCGCCGGACCGTCGTACGCGACGCCGGACTGCTGGTCGCCCTCGACACGGCCCGACGACCAGACGTCGCCGTCGCCGGCGGCCGCGCGGGCCGCGGTCGAGGACACCACGAGCTCGTAGGCGGTCTGGCCGGCGGAGCCGAGGTGCCAGCCGAACGTCGGCATCGTGTCGACGTCCACGGGCGCGGGCAGGCCGTTGACGCTCAGCGAGCGGGGGGCGTCACCCGCGGCGGCGACCGCGGCGAGAGCGGCCGGCGCCGTCACGGCGGCGCTGCCGGAGGAGGCCCCGACCGCGGCCACGGCGAGCGTGGACCCGGTCAGGGTGAGGGTGAGCGCGGCGCGCGTGAGGGCGCGCAGCGCTGGTCGGGCGGCGGTCATGGGGTGTCCCGTCGTCAGGGGTTGAATCGTTTCAACACAGGCTGGTCACAACGTATGACGCCCGTCACACCGGGTCAACGCACCGACGTGGCCGGATCCGGACACCTCCGCGGTCCCGCGCCGCCGGCCCGTCGTACGGGGGTAGTCCCCGACGTTCGGGCCCTGCTCGGGGTAGTCCCCGACGTTCGGGCCCTGCTCGGGGTAGTCCCCGACGTTCGGACTCCGCTCGCGCCGGGATGCGGGTCACGGCGTCAGGGACTACCCGACCGGACGGGCGCACGACCCCGGGCCCGATCACGTGCACATCCTGAGCACGCCGCCCCGGCTGTGGAGAGGGCCGGAGCGCCGTCGTCGATCGGGCCCAGGGTCGGAGGATGAGCGGAGCAACGAGTCGTACGCCGCGGGCGGCCGCGGTCCGCCCGCGCCGCCGGGCGCCGGGGGACCCGGAGGGGCCGTCGCGCGCGGACGTCCGCGCCGGGCGGTGGGTGCGGACGTCGCGCGGGCTGTACGTGCCGCGCGGGGTGGACCGCACCGCCCCCGTGCAGCGGATCCTCGAGGCCGGCGCCGTGCTGCCCGACAGCCCCAGCGCCGCCGTGACGGGGTGGGCGGCACTGCGCTGGCTGGGCGCCGAGTGGCTCGACGGTCTCGCGCCCGGCGGGGTCCTCGTCGAGGTGGACCTCGTGACCACGGTCCGCGACATCCGGCCCCGGCCGGGCGTGCGCCTGTCGGCGGAGCGGCTGGACCCCGCCGAGGTGGTCGTCGTCGACGGCCTGCCGGTCACCGTGGCGGCGCGCAGCGTGTGCTTCGTGCTGCGGCACGCCGTCGACGACCGAGCGGCCGTCGAGGTCGGGGAGACCGCCCTCCACGCGGGTCTGTGCTCGCTCGCCGAGGTGACGGCCTACGCCTCGATGCTGCCCGGGTGGACCGGCATCCCGCGGGCCCGGGAGCGCCTCGCACTGATGGCCGAGGGCAGCGCCTCGCCGGGCGAGACCGCGATGCGGCTCATCTGGGAGCTCGACGCGGGCCTCGGGCGGCCGCTGCGCAACGTCCCCGTCTTCACCCGGGACGCCCGCCACGTCGCCACCGTCGACCTGCTGGACCCGGTGGCCGGGCTCGTCGGCGAGTACGACGGGCGCGACCACCTGCGCCTCGACCGACGGCGTCGTGACCTGCGACGCGAGAGCGAGCTGCGGTCGCTGGGCCTCGAGTACGTGACCATGGTCGCGGGCGACCGTCACCGTCGACAGGCCATGGCGCAGCGCATCCTCGACGCCCACCGCCGCACCCGCCGGGTCCCGCCGGGCGACCGGCCGTGGACCCTCGAGCAGCCCGAGTGGTGGAAGCGGCGCGAGGCCCAGCGCCGAGCCCGCCGTACGGCCTGAGCTGCCGACGTACGGCGCACGACGGACGGCTGCCGCGCACGGCGGGGGCCGGTCCCCGGCTTGCGCCGGGGTAGTCCCTGACGTTGTGGCCCGGATCCGGGCCGATCCACGGTCGGAACGTCAGGGACTACCTGCCGAGGCCTGCCGCGACGGTCCGAACGTCAGGGACTATCCGCCAGGGCCTGCCGCGACGGCCAGAACGTCAGGGACTACCCGCCAGGGCCTGCCGCGACGGCCAGAACGTCAGGGACTACCCGTGACCGGGACGGACCTCAGGCGCCGGCGGTGGAGTCGCGGACGACCAGCTCGGGCTCGAGGACGGTGTGGGTCACGGAGGAGCCGGTGGGGTCGGCGATGATCTCGAGCAGGCGGGTGGTGGCGGCGCGGCCCATGTCGACGGCGGGCTGGCGCACGGACGAGAGCGGGACGGCGGCGGAGGCGGCGAAGTCGATGTCGTCGAAGCCCACGATGGCGATGTCGTCGGGCACGGCGACGCGGGCGCGGGTGAGGGCCTGCAGCACGCCCAGCGCGACGAGGTCGTTGGCGGCGAAGATCGCGTCGGGTCGCTCGGCGGCCGGCAGGGACAGCAGCTGCTCGGCGCCGGTGCGGCCGGCGGCGGCGTCCATGGTGGTGGTCTCGACGTAGCGGACCTCGCCGGAGCCGTGCGCGTCGACGGCCGCCCGGGCGGCCTCGAGGCGGTGGCGGACCTGGTTGAGCCGGACCGGGCCGCCGACGAAGGCGAGGCGTCGTCGCCCGAGCGCCAGCAGGTGCTCGGTGGCGAGTCGACCACCACGGCGGTCGTCCACGGTGACCGAGGAGAACTCCTTGACCCCGACGCGCCGGTCGACCAGGACGACGCACGTGCCGCGGTCGCGCAGGCGCCGCAGCCGGCCGAGGACGTCGCCGACGGGGGTGATCAGCAGCCCCGAGACGCGCTGCTCCTCGAAGAGGTCGAGGTAGGCCGACTCGCGGATCGGCTCCTGGCCGCTGTTGCCGAGGATCAGGGGTCGGCCCTGCTCGGCGAGCCCGTCCTCGACGCCGCGGGCCACGTCGGTGAAGAACGGGTTGGCGACGTCGAGCACGACCATCCCGACGGCGCGGTTGGTGCCGCGGCGCAGCTGGTGGGCCGCGGAGTTGCGCACGAAGCCGAGCTCGGCGATGGCGGCGTGCACGCGCTCCCGCGTGGCGGGGGAGACCTTGTCGGGATGGTTGAGCGCGTTGGACACGGTCGCGGGCGAGACGCCGGCGCGCGCGGCCACGTCGCGCACCTGCGCCTCTGGCATGCCGGGGACGTTAACACGATTCAAGGCCGATTCCGCCGGGGTCCTTGACGCCGTTGTGATCGCCGTCATAGATTCCCGCCACTGCGTTAAAACGATTCAATCGCCTGCTGATCGGAAGTGACATGCCCACGACTCCCGGGTCCACCGTCCCGGCCCTGCGCCTGGCGGAGGTGACGAAGTCCTTCGGCTCCGTCGTCGCCCTGCGCTCGGGCAGCCTCGCGGTCGACGCGGGCTCGATCCACGCGCTCGTCGGCGAGAACGGCGCCGGCAAGTCCACGATGGTGAAGATCATCGCGGGCCTGTACCGCCGCGACGGCGGCACGGTCGAGTTCCAGGGCCAGGAGGTCGACTTCCGGTCCACCGCCGAGGCCAAGGCCGCCGGCATCGCGGTGATCTACCAGGAGCCCACGCTCTTCCCCGACCTCTCGGTCACCGAGAACCTGTTCATGGGACGCCAGCCCACCAACCGCTGGGGCCGCATCGACCGGCGCGCCATGCGGGCCGAGGCCGAGGCCATCTTCACCCGCCTGGGCGTCGACATCGACCCCGACCGCCCCGCCGACGGGCTCTCGATCGCCGACCAGCAGATCATCGAGATCGCCAAGGCGCTCTCGCTCGACGCCCGCGTCCTCGTCATGGACGAGCCGACCGCGGCGCTGTCCGGCAACGAGGTCGACCGCCTGATGACGGTCGCCCGCACCCTGCGCGACGCCGGCTGCGCGGTCGTGTTCATCTCCCACCGCTTCGACGAGGTCTTCGACCTCTGCGACACGATCACCGTGATGCGGGACGGCGCCTACGTCTCGACCGACGCCGTCGCCGACGTCACCGTCGACGAGATCGTGCGGCGCCTCGTCGGTCGCGAGGTCTCCGACCTCTACCCCAAGCAGCACGCCGAGATCGGCGAGGTGCTGCTCGAGGTCACCGGCCTCACCCAGCCGGGGCTGTTCACCGACATCGACCTCACGGTCCGCGCCGGCGAGATCGTCGGGCTCGCCGGTCTCGTCGGCGCCGGTCGCAGCGAGGTCGCGCAGGCCGTCTTCGGCGTCGACCCGTACGCCGCGGGCGAGGTGCGGGTGGCCGGCGAGCGCGTCCCCCCGCGCGACCCCGTGACGGCCATGGACCTCGGCCTCGCGCTGGTCCCCGAGGACCGGCGCCGTCACGGCCTGGTGCTCGACGCCCCCATCGGCCGCAACATCACGCTGGCCACCCGCGGCCGGCTCTCGCGCGGCGGCCTGCTGACCAGCCGCCGCGAGAACGCCACCGCCAAGGAGTGGGCCGCCCGCCTCGAGGTGAAGGCCGCCGCGATGGACACCCTCGCCGGCACCCTGTCGGGCGGCAACCAGCAGAAGGTCGTCCTCGCCAAGTGGCTCTCGACCGCGCCGAAGGTGCTGATCATCGACGAGCCCACCCGCGGCATCGACGTCGGCACCAAGTCCGAGGTCCACCGCCTGCTGTCCTCCCTCGCCGCCGACGGCATGGGGATCCTGATGATCTCCTCCGAGCTGCCGGAGGTCCTCGGCATGGCCGACCGCGTCGTCGTGCTCTGCGAGGGCCGCAAGACCGCCGAGCTCAGCCGCGCCGAGGCCACCCCCGAGTCCGTGATGACCGCCGCGACGAGCACCGCCACCGGCGCCGGCTCCGGCCCCGGCTCGACCGAGATGGAGCACGCCTCGTGACCGCCCTCGACACCCCGCCCGCCGCCGGCGCGGCGTCCCCCTCCCGCGGCGGCAGCCGGCTGCGGAACGTCCTGAAGGCCCGCGAGACCGGCATCCTCCTCGCGCTGCTCGCCTTCCTCGCGGTCACCACCGCGATCAACCCGCGCTTCGTGTTCTCCACCGACGGGTTCCGCGACCTGTTCCTGACCCCGAGCATCCTCGTGGTCCTCGCGGTCGGCCAGGCGATGGTGATCATCACCCGCAACGTGGACCTGTCCGTCGGCTCGATCCTGGGCCTCACGGCGTACCTGGCCGGGCGGCTCTTCCTCGACACCGGGCTGCCGATCCTCGTCGTGGTCCTGGTCGCGGTCCTCGCCGGCGCCGTGCTCGGCCTGGTCAACGGCCTGCTCGTCGCCTTCGCCCGGGTGCCCGCCCTGGTGATCACGCTCGGCACGCTTTACGTCTACCGCGGCATCTACCTGCAGTGGGCGGGCAGCGACCGGATCAACGCATCCGACATCCCCGACGGCCTGCTCTCCTTCGGCACCTCCTCGCTGCTGGGCATCCCGCAGCTGGCGATCGTGTCCTTCGTCGTCCTGGCGCTGGCGGCGTACTGGATGCGCACCTCCCGCGGCGGCCGCGAGCTCTACGCCATCGGCTCCGACCCCGCCGCCGCCACGCTCTACGGGCTCAAGGACAAGCAGCGCATCCTCACCGCGTTCGCCGCCTCGGGCGCGCTCGCCGGGCTGGCCGGGATCCTCTACGTCTCCCGCTACGGCACCATCAGCTCCGGCGTCGGCCTCGGCATCGAGCTCGAGGCCGTCGGCGCCGCGGTCATCGGCGGCGTCGCGATCTTCGGCGGCAGCGGCACGGTCGTGGGCGCGGCCATCGGCGCCTACCTGCTGACCAGCATCGACCGCGGCCTGCCGATCCTCGGGATCCCCGACTTCTGGCAGCGAGCCGTCGTCGGCCTGCTCATCCTCGGCGCGATCGTCCTGGACAAGGTCCTCGCCGAGCGCCAGCACACCAAGCTCCTCGCAGAGAGGCACCGCTCATGAGCACGACCCTGTCCGGGCCGTCGACGGACGGCAGCGCCACCGCGCCCCGCACGTACGCCGACTCCGCCCGCTCGCCGATCGCGCGCCTGCTCGGCACCCGTGACGCCGCGGTCCTCGGGCTGCTGCTCGCCGTCGTGGTCTACGCCGTCGCGGTGGTGCCCAACTTCGACAGCGAGCTGACGGTCTACTTCCTCGTCCTCGACGTGGCGCCGATCCTGCTGATCGCGCTGCCGATGACCCTGGTCATCGTCACCGGCGAGATCGACCTGTCGGTGGCCAGCATCGTCGCGGTCACCAGCGTGCTCTTCGGCGTGCTGACCCGCGAGGGCGCCCCGATCGCCCTGGCCGCCGTCCTCGCGGTCCTCGCCGGCGCCCTGGCCGGGGCCGTCAACGGGCTGCTCGTCACCCGCCTCGGCCTGCCGTCGCTGGCCGTCACCATCGGCACGCTCGCGCTCTACCGCGGCATCGCGGTCGGCCTGCTCGGCACCACCGCGATCACCGACTGGCCCGAGACCTGGACCGACGCCGTGACCGCCACCTTCGGCGAGACGCAGATCCCGGTCATCGTCGTCCCGCTCGCGCTCGCCGTCGTCGCCTTCGGCCTGCTCCTGCACTTCACCTCGTTCGGGCGCGGCCTGTTCGCGATCGGCCTGTCCAGCGAGTCCGCCCGCTTCTCCGGCGTCGACGTGGAGCGCACCAAGCTCCTCGCGTTCGTGCTCACCGGGCTCGTCTCGGGTGTCGCCGGCGTCTACTTCACGCTGCGCTACGGCAGCAGCCGCGGTGACAACGCCACCGGCCTCGAGCTGCAGGTGATCGCGGCCGTGCTCCTCGGCGGGGTGTCGATCTTCGGCGGGCGCGGCGCCATCCCGGGCGTGCTCGGCGGCGTGCTGCTGATCGGCGTGATCGGCTCCGCGCTGCGCCTCGACGGCCAGAGCGCCAACGTCATCCAGATCGTGACCGGCGTGCTGCTCGTGCTCTCGGTCGTCTCGGCCGCGCTGCTCGGCTGGCTCTCCCGCCGCGTACGACGGCGCCCTCCCACGGCCGCCGAGGCCGCGCCGCCCGCCGTCCCGACCGCCGGCGGGATGTAGCCCCACCAGCTCTCGGACCCCGTCTCGGACCCCGTCTCGGACCCCGTCTCGGACCCACCCCGCCCGACCCCGGCTCCACCCACCACCCACAGGAGAAACACCCCATGTCCTTCACCCTCACGCGCCGCTCGCGGTCCGGCCTCACCGTCGTCGCCACGCTCACCGCGCTGGCCCTCACCGCCACCGCCTGCGGCTCCGACGGCGGGTCCGACTCCGGCTCCGGCTCCGGCTCGGGCGACGGCGGTGGCGGCGAGGATCTCGCCATCACGTTCATCCCGAAGAACCTCGGCAACCCCTACTTCGACGCCTCCCAGGTCGGTGGCGAGAGCGCCGCCGAGGAGTTCGGCGGCACCTTCGAGCAGGTCGGCCCGACCGAGGCCACCCCCGACAGCCAGGTGAGCTTCATCAACACCGCCACCCAGCAGCAGGCCGGCGCGCTCGTCGTGTCCGCCAACGACCCGGAGGCCATCGGCTCCGCGCTCGAGCAGGCCCGCGACATCGACATCCCCGTCGTGACCATGGACTCCGACACCAACCCGGAGTACCGCGACGTCTTCGTCGCGCAGGCCGACGCCGAGGGCATCGCGCAGGCCCAGGTCGACCTGGTCGCCGAGCAGATCGGCGACGAGGGCGAGGTCGCCATCCTGTCCGCGGCCGCCAACGCGACCAACCAGAACGAGTGGATCGAGCTGATGGAGGCCGAGCTCGAGGAGAACCACCCCGACATCGAGCTCGTCGACGTCGTCTACGGCGACGACGACGACCAGAAGTCGTTCGACGAGACCGCCGCGCTGCTGCAGTCCAACCCGGACCTCGCCGGCATCATCTCGCCGACCACCGTCGGCATCGCCGCCGCGGCGCGCTACCTGTCGACCTCGGAGTTCCAGGGCGAGGTCGCGCTGACCGGCCTGGGCACCCCCAACCAGATGCGCGAGTACATCGAGGACGGCACCGTCGAGGCCTTCGCCCTGTGGAACCCCGAGGAGCTCGGCTACCTCTCCGCGTACGCCGCCTCCGCGCTGGCGGCCGGCGACATCAGCGGCGAGGAGGGCGACACCTTCACCGCGGGCGACCTCGGTGAGTACACCGTCGGCGCCGACGGCGTCGTCGTCCTCGGCGAGCCCACCGTCTTCGACGAGTCCAACATCGACGACTTCGACTTCTGAGCGCAGACGCGCCAGCGGATGCGCTGATGGTGGTCGAGCGAGCCGCGCGGCTGAGGAACGAAGCCGCGACCGGCGTGTCGAGACCCCGTGAGCCGCGCAGTCGTCACCACCGACCGGCCGCCGGGCGCCCGCCTGCACCCCCGTACGGGCGGGCGCCCGGCTCACCACCCACCACCGCTCACCACCCACCTGAGGAGGACGGGTCCATGACGCGCGCGTGCTTCACGCTCCAGGTACGACCCGACCGCCTCGGCGAGTACGCCGACCGCCACGCCGCGGTGTGGCCGGACATGCTCGCCGCCCTCGCCGCCACCGGGTGGCGCAACTACTCGCTGCACCTGCGGGCCGACGGCCTGCTGGTCGGCTACGTCGAGACCGACGACCTCGACGCCGCCCAGGCCGCCATGGACGCCACCGAGGTCAACGCCCGCTGGCAGGCCGAGATGGCCCCGTTCTTCGTCGGTCTCGACGGGGGCGCCCCCGACCAGGGCTTCGTGCGCCTCGAGGAGGTCTTCCACCTGGAGACCCAGCTCGCCGACACCGCCGCCCCTCCCACCACCGATCTGTGAGGCACCGCACCATGAGCACTTCCGCCGACTCCTTCGCCAGGATCGCGCCCCAGCTGGAGGGCCAGGCCATCGAGCTGCCCTCGTGGGCCTTCGGCAACTCCGGCACCCGCTTCAAGGTCTTCGGGAGCCCGGGCACCGCCCGCACCGTGGAGGAGAAGGTCGCCGACGCCGCGACCGTGCACCGCTTCACGGGCCTGGCCCCGAGCGTCGCGCTCCACATCCCGTGGGACCTCGTCGACGACTTCGGCGCCCTGCGCCGCCACGCCGAGGACCTCGGGGTCTCGCTGGGGACCATCAACTCCAACACGTTCCAGGACGACGACTACAAGCTCGGCGCCCTGACCCACACCGACCCCAAGATCCGCCAGAAGGCGATCGACCACCACTTCGAGTGCCTCGACGTGATGGACGCGACCGGGTCGCGCGACCTCAAGATCTGGCTGGCCGAGGGCAGCAACTACCCGGGCCAGGCCGACCTGCGCGGCCGCCAGGACCGGCTCGCCGAGTCCCTCGCCACCATCTACGACCGCGTCGGCCCCGAGCAGCGCCTCGTGCTGGAGTACAAGTTCTTCGAGCCGGCGTTCTACCACACCGACGTGCCGGACTGGGGCACGTCGTACGCCCAGGTCAGCGCGCTCGGCGAGCGCGCCGTGGTGTGCCTCGACACCGGTCACCACGCGCCCGGCACCAACATCGAGTTCGTCGTCATGCAGCTGCTGCGCCTGGGCAAGCTCGGCTCGTTCGACTTCAACTCCCGCTTCTACGCCGACGACGACCTGATCGTCGGGGCGGCCGACCCGTTCCAGCTGTTCCGGATCCTCTTCGAGGTCATCCGGGGCGGCGGCTACGGCCCCGCCAACCCCGACGGCACCTCCGAGGTCGCGTTCATGCTCGACCAGTGCCACAACATCGAGCAGAAGATCCCCGGCCAGATCCGCTCGGTGCTCAACGTGCAGGAGATGACCGCCCGCGCGCTGCTCGTCGACCGTGACGCCCTGCTCGCCGCGCAGGAGGCCGGCGACGTCCTCGGCGCCCACGAGGTGTTCATGGACGCCTTCTCCACCGACGTCCGCGCCGACCTCGCCGCCTGGCGCGAGAGCCGCGGCCTGCCGGCCCACCCGATGCGGGCGTACGCCGGGTCCGGTCACCAGGCCGAGCTCGAGACGACCCGCGTCGGCGGCACCCAGATGTCCTGGACCTGAGCCGCCGCACCCCCCCGCTCGTCCCACGGCGTCCACGCCGTCCCCACCCGCTCCGAACCGGAAGGCACCATGACCAACCCGACAGCCGCCGAGCTGATCGCCCGCTCCAACCGCCTGGGCGCCGACGCCAAGAACACCAACTACGCCGGCGGCAACACCTCCGCCAAGGGCACCGACCGCGACCCGGTCACCGGCGAGGACGTCGAGCTCGTGTGGGTCAAGGGGTCGGGGGGCGACCTCGGCACCCTCACCGAGAAGGGCCTGGCCGCGCTGCGCCTGGACCGGATGCGCGCGCTCGTCGGCGTCTACCCCGGCGTCGAGCGCGAGGACGAGATGGTCGCCGCCTTCGACTACTGCCTGCACGGCAAGGGCGGCGCCGCCCCGTCGATCGACACCGCCATGCACGGCCTCGTCGACGCCGCGCACGTCGACCACCTCCACCCCGACTCCGGCATCGCGATCGCCACCGCCGCCGACGGCGAGGCGCTGACGCAGAAGGTCTTCGGCGAGAAGGTGGTGTGGGTGCCGTGGCGCCGGCCCGGCTTCCAGCTCGGTCTCGACATCGCCGAGATCAAGGAGCGCCACCCGCAGGCGGTCGGCTGCATCCTCGGCGGCCACGGGATCACCGCGTGGGGCGACACCTCGGAGGAGTCCGAGCGCAACTCGCTGTGGATCATCGACACCGCCGCGGCCTACATCGCGGAGCACAGCAGGCCGGAGCCGTTCGGTCCCGCCCTCGACGGGTACGGCGCGCTGGACGAGCCCGAGCGCCGCGCCCGCGCCGCCGCCCTCGCGCCCACCATCCGCGGCATCGCCGGCGCGGACCGGCCGATGGTCGGCCACTTCACCGACTCGCCGGAGGTCCTCGACTTCCTCGCCGCCGCCGAGCACCCCCGGCTGGCGGCGCTCGGCACGTCGTGCCCCGACCACTTCCTGCGCACCAAGGTCAAGCCGCTCGTGCTCGACCTGCCGCCGACGGCCTCGGTCGAGGACTGCCTGACGCGGCTGCGCGAGCTGGCCGTCGCCTACCGCGAGGACTACCAGGGCTACTACGACCGCCACGCCACCGAGGACTCGCCCGCGATCCGCGGCAAGGACCCGCTGATCGTCCTGGTGCCGGGCGTCGGCATGTTCAGCTTCGGCAAGGACAAGCAGACCGCCCGCGTTGCCGGCGAGTTCTACGTCAACGCCATCAACGTGATGCGCGGCGCCGAGGGCCTCTCGACGTACGCCCCGATCGACGAGGCCGAGAAGTTCCGCATCGAGTACTGGGCGCTCGAGGAGGCCAAGCTGCAGCGGATGCCGCAGCCCAAGCCGCTCGCCACCCGCGTCGCCCTCGTGACCGGCGCCGCGTCGGGCATCGGCCTCGCGACCGCGCAGAAGCTCGCCGCCGAGGGCGCGTGCGTCGTCATCGCCGACCTCGACCTCGCGAAGGCCCAGGCCTCGGCCGCCGAGATCGGCAGCACCGACGTCGCCGTCGGGGTGCGAGTGGACGTCTCCGACGCCGCCGCGGTGCAGGCGATGGTCGACTCCGCGGTGCTCGCGTTCGGCGGTGTCGACCTGGTCGTCAACAACGCCGGGCTGTCGCTGTCGCGCTCCCTGCTCGAGACCACCGAGGCCGACTGGGACCTGCAGCACGACGTCATGGCCAAGGGCTCCTTCCTCGTCGCGCAGGCCGCGGCGAAGGCGATGATCGCCCAGGGGATGGGCGGCGACATCGTCTACATCTCCTCCAAGAACTCGGTCTTCGCCGGGCCCAACAACGTCGCGTACGGCGCCGCCAAGGCCGACCAGGCCCACCAGGTGCGGCTGCTCGCCGCCGAGCTCGGTGCCCACCAGATCAAGGTCAACGGCGTGAACCCCGACGGCGTCGTCGCCGGCTCCGGCATCTTCGCCGGCGGCTGGGGCGCCAACCGGGCCGCGGTCTACGGGGTGGAGGAGAAGGACCTGGGCGCGTTCTACGCCCAGCGCACGATCCTCAAGCGCGAGGTCCTGCCGGCCCACATCGCCAACGCGGTGTTCGTGCTCTGCGGTCCCGACATGACCCACACCACCGGCCTCCACGTGCCCGTCGACGCCGGCGTCGCCGCGGCGTTCCTGCGCTGATCGTGGGCACGTCCTCGGGCGTCACCGTCGCCGCGGTCGACCTCGGCGCGTCCAGCGGGCGCGTCGTGGTCGGCCGGGTCGGCGGCGCCGACGGCGGGGGCGTCGGGCTGGAGGTGGTGCACCGCTTCGCCAACGACCCGGTGCGGCTGCCCGACGGCCTGCACTGGGACCTGCTGGGGCTGTTCTCCGAGGTGCTCGTCGGCCTGCGGCTCGCCGCGGCCCACGCGCCCGCCTCGGTGGGCATCGACTCCTGGGCGGTCGACTACGGCCTGCTGCGCGGCGGGCGGCTGCTCGGCGCGCCGTACACCTACCGCGACTCCCGGACGGCGCGCGGTGTGGCCGCGGTCCACGCCCGGGTGGGCCGCGAGGAGCTGTACGCCCGCAACGGCCTGCAGCACCTCGACTTCAACACCCTCTTCCAGCTCGCCACCGAGGGTCCGCTGCTGGGGGTGGCCGACACCGCGCTGCTGGTGCCCGACCTGCTGGGCCACTGGCTCGGCGGGGTGCGGGTCGCCGAGCGGACCAACGCCTCGACGACCGGGCTGCTCGGCCTCGCCGACGGCGAGTGGGACACCGCGCTGTGCACGCGGCTCGGCCTCCCCGCCGGGGTGCTCCCGCCGCTGGTCGACCCGGGCGAGAGGCTCGGTCCCCTGCTGGGCCACGTCCGGTCCGCGACGGGCCTCGAGGACGCGGTCGACCTGGTCGCCGTCGGCTCCCACGACACCGCCTCCGCGGTGGCCGGGACCCCTCTGTCGGCGGAGGGCGCGGCGTACCTCTCGCTGGGGACGTGGGGCCTGGTCGGCGTCGAGACCACCGGCCCGGCGCCCCTCGAGGCGGCGCGTGCGGCCAACCTGACCCACGAGCGGGGCGTCGACGGCACCTTCCGGGTGCTGCGCAACGTCATGGGCACCTGGATCCTCTCGCGGCTGCTCGACTCCTGGCGCCGCGCGGGCCGCGACGTCGACCTCGCCGACGTGCTCGGCGCGGCGGCCGCCCTGCCCGAGCGGGTCGCCGCCGACCTGCCGGCCCTCGACGTCGACGACCCGTCGTTCACCGCCCCCGACGACATGGCCGGCGCCGTCGCGGCCTGGCTCACCGCCCGCGGCGAGCGGGTGCCGACCGAGCCGGCCGCGACCGTGCGGATGGTCTGCGAGGGGCTCGCCGCGGCGTACACCCGGGTGCTGGGGGACCTGGCGCGGGTGACCGGGCGCGACGTGCCCGTCGTGCACGTCGTCGGCGGCGGGGCCCGCAACGCCCTGGTGTGCGACCTGCTCGCCGCGCGGGCCGGCGTCCCCGTCGTGGCCGGGCCCGTCGAGGCGACCGCGACCGGCAACGTGCTGGTCCAGGCGCGGGCGCTCGGCGCCTTCGGGCCCGACGCCGACCTGGCGACGATGCGGGCCGCCGTCCGCGGGACGGAGCCGCTGCGCACCCACCACCCGCCCGTTCGGTCGGCCGCGCGCTCCCGGGGGCGATGACCCGGCCCGCGGGGCTGGCCCGGCTCGACGCCGACGACGTCGACCTGCTGCGCCTGTACGCCGACGGGCGCACCGCCCCGGAGATCGCGCGGCGCCTGCACGTGTCCGAGCGCACGGTGCGGCGCCGGCTGCGCTCGATCTGCGACGTCCTCGACGTGGGGACGGTCATCGAGGCCGTCGTGCTCGCCGCCCGCCACGACCTGATCTGACCCCCTCCCGCCCACCCCCGACCCCGACCGGGTGCGGGTACCGTCGCGAGACCGACCCCGAGGAGCCGACACCATGCCGGACAGCCCCAAGATCCAGCGACAGCTGCCCAAGCGTCACGACCTGGCGCCGCTGCTGAAGTTCAAGCAGCCCGTCTGGTCCGCGACCGAGCGCCGTCTCGCCCGCGCCCTGACGATCGAGGACCTGCGCACGATCGCGAAGCGCCGCACGCCGAAGGCCGCGTTCGACTACACCGACGGTGCCGCGGAGAGCGAGGTCTCGCTCGCACGCGCCCGGCAGGCGTTCGCCGACGTCGAGTTCCACCCCTCGGTGCTCCACGACGTCTCCGAGGTCGACACCTCCCGCGAGGTGCTCGGCGCGCGCGTCGCCATGCCCTTCGGCATCGCGCCGACCGGATTCACCCGGATGATGCAGACCGAGGGCGAGAAGGCCGGGGCGCGCGTCGCCCAGCAGGCGGGCATCCCGTTCGCGTTGTCGACCATGGGCACCACCTCCATCGAGGACGTCGCCGCGGCGGCACCCGGCGGGCGGCACTTCTTCCAGCTCTACATGTGGAAGGACCGCGACCGCTCGATGGCGCTGGTCGACCGCGCCGCGAAGGCCGGCTACGACACGCTGCTGGTCACCGTCGACGTGCCCGTCGCCGGCGCCCGGCTGCGCGACGTGCGCAACGGCATGACCATCCCGCCCACCCTGACGCCGCGCACGGTCGCCAACGCCGTGCCGCGCCCGGCGTGGTGGATCAACTTCCTCACCACCGAGCCGCTGGCCTTCGCCTCGCTCGACTCCTGGTCCGGCACGGTGGCCGAGCTGCTGGACACGATGTTCGACCCCACGGTGAGCATCGAGGACCTGGCCTGGATCAAGTCGCAGTGGCCCGGGAAGGTCGTCGTGAAGGGCGTGCAGACCGTCCACGACGCGCGACGGGTCGCCGACGTCGGGGTCGACGGGCTGATCCTGTCCAACCACGGCGGTCGCCAGCTCGACCGGGCGCCCGTGCCGTTCCACCTGCTGCCCGAGGTCGTGAAGGAGGTCGGCTCCGAGCTCGAGGTCTGGATCGACGGCGGCATCATGTCGGGCCAGGACATCGTGGCCGCCCTCGCCCACGGCGCCCACTTCACCGAGGTCGGCCGCGCCTACCTCTACGGCCTCATGGCGGGCGGTGAGGCCGGGGTCCGTCGTACGGTCGAGATCCTGTCGGGCCAGATCGAGCGCACGATGCGCCTGCTCGGCGTCACCAGCCTCGACGAGCTCGAGCCCGGCCACGTGACCCAGCTGGAGCGTCTCCAGCCCCGGGTCCGGGGCTGAGCGACCCGCCGACCCGTGACCCGACGTCGCCCGCCGGACCCCCACGGTCCGGCGGGCGACGTGCGTCAGGCCCGCGCGTACGCCGGCTCGCCGGCGGCGTCGAGCCCGAGGTGCTCGCGCAGGGTGCGGCCGGCGTACTCGGTGCGGAAGAGACCGCGGCGCTGCAGCTCCGGCACGACCTGGTCGACGACGTCCTCGAAGGTGCCCGGTGAGGTGGCGCACGACAGCATGAAGCCGTCGGCCTCGCCGCCCAGGAAGGACTCCTCGAGCTGGTCGGCGACCTGCGAGGCCGTGCCGACGACCTGCGGCAGCAGCACGCCCTGCGCGTAGAGCCTCCCGATGTCGCGCAGCGTGAGCGAGTCGCGTCGACTGAGCCGTCGGGCGACGTCGAACAGCCCCTGGGTGCCGCTGACCTCGAGGTCCTCGACGGGCGAGTCGAGGTCGTGCTGGCTGAAGTCGTGGTTGGTGTGGACCGACAGCGTCATCAGCCCGGAGATCGGGTCGGCGAGCTCGTGGTGGACCGCCTGCTTCTCGCGCGCGATCGACTCGGTCTCGCCGACGAAGGGCAGCACGGCGGGGAGGATCTTGACCTGGCGCGGGTCGCGGCCGTGGTCGCTGACGCGGTCCTTGACGTCGTCGTAGTAGGCGCGGCGGCCCTCGGGTGTGGGGTCGATCTCGAAGATCGCCTCGGCCCACCGCGCGGCGAAGTCCTTGCCCTTCTCCGAGGACCCGGCCTGGATCAGCACCGGCCGGCCCTGGGGTGACCGCGGGGTGGGCAGCGGACCGGCGGTCTTGAAGAACAGCCCGTCGTGGTGGAGCGCGCGCACCTTGTCGGGGTCGGCGAACAGGCCGGAGGCCTTGTCCTGCACCAGCGCGTCGGCGTCCCAGGAGTCCCACAGGGCGACGGCGGTCTCGACGAACTCCTGCGCGCGGTCGTAGCGGAGGTCGTGGTCGAGCACCTTCTCCAGGCCGAAGTTGCGGGCCTCCGCCTCGCTGAGGGAGGTGACGATGTTCCAGGCGGCGCGGCCGTTGCTGAGGTGGTCGAGCGTCGCGAGGATGCGCGCCAGCTCGAAGGGGTGGAAGTAGGTCGTGGACTTGGTGATCGCGACGCCGAGGCGGTCGGTGACCGCCGCGATGCTGCTCGCGACCAGTGACGGGTCGAGGGTCGCGGCGGCCTGGGTGCCGCGCCGCAGCGCCTCGTCGGGGCTGCCGCCGTAGTTGGTGGGCACCGCGAGGAGGTCGGCGAAGAAGACGAAGTCGAACTTGCCGCGCTCCAGCGTCCGCCCGATCCGCTGGTAGTAGGCGGCGTCGAGGAAGTCGGGCTGCGTGCCGGGCTGGCGCCAGGCGGCGTGGGAGTGCGTGACGTTGGAGGCGATCATGAAGCCGCCGAGGTGCATCTGGTCGGGCACGGGTCTCTCCTTGCCGAGTAACTGGACTGGGTTAATCGACAATAGGCCACCAGTGTGTCCTCGCCGCCGACCGCCACGATGCGGTCCTCGGGCTCAGTACTTCTCGGTCAGCGCGACGATCCGGGCGGTGGCCAGCTCGATCATGAGCCGGGCCGCGGGGGAGAGGGTCGCGCCGGCGCGGTGGACGATGGCGAGCGTGTCGTACTGGCGCGGGCGCAGCGACACCCAGCCCGCCGCGGGGGCGAGGCGGGGGAGCAGCTGGTCGACGACGCCGCGCGGCACGATCGAGTCGGCCAGCCCGCGCCCGACGAGCTCGACGGCGGTCTCGACGTCCTCGACCTCGATGCGCGAGACCGGGTTGCGGCCGGTCTCCTGCAGCATCCGGCGCAGCACGATCCGGGTCGAGTCCTCCGCGGCCCACGTCGCCTCGGCCATGACCAGCGAGGCCCGCGACAGCCGCTGGGCGGTCACCGGGGAGGCGACGTGCTCGGGGTCGGCGGAGATGTAGACCAGCTCGTCGCGCGCGACCGGGGTGACGGCCATGGCGTCGGTGCTCACCGACGGCACGGCGATCATCGCGGCCTCCAGCCGTCCGCGGCGCAGCTCGTCGAAGACCTCGGAGGAGTTCTGCCCGACCAGCTCCACGCGGACCCCGGGGTGGCGCTCCAGCACGTCGGCGACGAGGTCGGCCCCGGCGTACAACCGCGCGGTGCCGAACATCCCGAACCGGATGGTGCCGGTCTCCAGCCGCGCCGCGGACCGTACGGCGCGCAGCGCGTCGTCGGCCGCGGCCAGCGTGCGCTCCGCGTGGGGCCGCAGCTCGTCGGCCACCGTCGTCGGCACGACGCCGCGCCCGACGCGGCGGAACAGCTGCGCCCCGACCGAGCGCTCGAGGGAGCGGATCTGCTCCGACACCGACGGCTGGGCGTAGCCGAGCGCGTCCGCGGCGCCGGTGAGGGAGCCGTGCTCGTAGGTCGAGAGGAAGCACCGCAGCTGATGCAGCGAGAGCACGGTCACACTCCTAGGCAGATCCTGGGGCTCGTCAAGGAAAGTGAGGCTACCCCTATGGGATGCGATCGGGCAGATTGAATGCTGTACGAGTAACCGATCAGACCCAGGGAGGTCCGCCGATGTTCACCCACCACTGCTCCGCCTGCTCGCGCCGGCAGCTCATGTTCTTCAGCCAGGTCGCCCGGTCGACCGAGGTCGCCGACGGCATCGAGGTGTCCTTCACCTGCTGGTGCGGCGAGGACCAGACCGCGCTGCTCGCCGACGTGACGGCCACCCGGACGACGGCCGACATCGCCGCCGGGGACCGGGGCCTCGTCGCCGCCTGAGCCGGTTTCACCCCGCGCCCGGGGTGTCCGTATAGTTCCCCGCGTCGCAGCGCGCCCGGCCACCCGCCGTACGCCTGGACGCGCCGCCTTAGCTCAGTCGGTAGAGCGTCTCACTCGTAATGAGAAGGTCGTCGGTTCGATTCCGACAGGCGGCTCTCACACCACACCGGCCCTGACCTGCAGCGACTCGCAGATCAGGGCCGTTGCCGTTCCCCGGCAACCGTCGGCCCGGTGGCCTTCCTGGGCGCCTTGTGCTCGCTGAGCCCCGCGTACCGGCCTACGATCCTGGTCCCAAGACCACATGGGGGAACGATGAAGACGACGCGCCTCAGTGCACTTGCGGCAGTTGCGCTCCTGCTCGCCGGCTGCGGAGGCGACACCGACGGTCAGGCCGAGGAGCGGCCCGCGACGTCGCCGATGGAGCCGAGCGACTCGGCCAGCAGCGCCGAGGCGGAGGAGGACCCGTTCGCGCCGAACGTCGGCGATCGGGCGTTGTCGTTCGGCGAGACGCGCGACGGCATGTCGATCGACATGACGCTCGAGAAGGTCCGCTACCCCTACCCACCGGCCGCCTACCGCGAGCCGTTCACCCCGGGGAACGTCTACGTGGGCCTGCGGCTCGAGCAGTGCATGACCGAGGACACCCCCGACGCCTACTCGTCGTACAGCGGGGAGTGGTCGGTCGTGACCCCGGGCGGGCAGGAGTACGGCGGTTCCGGCTCGAGCTACGACGACTTCCCGACCCCGAAGTTCCCGGAAAACGTCACGCTGACGACCGACCGGTGCCTCAAGGGCTGGATCGTCACCGAGGTGCCGGAAGGCACCAAGATCGCGAGCATCGTCTACCGGCCGCTCGGCGAGACCGTCGCAGAGTGGCTGCCGCCGGAGCGCGGCGACGGTGGCGCGAGCAGGACGAGCGCGGGGCTGGCTTCCTCAGCGGAGCGTGGCGACATCGGCTGACCGGCTCTCGGCGGCCGGTCGTAGCGTCGCGGCCATGAGCACGAAGACGGACGTGGGGACGTTGACGGACCAGCAGATCGCGGTCCTCGAGTTCGAGCGGCAGCCGTTCGGGGCGCCCCGGTCGCTCGGCCAGGCGTCGGCGGTGCTGAACAGCCGCGAGCGGGCGCTCTACGGGTCAGGGAAGCCGGCCGCGATCCGGCAGCTGTTCGGGTTGTCCGAGATCCGGTACGCCCAGATCCTCGCCGAGCTCCTCGAATCGCCCGCGGCTGAGGTGAACGACGCGCAGCTGGTGAGGCGGCTGCGGCGGATCCGTGACACGCGTCGAGGTGTCCGACGCTCCTGAGCGTCGCTACGGTCACGGCTGTGGCCGTCATTCTGCCCGCGCACGTCTGGTACTACCGGGACCAGTCGATCACCCACCCGCAGCCGCCGCTGATCGGGCTGCTGCTCGAGTGGCCCCGCGTCGAGGACCGGCGAGGGAAGCCCCGGTGGGAGGGCCTGGTCGCGTTCGCGCACACCGGCGGCGTCGAGACGACGTGGATCCGTGCGGCGATGCTCCGCTCGGCCTAGGGTGCTGTCGCATGGGAGTGACCGTCCGCCGCGGTTTCGGGTTCTTGGTGCTCTCGGGACTGTGTGTGTTGCCCGGGATAGCGGCCGCTGCTCTAGCCGGGCCCACGCCGTCGACGGCGAACTTGGTCGTCATGGTCGCTTCCACCTCGCTCACCACGGTCTGCTTCGTGGTGGGCCTCGCGATGCTGGCGTGGGCTCTCTTGCGTGGGTGACGGCGAGGGTGGGTGACGCAGGTCGAGGCCGCCCGACTGCTTGGCTGCTCGACAGGGAGGTGAAGGCCCTGCTCGACGCCGGCGATCTGACGCGGCGACCGCAGCCGAGGGACCGGGGCACCCCCTCGGTCAGCGCTGCGTCGGTGGCCCGGATGGTGCCCTTGCTCGCCCAGCAGGCCCGCCAGGCCGAAGCTCGTTCGGACAACAAGCCGTCCGCGTCGAAGGCCTGACGTCCGTCCGGCGTCAGACCTTTCAATTCCAGCGACCGGGCCCGCAATCTGATGGGGTGAGCTTCAGCAGGATCGCGCGCATGACCGCGGCGAAATGACGGCATGCGTGAATTGACGGGTGCGTGGTCCGTCATCGAACAAGGTCTTCAGCAGGAAGACCTGCGCCTCGCCGTTCTCTCGCGCAGTCAGGCGTCCCTCCACCGGAACTCCCACTCGTCTTCTAGATCGAGCAAGTACTTCGCATGCTCACTTCAACGGTAGGTGCAGACCACGCATGTTCCAGCGGTGTGGCCGTACCCGAAGCCATCACTGCCGGTGGGCGCCAGCGTCTGGTGACCACACACGGGGCAGTCCTGCATCTGACGAGGGTCGTCGTAGTCGGGCCTGTAGCGCTCGGCCGCCCCGACTCGCGCCTTGATGTCGTCGTCGTCGAGCAAACTCAAGATCTCGAGAGCTCGGTCCATCTCGACGTCGTTGTCGATGTCGCCGCGCGTCCAGGCCTGGTCGTTCTGGCGGTCGCCAAGGGATCGAAGGGCCGGGTGGGCGTCGAGTTCGGAAAGCGCTTGAAGGTCAGCGTCCGTGAGCTGTTCGCCCGGGCCGCTTCCGTGACGGGCCAGCTGGGTTCGCTCTAGCGCCTCGCGGAGATGGTCGACGTTGATCGCGATCTTGAGCTCGTGGCCGAGGCCGACAAGCATCCCGAGGTGGTTGAGGTCGTGTGCCTCCTCGCCGGTCGGCACCTCCGCTACGCCTGAGATCGCACCGAACTCGTCGACCAAATCGTCGAGTATCTTGCTCGCCGACGGCATGAACCCGGTGGTGTTCGCCGATATATGCCCGGGGATCGCGGCCGACGCGATGGCGAGCAACCCGTTGGTGACCGCTGCGTCGAAGGTGCCCTCGCCCTGCGGGTCGGTCGGTGACTAGACGGACCCGCGTTTCCCTAGGTCAAAGCCTTGTCGAGCACGAGTGCCGTGATTCGGCTTGGTGGGGCTTGCCGACACCCGCGATGAGAAGGTCGTCGATTCGATTCCGACAGGCGGCTCCACCACGGCCCTTGACCTGCTGCGATGCGGTCGGCGCCGTTCTCGTCCGTGGCCGGGACAGATCTGCACGTGAGGGCCCGATGCCGCCGGACCGTTCCGAGCCCGTACGGGTCCCGCCGGGCTCCTGCTCGCTCCCCTGGGCCACCCCAGGACGCGCAGGTCCGACGCTCGCGCGGACGGCCCGCGCCGGCCCTCGCGGTCCGCACCGCGCGGACACGCCGACGTAGGGTGCACGGATGGCTGAACGCTGGCGCTCCTCCGCTGCCCGGGACCTGGTGAAGAAGATCAACCGGGCCGGGGGTGAGGTCGAGCGCGCCGGCCCCGGGAAGATGAAGGTCACGGGCCCCGAGGGCTCGGCGACCATCGCCGAGCCGCTGTCCGACTCCCGCAAGGACGTGGCCCGCAACAGCGCCGCCCGGTTGATCCTGCAGAAGACCGGCCTGGACATCTCGTAGTGGCCGGTGGGGGCCCGGCGCGGCACCCCGACGACCGCGTCGCCACCACGGCGGCCCGGCCGATCCGGACCTGTGCAGCGCCCGGCTGCTGGGCGGAGGGTGCCGAGCGCCAGTGCGCCGACCTGCGCGGTCCCCCGCGTCCCGTCAGCCGCCGGCGTAGACCCGCGCAGCGACGTCCATGTGCCGCTCGACGGTGAGCACGACGGCTGCCTCGTCGTCGCCGGCGATGCCGTCCGCGATCACCGCGTGCCGCTCACGCGACATGATCGCGGGGAGGCGGTCGGCGTCGTGGCTCATGATCGCGACGCGGATCCGTCCCTCGAGGTGCTGCCACGACTCGACGAGCATCGGGTTGCCCGACAGACGGCAGAGCAGCAGGTGGAACGCCAGGTCGGCCTCGACGCGCTCGGTGAAGGCCAGGTCGGGGTCGTCGAGCCGCGCGGCAGCGGCGTGGAGATCGCTCACGGCCGACTCAGGCCCATGACCTGCTGCCATGCGGCCGTTCCCCTCGACGCGGGGCCCGTGTGGGCAGCCGGATCGAGCAGGATGTCGCCGTGACCTCGAGCCTGGTGACGCAGTGGCAGGACCTGGTCGCCCGGGCGCCGTCGGCGGGTGCGCGCCGGCTCGACCGCGACGCCGAGCGCCTGTACGCCGCCACCCGTCGCGCGCTGGCCGAGGACCCCGTCGTACGACGGGAGCTCGTGCTGGCCTTCGCGGCCGCCGGGGACGCCCCGCTGGCGCGGTGGTTGGCGGGCGCGGTCCTGCCGCCGGGGTTGGGTGCCTCGACCGACCCGGAGGGTTTCCGCGCGCACCCCGAGGTCCGGCTCTCCGCGACGGAGCTGCCGATCGCCGTGGGGCTGGCGCTGTCGACGGACCACGAGCTGGTCGCGGACCCGGCGTTCCGTGCCGACCCGCTCGGCTGGACCGGGTCGTGGATCGGGGGGACGCCGAGCGTCCCGCGACGAGCCCCGGACGCGTGGGGACCGCCCGTCGGGTCGGACGGTCGGGCCCTGCACTTCGTCCTGCAGGTCGATCTCGCCACGGAGGCCGTCAACCAGGGTCTCGACCGCTGGCCGTCGACCGGGCTGCCGGACACCGGCGTGCTCCAGGTGTTCCACGACCTGCGCTCGGACGGGTGGGACGACGCCTCCGCCGGCGCCTGGCTGGTGCGGCTCGTGGACGACGTCGACGACATGGTCCTGGCGGACGCCGCGGCCGTGGACCGGATCACCCCGCTGAACCCCCAGCTCGTGGCGACCTGCCCGAGCCCCGCGGGATCGCGCCTGGCGGGCGAGCGCGCGGAGCGCCACGCGCGGGCCGCGCGCTGGCTCGACCTCGTGGCTGTTCGCGCCAACGCGACCGACCCCGACGTGCACGCCCTCACCCCGTGGCACGAGGCGTACGAGCCGGTCGCGCCGGTCCCGCGGCTGCGCGGCTTCGGCCGTGCGCGCGGCGACCACCCGGAGCTGCTCGCGACGCTCGCGCTCCGGCTCCCGCTCGCCCCGGGCGACCGCCACGTGCTCCTGCTCGACGCCGACCTCGACCTCGGCCCGCTCCCGCCCGGGGCTGGAGGGGCCGGCGCCGAGGCCCGACGGCGGCACCTCGAGGTCTGGATGCGGGCGAGGGATCTCACGGCCGGCCGCTTCGCTTCGACCTGGGCGGTGGTGCGGACCGGCGCCTAGCCCCGACGCGCGTGCAGGCGCTCCTGGGCGGCGGGGAGGTAGGCCAGGCAGGGTGCCTCGGCGTCCGGGTGCTGCTCGACGAGGTGGAAGGTCCAGCGGTCCATCGCGGCCATGAAGCCGTTGTCGTCGCCGGGGCGGTACGCCGACCACGGTCGGTCCTTCTTCGTCGTGCAGGCGGTGCAGGTGATCTTGTAGACGAACTGCTGCTCGGCGTCGAGGTCGATCCGCACCCGGGCCAGCGGTCCGGCCTCGGCGGCGGCCCTGCGCTCGCGGGCCGCGCGGCTGGCGGTCACGTCGTTCCTCGGCTGTCCATGGCGTGAGCAGCGTAGTGGGGAGCGGACGTCGTCCGCGCCGGTGCGAGTATCGGTCGGTGCCTGCCCCGTCGACCGCGCGCGCGGTCTCACCCGACTCCGGCGCCCCGTGGAGCGAGCCAGGCGCGTGGCCGGCCGCCCCGGGGGTGCACCGGATCCCGCTGCCGCTGCCGAACGACGCCCTGCGCGCGGTCAACGTCTACGTGCTCGAGTCCGAGGAGGGCCTGGTGCTGGTCGACGGCGGCTGGGCCGTCGAGGCCGCCCGCCGGCAGCTCGAGGCGGGCCTCACGGCGCTCGGCGCCGGGATTCGCGACGTCACCCGCTTCCTGGTGACCCACGTGCACCGCGACCACTACACGCTCGCGACGGTCCTCGCCCGCGAGGTCGGCGCCGCGGTCGCCCTCGGGGCGGGGGAGCGGCCCAACCTCGACGCGATCCGCGGCGTCGCCGGCGGCGAGGTGCCGGCGGGTGGGGGGACGGTGGCCGTGCTCGGCCGGTGCGGGGCGCCCGCGCTCGCGCGGGAGTGGGGTCGTCGCAGCGAGCACCTCCGGCTCGACCTCGCCGAGTGGGGCCACCCGGACACCTGGCTCGACGACGGGCAGACCGTGGGGGTCGGCAGCCGCGAGCTCGACGTCGTCCCGACCCCGGGCCACACCCGCGGGCACGTCGTGTTCGCCGACCGGGGCGCCGGCCTGCTGTTCGCCGGGGACCACGTGCTGCCCACCATCACCCCGTCGATCGGCTTCGAGCCCGCCCCGGTCGCGAACCCGCTCGGTGACTTCCTGACCTCCCTCGCCCGCGTGAGGCACCTGCCCGACCTGCGGCTGCTCCCGGCCCACGGTCCCGTGACCGACTCCAGCCACGCCCGGGTCGACGAGCTGCTGGCCCACCACGAGCAGCGGCTGGTGGCCTGCGCGGCGGCGGTCCCCGGTCGGGGTGCGCCCGGCAGCACGGCGTACGACGTGGCCGCGGTGCTGCCGTGGACCCGCCACGAGCGCGCGCTGGCGGAGCTCGACACCTTCGACGCCGGGCTGGCGACGATGGAGACCCGCGCCCACCTCGAGCTGCTCGCCGCGCGCGGCGACCTCGTGCGGGACGACGCCGACGGGGTCGCCGTCTACTCGCGACCGCGCTGAGGCCGGGCGCTCAGCCGACGCGCTCGCGCAGCACGAGCGGCATGCCGCCGCGGGGGTGGATCGCAGCGCCGATCTCGTACGGCGGGCGCACCCAGCCGGGCGGCACCTCGACCCGGAAGCGGCTCAGCAGTCGCGCCAGGACCACGACCATCTCGCCCAGCGCGAGCTCGCGTCCGATGCACAGCCGCGGGCCGTCGCCGAAGGGCACGTACGCCGGGTGGCGCGTCGAGCGACCGAGGAAGCGGCTCGGGTCGAACCGCAGCGGGTCGGGCCAGTGCTGCGGGCGCCGCTGGAGCACGTAGGGGCTGATGATGACGAGCGTGCCGGCACCGAACTCCCGCCCGGCGAGGGTGACGGGCTCCCGGGCGCGACGCGACAGCACCCAGGCCGGCGGGTACAGGCGCAGGGCCTCGTCGATCGCGGCCCGCGTCCACGGGAGGGCCTGCGCGCCGCCGATCAGCGGGGGCGGCCCCGGCAGCGCGGCGACCTCGGTCGCCACCTGCTCCTGGACCTCGGGGTGCTCGGCCAGCAGCATCAGGGTCCACGTCAGGGCGGCCGCGACGGTCTCGTGGCCGGCGACGACCATGGTCGCCAGCTCGTCGCCGACCTCGGAGTCGGTCAGCCCGGCGTCGAGCAGCAGCCCCAGCAGGTCCTCGCCGTACGACGGGCCGCCGCGCGCGTCGGTGGCCGCGCGACGCTCGTCGATGATCGTCGCCGTGGTCGCGGTGAGCCGGCGGCGCGCGCCGCGGAGCCGGAGGTGGGCGGGCGTCGGCACCCACCGGGGGAGCGGGACCATGGACTGCCCGTAGCGGACGATGGCGTCGGAGCCGGCGCTGGAGGCCCGCAGGACGGACCGCGCGTGGCCCGAGAGGTCCTGGGAGAACAGCAGGCGGCCCACGACGTCGAGCCCGATCCGGTGGGTGAGCGCGGCGACGTCGACGGTCTCCCCGGCCGCGACCCGTGGGTCGTCGGCGCCCAGGTGGGTTGCGATCGCGTCGTCCGCCGCAGCGGCGACGTCGGCACCGAGCGCCTGGAGGCGCTCGTGGTGGAAGGCCGGGGCGGCCGCGCGTCGGCGCGTGATCCAGGCGGGCTGGTCGGAGGCCAGCAGGCCCGGACCGACGACCTCGGTCAGCGCGGCCCACTGGCGGGTGTCCTTCGTCCACGAGCGGGACGCCGTGCGCAGCACGCGGGTGACGTCCTCGGGGTCGTTGAGCAGGAGCGCGGGCGGCCCCGGCACCGGGAAGGCGACGACGTCGCCGTGGCGGTCGGTGACCCGGGTGAGGAACGCGATCGGGTCACGACGGATCCCCGCCACGGCGCGGAGCATGTCCCCGCCGCTCGGACCGGGGACCGCCGGCCTCGCCGGGGGCGGGGCTGTGCGACTCATCAGACCTCCGCACGATCCGGGTGGTGGAGCCACCCAGTCTCGCCCACGACCGGGGACGCGTCGGCCCTGGGTGGCCTCAGGCCACCAGGTCGCGCAGCATCCGGTCGGAGGCGCGCAGCGCGTCGACGTCGTACGTCGAGGTGCTGGCCAGCAGCTCGTCGGCGCCGGTGCGCTCCACCAGCTGCTCGAGCCGGCGCCGCACGAGCGCCGGACCTCCGGCGAGGGCCCGGTCGAGCGACCGCTCCACGCGGGCGCGCACCTGAGCGGGCCACGGCTGGTCGCGGATGGTCGCCACCGGCTGCAGCGGGCCGAACTCCCCGGTCCGGCGCGCCTGGGCCGCCGCCCACGCCTCCGGCAGGGCGAGCTCGCGGGCGCCGGCGTCGTCGTCGGCCACGGTGACGTCGAGGGAGATCGTCACCGACGGCGCACTGCCCTCCCACGGCCGGAACGTGCGGCGGTAGTCCGCCAGCGACCGGGCCGTCTCCTCGGAGGCGAGGTCCGGGCCGCCGAGAACCACCGGCAGGCCCAGCCGGGCCGCGACCTCGACGCCGTGCCGCACGGCGAGCACGTGCATCGGCACGCCGCCCGCCACGGCCGGCCGCGCCGTGACCTCGCCGGTGCCGGCCAGCAGGCCGCGCAGCTCGACCAGGTCGGTCTCGAAGTCGGACGCCTCCTGGTCCTCGCGGCGCAGGGCCCGTCGTACCGGCGGGGTGAAGCCGAGCGAGCGGCCCAGGCCGAGGTCGACCCGGCCCGGGTGGAGGGCCTCGAGCAGCAGGAACTGCTCGGCCACCACCAGGGGCTGGTGGAGCGGCAGCATCACGCCGCCGGAGCCGATCCGCAGGCGGCTCGTGCGCGCCCCGACCGCCGCCAGCAGCACGGGCGGGGCGCCGGATGCGATGCCCGGCACCGCGTGGTGCTCCGCCACCCAGAAGCGGTCGTACCCCGCCGCCTCGGCGTGCACGGCCCGGTCGACGGTCGCGGCGACGGCCGCCGCGTCGGACTCCCCGGCACGGGTGCGGGTGCGGTCGAGCAGGGACAGCCTCACGCCCCCGTCAACGACGGTCGGCCACGCGACCTTCCCCGGTGGCCGCGCGCTTCACCGGCCGGTGCGGGCTCACCACGTGGCTGTGCCGACCTGCCGACGGTCACCGGGGGTCACGGGTCGGGCAGGCAGACCGCGAAGGTCGCGCCGCCGCCGGGGGTCTCCCGCAGCTCGAGACGACCGCCCATCTCGGTGACCAGGCGGTGGCTGGTGGCGAGTCCGAGCCCGCGACCGCCGTCGTGGGCCACGGTGGCCCCGGCACCGGTGTGGACGCCGGGTCCGCCCCGCTCGCGGGGCGCGAAGATGCGGTGCCGGTCCGCGGGGGCCACGCCGGGGCCGTGGTCCACCACCAGGACCTCCCCGTGCCCGCCGGCCTGCTGCCACCGCAGCTCGATGCGGGGGTCGGTGGGCCCGGCGTACCGGGCGGCGTTGGCGAGCAGGTTCTGCAGCACGAGGCGCAGCCCCACCGGTCGGCAGCAGACGAGGGCGTCGGTCGGGTCCACCCGGACCTCGAGGGCGTCCAGCTCGTGCCCCAGGTCCTCCACGGCCTCGGCGGCCACCGGGCGCCAGGACGTGGCGCGCAGCTCCTCGCCGCCGGTCAGCCGGGGCTCGGCGAGCAGGTGCGAGATGGTCGCGGTCATGCGCTCGGCCGAACGGCGGGCCCGGCCGAGGAGGTCGCGCGTGCCGAACGCCTCGCCCGTCGAAGCGGGGAAGAGGGCCTCCTGCTGCTCCTCGAGCATCTCGAGGGCCATCCGCACCGTGGCCAGCGGGCCACGCAGGTCGTGGCTGACCGTCGCGGTGAAGTCGACGAGCCGGGCGTTCGCCTCCTCCAGCCGGCGCGCGGAGGCCCGCCACCGCCGCGACTGCAGCTCGAGCTCGAGCACGTCGGTCACATGGTCGGCGAGCAGCGTCAGCAGGACGCGGTGCTGGTCCAGCAGCTCGCGCGGGCTGTCGTCGAACAGGCACAGGGTCCCGATCGCGACGTTCCCGGGGGTGGTCAGCTGGAAGCTGGCGTAGAACCGCACCGCGGTGGGACCGGTCACCCAGACGTTGTCGGCGAACCGGGCGTCGGTACGGGCGTCGGCGAGGACGACCGGCTCCGGCTCGTCCACCACCAGGGCGCACATCGACTCCGAGCGCGGCGAGACCCCGCCGGTGAAGCCGACGGCCTCCACCTGGTGCTGCTCGTCCTCAGTGAGGAGGTTGATGACCGCCATCGGCACCCCCGACGCCGTGGCGGCCAGGGCGACCAGCCCTCGGATCTCGGCACGCGAGGGGTGGTGCTCGTCGAGCAGGTCGTAGGTGCGCAGGGCGCGCTGGCGCCGCGCCTCGCCCTCGTCCCGGCCGGTGTCGTCCACCTCGCCCACCACGCGTCCCCCATGCCTGCCCTCGACGTGCCCGAGGAGCACGACCTCGCAGTGCCCGCGGCCACTGTAGGCGAGCGCGCGGCACCGCGGCTCCCGGTGAGGTCAGGCGTCGCCGGCGGACGCAGCCGCGGGCACGGGCCCGTGGCGGTGCCGGGCCCAGGCCCCCCACACCCCGACCACCGCCGCGAGCGCGGCGAGCACCCCCAGCGCGACCAGCGGGGCGAGCAGCGCGACGGCCCCGGCCCCGGCGGCGCCCGGCACGACCCGCTGGGCGCCGAGGACCACGGCCACGGTCGCGGCGACCACGCCCAGGGCGATGCTCGCCTGGGTCAGGGCGAGCCGCCACCGCTCACGGCTGCTGCGGCCCTGCACGGTGCGGACGACCTCGAGCAGCGGCATGGACAGCGCCAGCACCACGTAGAACAGGCCGCCGAGGCCGGTGCCCGGCATCCCGGCGTTCATCAGTGCCCCTTCTCGTAGACCTGCAGCGGCCGGCGCAGGAGCACCTCGGTGACCAGCGCCTCCAGCATGGCGACGCCGTTGACGATCCGCAGCACCAGGAACGCCGGGATCGACAGCAACGCGCGCCCGACCTCGCCGCGGCGTCGGGCGGCGAGGAGCACCGGCACGAGCACGGCCGGCACGTCGACGACGTAGGCGAGCAGGACCCAGGGGGTCACGAGGACGGCCAGCAACGGCAGCACCACCAGGTAGACCAGCGATGCCACCACGGCGTCGACCATCGCGACCGCCACCGCGGTGCCGAGGAACGGCAGCCGCACGACGCCCTGCCAGTGCAGCGCGACGTTCTGCACGAAGCCGTGGGACCACCGCTTCAGCTGCGTGCGCATGAAGGCGAGGTCGTGGGGCTCGATCGGGTAGCAGACCGCCTCCGGCACGAACCGCACCCGCTGACCGGCCTGGTGGAAGGTCCAGGTCAGGTCCATGTCCTCGGCGCGGGTGCGCTCCGACCAGCCGCCCGCGGCGCGCAGGGCGTCGGTGCGGTAGGCCGAGAAGCAGCCCGAGGAGATCAGCGGCGCGCCGAAGTGGTCCTGCGTCGGCTTGTAGAAGGTGAACGACAGCAGGTACTCGACGTAGCGGCCGCGCTCCCACGTGCTGCGCACGTGGCGCGGCACCACGAACCCGCACGCGGCGACCACGGACTCGTCGGCCGCGAGCGGCGCCATCAGGAGCTCGACGGCGTCCGGCGCGAGGGTGGTGTCGGCGTCGATGGCCATGACGTAGCGGGTCTCGACGAGCGCCAGCGCGACGTTCTGCGCGCCGGCCTTCGAGCCCGTGTTGGCGTCGGGACGCAGCACCTGGGCGCCCGCGGCGCGCGCGAGGTCACCGGTGCCGTCGGTGGAGAAGTCGTCCACGACGACCACCCGCGCCGGGGGCGTGCTCTGCCCCAGGATGCTGCGGACGGTGTCGGCGATGGACTCGGCCTCGTCGTAGGCCGGCACGATCACGGTCAGGTCGTCGGCCGGCGTCGCGCGGCGGTGCGCGGGCGTCGGTCGCGGCGCGGTCGCGGCGGTCGGTTCCGGCGCGGTCGCGACCTGCTGGTCGGGCGTCACCCGGTGGCTCCCCTCGGTCGGCGGTCGGTCGAGGGGCCGCGGCGCGACCCCGGGACGGACCTGCCGCGTGGGGGACGATCCGTTACGTCGGGAGCGACCGACGCGCCACGAGGACCTCGCGACCGCGCGCGGAGTCGGCGAAGCGCTCGATCATCGCGCGCAGCTCGTCGGAGGGGACGCTCGCGCCGAACGGCTCGGTCCCGGGCTCGAGGCGGACCCCGTCGGCGAGGCGCCCGGCCTCGACGGGGTCGAAGCCGAGGTCGTCGACGAGCCGCGCGACGACGGCGACGTCCTCCGGGTCGTCCCCGGCGACGGCGATGGCCTTGCGGTCGGGCGCGCCGGAGGGGCGGGGGCTCTCGTCGAGGTCGTGGTAGCCCATGTGGTTGAAGGCCTTGACCACGCGCGAGCCCGACAGGTGGCGCTGGACGATCTCGCTGGACGACGTGCGGGGGTCGCGGAGGTCGTCCCGCTCGCCGTCGACCTCCCACCAGAAGTTCATGGCGTCGACGACCAGCAGCCCCTCGAGGCTCTCGGCGGGGACGCTCGTGTGCTTGCCCAGCGGCAGGGCCAGCACCACCACGTCGCTGCCCGCGGCCACCTCCTCGCCGGAGACCGCCCGGGCGCCGGGCGCGAGGACCTCGATCGTCAGCGCGATCCTCTCGGCCGGTCCGGAGCCGGCGACCAGGACGTCGTACCCCGCAGCGGCCGCGAGGCGCGCGAGCACGGTGCCGACCTTGCCGGCCCCCAGGATCCCCAGCCGCGTCCGCGCGGTGTCGGTGTCGTTCACGCGGGAACGGTAGCCGCGCCCAGGTGCGCGCGGACGGCGGACGCCATCTCGGGCGCGGCCTCGAGCGGCGTGAAGTGGCCCACGCCGTCGAGCACCCGCACGTCGGCAGCCGGCAGCAGCTCGCTCGCCGAGTCGGCGTGCTCCGGCGGGAAGAGCGGGTCCTCCGCACCCCACAGGACGGTCGCCGGCACCTCGACCGGCGTCGGCGCGGGCCCACCCTCGGCCAGCGCGAGCGCGGCGTACAGGGTCGAGGAGCCGGAGCGGTACCAGCCCAGCGAGGTCCTGAACGCCCCCGGACGGGCGAAGTCCTCGACGAGCGCGTCCTCGAGGGCGGCCTCGGGCCGTGAGCCCCAGTGCGACCAGAAGTGCTCCAGGTAGGTGCGCACCGCGGCGGGGTCGCCGTCGACCAGCCGCGCGCTCAGCTCGAGCTGGTGGAAGTCCTGGTACCAGTACTCCGCCCGGCGACGCGGGTCGAGCACGGCCGGCGCGAGCGCCGAGGGACCGAGCAGGTTGCCCGTGACGACCGCCCGGACGCGGTCCGGCACGGCGCGGGCCAGCGCGACGGCCGTGGTCACGCCCACGTCGTAGCCGACGACGACGACCGGGTCGAGCGAGAGCCCGTCGAGGACCTCGACGAGCGCGGCCACCAGGTGGTCGCGGTCGAAGTCGGAGGCCGGCCGCGCGGCGTCCTCCGGCGAGAAGGACCGGCCGAAACCCGGCAGGTGCGGCACCACCACGTCGGCGACGTCGGTCAGCAGCGGCGTCAGCAGCCGGTAGTCCGAGGCGCCACCCGGCCAGCCGTGCAGGCACAGCACGGGACCTCCCGACCCGCTCCGCTCGAGTGCCAGCATCGGTCCTCCTGGTGTCGGGCGTGGTGTCGGGCGCCCGGTCGGCGACGTCGCGTCCAGCCTAGGAGGACGTGGGCCGCCGTGGTCTCCTGGTGCGGTGAGCGAGGGACCCGGGGAGCTCGTGGAGTACGACGCCCCGCTGGAGCTGCTGGTGTGGGGCCGCCACGTCTACACGGTCCTCTACCTCGACGACCTGCTCGTGGACGCCGTCGCGCGGGAGCGGACCCGCCGCGTGGAGGGCCACCTCGACGACGTCCCGGTCAACCTGGGCGTCAACCGTGCCGACGTCGTCGACCGGCCCTTCCTGTACGCCGGGGTCGCGCTGCGGCGCCGGCTCGGAGCGGGGGCCGGGCACGTGGTCGCGTGCCGCTTGCGTCCCGCGGACCCCGACCACGTGCCGGTGCCCGACGACGTCAGGACCGCCCTCGAGGCCACCGGCCGTCTCCATGACTTCGAGGGTCAGCGCCCCGCAGCCCGCCGGCGCCTGCTGCAGCCCGTCGAGGACGCGGTCCAGGACGCGACGCGCGCACGGAGGATCGCGGCGCTCGTGCGCTCGGTCGCATCCCCGTAGTGAGGCCGCGAGGGCGGCGCTCTACCTCGCCTCGGACGGCTCGGCCATGGTCACGTCGGTGACCTTCTCCGTCGACGGCGGCCTCGCCGGCTGAGACCCCCGTAGGTCGACGTCCAGCACGCCGACGAGGTTGCCGAAGCCCGCGGCGACCACGTCGGCGTGACGAGCGGGGCAGCGGAACAGCGCGGTGAAGACCTGCCCGGCGACGTCCAGGTCGAGCTCGAGGAGGGCCACGCGCCGGCGGTGCAGGAGCGAGACCGTCCGCAGCGGCAGCGCCCGGTCGTCGTCCGGAGCCGGCCGCGCGAGTCGGTGGCACGGCAGGTCGGCCTGGTCGGCGGGTGCGACGTGCACGGGGGACTCCTCCAGGGATGGGCGTCCCGGGCTCCGGCAACGGAGAACCCCCGGACGCCGGAGCGTGACCGGGGGTGCGCAGGCCGCGGGGCGGCCCGCGCTGGACGATGATGATCGGGGTCGGGGCGGTGATCACGGCCCCGACGATCCGCGATCGGCCGCGCACGGGCGGGGCGCCGGGTGGCCGGGCAGGGTGCCGCGCCGGGGCCCCGGCGGCGGCGAGTCCTCCGTCAGCGCCGTGGAAGGTTGCGTGGTCGGGGCGTACGGTGAGGCCGTCTCGTCGTGGGGCGGGGTGGTGGACTTCTCGGGCAGGGGCTGGGGAGGCGCTGTGCAGCAGGATCCGCCGACACGTGTCGCCGTCATCGACGACCACGTCCTCTTCGCCGAGGCGCTGCGGCTCGCGCTCCAGGTCGCGGGTCTCGACGTCGTCCACCTCGGGGCCGGGACCGACGGCCCGGGGCTGCCGGCCCTGGTCGTCGAGGTGACCCGGGCGCGACCGGACGTCCTCATGCTCGACCTGGACCTGGGCGACGGTGGCGACGGAGCCCGGCTCGTCGGCCCCTTCACCGCGGCCGGGGTGTCGGTCCTGGTGGTCACCGCCACGGAGAACCGCGAGCGCTGGGGGCAGTGCCTCCACCTCGGTGCGGTCGGCGTGCTGGTCAAGACCAGCCCCCTGCAGGCGATCGTCGCCGCCGTCGACGACGTGCGCCGCGGGCGACCCGTGCTGGCCGAGGCCGAGCGGCTCGAGCTGATGCGGACCTGGCGCGAGGCGACGGAGCGGCGTCGTCGTCGGCTGGGGGACTTCGCGCGGCTGACGCGGCGCGAGCGCGAGGTCCTCCTCGAGCTCGCTCACGGCCGACGGATCCAGCAGATCGCGGCGAGCGCGGTCGTCGCCGAGTCGACCGTGCGGTCGCAGGTGAAGTCGATCCTGGCCAAGCTGGGCGTCACGTCGCAGCTGGCGGCCGTGAGCCTGGCGCACGAGACGGGGTGGGCGGAGTCCGCCGCGTCGGATCCGACGGGACGGCCGCCGCGGTGAGCGCGTCCCCCGGATGGGGGAACTTCCCCCCGCCGGGGCAGACAGCGGCGGTCGGGCGCGCGCACCATGGGCGGATGCCGCTCGCGTGGGGCCCGGGGGCCCCCTCGTCGTTCCCGTCGTTGCGCCCGCGGGCCCGGACGTCGCTCCTCCTGGTGGGCGTGGTGGGCTGCTTCGCCCTGGGGGTCGTGGCGGTCGCCTTCGCCCCGGCGGACAGCGACGTGGCGAGCTGGTGGCCCGCCGCCGGCGTGGCCACGGGCGTGCTGCTGCTGGGCCGGCGGTGGACGGCCCTGGTCGGGGCGATCGGCCTGGCGACGACGGCGGCCAACCTGGTCGCGGGCCGCGAGCTGCCTGTGGCCGTCGCCTTCGGCGTGGCCAACGCCGCCGAGGCCCTCCTCGTCGCCTGGATCCTGACCCGGGGACGCCGCGAGCCCGCTCGACTCGAGGACCTGCACGACGCCCTGCGGCTGCTCGTGGCGACCGCGGCCGGGGCCGTGCTGCTGGGCGGGCTGGCCGGGCTCATCGTGCGGTTCCTCCTCGACGGTCCCTTCGTGGCGACCGTGCGGTCGACCATGGCGTCGCACTCGGCCTCGCAGCTGGTCCTCCTGCCGGTCCTCCTCCTGCTGCCCACGGTCGCGGCTCGTGTGCGCACCGCTCCCGGGAGCCTCCCCGAGGGGGTCGCGCAGTGCGGGCTCCTGGCGGTCTCCGTCGGGGTCGTGTTCGCCCCCGGTCAGACGTGGCCCACGGCGTTCACCGTGTTCCCGCTGCTGGCGTGGGCCGCGCTGCGGCTGCCGCCCGTGGTGGCGGCCGTCGAGGTGCTCGGGTGCGCGGTCGCGGTCTCGGTGCTGACCGCCGAGGGCGCCGGGCCGTTCGGCGCCGAGCTCGTCCGCGGCAGCTCCCCGGCCGAGGTCGGTGCCCTGGTCCAGGCGTTCCTGACCGCCATGGCCCTGGTGGCGCTCCCGCTGGCGCTCTCGGCGGACCAGCGCCGGCGGTCGGCGGCGGCGCTGGCCGATCAGTCGCGCCTGACGGACGCGGTGCTCGACAGCGAGGCCGCACAGGTCGTCGTCCTGGACGGTGAGCTCCGGGTCGAACGGGCGAACGCGGCGGCCGTCGCCGCCGCGGGGGAGGGGTGCCGACCCGGCAGGTCCCTCTGGGAGTGCGGCCTGCTCGGACGGACCGTCGAGGAGACCCGCGACCTGCTCGAGCGGTGCTGCGGGGCGCCCGGCGGCCTGGAGCACACGACCCGCGACGCCGGCACCTTCCGGACCGTGCTCTGGTCAGGGCGCCGCATGGTCGTCCCGGGACGCGGGGTGGGCTACGTGCTGACGGGCCTGGACGTGACCGGCCACCGGACGTCGCAGAGCTTCCTCGGCCAGGTGCTCGAGGCCACCCGGGGGACGCTGCTGGCCGGTGTCGACACCGGGGGCCGCGTGACCTACTGGAACGCCGGCGCGCAGCACCTGCTCGGGCACCGCGCGGAGACGGTCATCGGGCGGCCGCTGGCGGACCTCGTCGTGCCCCTCCCCGCGGGCGGCCCGCGTCCCGCCGGCGCCTCCCCGCACTCGTTCGAGGCGGATCGGCTGGGACCCGAGGGGCGCGTCGACTGGCAGATGCTCGCGGCCGACGGGACGACGCGTGTCGTGTCGGTGACCGTCGACGTGATGACCGCGCCCGACGGGCAGCCGATGGGGTACGTCGCGGTCGGCAAGGACGTGTCCGGACGGCGGCTCGAGGAGCAGCGACTGGCGGCCGCGCTGGAGCGCGAGCGGCAGTCGACCGAGCGGCTCGCGGAGGTCAGCGCGATCAAGAGCGACCTGATCGCCTCCGTCAGCCACGAGCTGCGGACACCGCTGACGAACGTGCTGGGCTTCGCCGAGCTGCTGGTCCGTGACGACGCGCTGGACGCTCCGCACCGGCACTGGGTCGAGCGGATCCGGCAGAACGGCCTCGACCTGCGCAGCCTGATCGAGGACCTCCTGCTCATGTCGCGCGTCGAGTCGGAGGCACCCGCGGCCGCCCACGGGTCCGTCGACCTCACGTCGCTGGTCGAGAGGGTGGTTGCGCGCGCCCGGCAGCAGGTCGTCGAGGACTGCCGGGTGGCGGGCCGTGCGGTGTCGGCGGTCGTGGCGGTGTCGAGGACGGCGGGCCCGCTCCCGGTGCTGGGCGATGCGACCCAGCTCGAGCGCGCGCTGTGGAACGTCGTCACGAACGCGGTCAAGTACTCCCCGGAGGGCGGTGTGGTCGACGTGCGGTGCGAGCGGGTCGGCGACGAGGTGGTGGTGACGGTCCGGGACCAGGGGATCGGGATGGCGCCCGGGGAGCTCGAGCGCGCCTTCGAACCCTTCTTCCGCGGCCACCGGGCGCGTGAGTCGGGCATCGGCGGCTCCGGGCTGGGCCTCGGCATCGTCCGCTCGGTCGTCGAGGCGCACGGGGGCCGCGCCGCCGCCGCCGCCCGACCGGGCGGGGGCCTGGTCGTGACCCTCGGGCTGCCCGCGGCGTGGGTGCGGGAGGCGTCTCAGGAGGAGCGCCGACGCAGCGACACGGCCACCGCGTCGAGCAGGGCCGTGGCGCTGAACGGCTTGACGAGGTAGTCGTCGGCCCCGGCGGCCCGTCCCGCGGCGACGTCGTCGGGGTGTGCGCGGGCGGTGAGCAGGACGATCGGCACGGCCTCGGTCGCCGGGGTCCGGCGCAGCGTGCGGGCGACGTCGAGGCCGTCGAGGTCGGGCAGGGCGACGTCGAGCAGGACCAGGTCGGGCACCGCCTCGGCGCACCGGCGCAGCGCCGTCCGGCCGTCGTGACCGACCTCCACGTCGTACCCCTCGGAGGTGAGGAGCACGGTCACGATCTCGCAGATGTCGCGGTTGTCGTCGACGACGAGGACGGTGGTCATCCCACCGCACCGGGCTCGAGCTCGGGTCGGCGAGCGACGTCGACGAGGCCGTCGAGCTGCGTGAGGATCCCCGCGGCCTGACCGACCTCGTCGTCGATGCGCCGGCACAGCTCCGGCACGCCGAGTCCGGGGGCCGCGTCGCTGACGGGTCCGGCGACCCGTCCCACCACGGACGCGGTGAGCCGGATCGCGGCCAGGACGTTGCCGAGCTCGTGCAGCAGCGCCCGGGCCTCGCGGGCGGGGAGGCTGAGCGGGCGCGGACGGCGATCGATCAGCGCGAGTCGGACGCGGAGGTCGTGCGGCCTGATCGGGCGGAGGAGCAGGTCGTCGACGCCGAGCCGGAGGGTCTGGCTCGCCCGGTCGAACCGTGACCCGTCGCTCAGGTCGTCCGGGTGGAGGAGCAGCAGCAGGCGGGCGGGGGCGAGCTCGGCCACACGGGACGCCTGGCGGAGGGCGCCGGCCGGCAGGTCGTCGAGCGAGAGGACGGCGACGTCGCGCTGCCCGGGGGGGTCCGCGTCCGCCGTGCCCGGCGGCGGCAGCGGCGCGAGCTGCCAGCCCTCCGCGAGCCCGGCGGCCTCGGCCGCCCACCAGAGGGCGGGTTCGGCGGCGAGGAACAGCCGCAGGAGTCGAGGTGCGCCTGCGGTGGAGGGCCCAGCGGTCACGGTCACTCCTCGGGGGGTCTGGTGCGCGGGCGCCGCCGGCACCGGGACGGCCACGGTACTCCGGCCAGGGCCACGACCGGCCCCGCTCGCAGCGCATCGGGGGGGGGCTGCTGCGGGTCCACCATGGGGATGGACGGCGGGGCCGGCCGGGCCGTCTCGGTCACGTCATGCGACGTGGTGCGCGGTGCGGCTGTGCCTCACCGGACGGGTGGGTTCCGCGCGGTGGGGGGCGAGGAAGCCGGCCCTGATCCGCGCGCCGGGGCCGAGGAGGTCCTCGGTGCTCTGCTGCAGCAGGCGTCGCAGGAGGCGGCGCTCCGTCTCGGTGGCGACGCCGGAGCCCGTCCGGGACAGCACGTCGAGGTAGACCCCGGCGGTCTCCGGGCCGGGCTCGACGCCGAGCTCGTCCCGGATCCGCTCGCGGAAGTCGGCGTAGACCTGGAGCGCCCGCCCGCGGTCCCCCCCGGCCGCGTGCGCCCGCAGCAGCGCGCGGCACGCCCGCTCCGACAGCGGGGTGCACGCCAGCGCCCGCTCGGCGAGACGCGCCGCCTCGTGGTGACGGTCCCGCTCGAGCGCCGACTCGGCCGCGGCCGCACAGCTCTCGGTGAGCCGGTGGGCGAGCTCGTCGGCGGCCGCCCGGGCCCACGGGGCGTACGGCGAGCTGGCGAGCAGCGGTTCGGAGGTGATGGCCAGGACCTTGGTCATGCGGGCCACGACGTCCTCCGTCCGCGGCGGGCCCATCAGTCGGCGCGCGGTGTCGACGTCGACGACGAGGCGCTCGGAGAGCCGGTAGGCGTCATGCTCCGTGACCAGGAGGTCGCGGGGCAGGCCGACGGCCACCATCTCGCGGCGCACGACGCACACGTGGCTCTCGAGGGTCCGCAGCGCGGTGACCGGGGGTCGGCCCTCCCAGAGCGCGTCGGCCAGCCGGTCCTTGCTCACCGGGCTCGGGTGGTGCCAGGCCAGGACCTCGAGCAGCTGCCGCTGCTTGGTCCCCGACCACGGGGTGACCGTGCCGCTCGCCGTCTCGACCCGGGTCCGACCGAAGATGTTCAGGACCGTCATGGTGGCTCCTCCCTCGTCACCCCCGAGTCTTCCCACGCGCGCGTCGGCGGGCATCTGCCGACCGGGGGAGACGCGGCCGCTCCCCGTCCCCCACGTGGGGGACGGGGAGCGACACCGGCGGTACGACGTGGCTCAGCGCGTCGTCAGGACCACCGTCCGGTCCGTCAGCGGGTTGCCGGCGGCGTCGTGGATCGCGTCCCCCCCTCCGGTCAGCACCAGCCGGTACTGCGTGGTCGGCAGCAGCGGCGGCACGGGGTCGACCAGCAGGGATCGCCGGTTGGCGGAGAGGGTCAACGTGGTGGGCGTCTCGACCCCCGCCGCCGTCACCAGCCGCACCGAGGTCGGGGACACGCCGTCGACGGCCTCGCTGAAGGTCACCCGTGGCGACGCGCCACGCGAGACGCCGACCGTGCCGTCGACGGGGCTGGTGGCGGTGACCGTCGGCGGCGTGGTGTCGGCGGGCGTCACGGGCCCCGTCATCGCGGAGAACGGGCTGGTGCCGGAGCCGCTCACGGCGTACGCCTGGAAGGTGTAGGCCGTGCCGTTCACGAGGCTTCTCACGACGACGTCGGAGCCGAGGTCGGTGTAGCCCAGGGCGGTGCGCTGGTAGACGCCCCCCACGTAGACCCGCACGCGGTACTCGGTGGTCGGTGCGGCGTCGGGTCGCGAGGCCCCCGCGGCGAGCCGCAGGGTGGCGAGACGGTCGCCGGCGGTGACCGAGGTGATGCTCGGCGCGGCCGGCAGCGGGGCCAGCGGTAGCACCGGGCCCACGGTGTTCGAGGTCGAGCTCGTCCCGAACGCACTGCGCGCGACCATCCGGAACGACACCGGCACCCCGGCGGTCAGCGCCGTGACCCGCACCGAGGTGGCGGTCAACGGGACCCGTCTCACCGTGCGGAGCACCGACCCGTCCGCGGCGAGGACCTCCAGGTCCAGCACGGACGTCGCGGGGTCGACACCGGTGAAGGCGACGGCGACCCGTTCGGGCCCCGGCGTGGTCGCGCCGAGGACCGGGGCGGCCGGGGGCGCGATCAGCACGGTCTGGTCCGCGAACCGCAGCCGCTCCATCCCGCGCAGCGTGTCCGTGCCGGTCCCGACACCGGGACCGGTGTCGGCGACGGTCACGGTCGAGCCGTCGGCGCCGACGGTCACCGTGTACTGCGCACGCGGACCGGGGTACACCGCGGTGTCGGTCTCCGACCCGTGGGGGGTCGTCGAGATCTCCCGGACGCTGACCACGCGGCCCGGGTCGACGTCGCCGTCCATGATCGCCTTCTGCAGCGTCTCGCCGCTGGTCTGGGGCCCGAAGCCCCCGCTCAGGGCCCGGCCCTCGATCCGGTCGGTGGTGCCGATCTCGGTGGCCGGGTCCGCGGGGTCGGTCCGCACGCTCAGCCGGACCTGCAGGTGGCGGTCGCCGTCGATGACGTCGTCACCCCCCCGGCCCTCGATGAGGTCGCTGCCGGCGCCGCCGAGCAGGATGTCGCCCTCGCCCCACACGGGCCCGCTCAGGGGGCACGCCCCCGCGGCGCTGCCGGCCACCACCGGCGCGAGGTCCTGGGTCAGGGGCGGCAGTAGCGGGTCGAGGCCGGCGATCCTGTCCACCCCGGCCCGGTCGAGCGCGTTGCACCCGGTGAAGCCACCACCGCCGACCTCGCGGTGGACGTCCTCGGTGCCGCGGATCGTGTCGTCGAAGGCCGAGCCCGAGTCACCCTCCACCTCCTGCCAGCGGTCGCGGTTGACGACCACCGGCTGCGGCAGACCGTCGAGGAAGTTGTTGACGCTCATGTCGTCGTCGGCCCCGACCGTGTCGTACTGGTGGATGGCCCAGTCGAAACCGCCGGCGCCCGCGTTGCGGTCGACCGCGGCGTTCTGGGCCATGACGTCGTCGCCGCCCTCGGCGTCGTAGTCGTTCTCCCCGGCCTGGCCGAGGAAGACGTCGTGGCCGGGGGTCGGCTCGCCCGGGTCGTCGAAGAAGGGCGCCCCGTGGTCGCCGATGAGCAGGTCCTGGCCGGTACCGCCCTGGATCCAGTCGTCACCCGCGTCGCCGAAGGCGACGTCGCCACCGGTGCCGGCCATGATCAGGTCGTCTCCGTTGCCGCCGAACTCCTCGTTGTCGTTGGTGCCGCCGCTGAGGAGGTCCTGGCCGTCGCCGCCCATCACGATGTCGTCACCGGGTCCGGCCTCGACGGCGTCGTCGCCCGGACCGCCCTTCGGCACGTCGGCCCCGCCGACGTCGGTGATGACGTCGTCGCCGTCGCCCCCGAGGGCGACGTCGTCACCGCCGCCGCCGTCGACGCGGTCGGCGCCGTCGTCGCCCCAGACGGTGTCGTTGTCGTTGCCGCCGTACACGCGGTCGACGCCGGGCGTCCCCTGGTAGACGGCCTGGCCGTTGATGCCGGGCGGGTCGACGGCGTTGGTCGAGCGGTACTGCAGCGTGCCGTCGGGGCGGCGCAGCAGCAGGGCGTTCTCGTCGCACTGCGAACCCGGGTCGTCGGTGACGCTCGCGCCGGAGGAGGCGTAGCCGGCGGGGGTGCCGGCCAGGTTGCCGAGGGCGAACCGACAGTCGGCCGTGGCGAACACGTCGGACTTGAGGGCCGTCGTGCCCTCGGTGTTCCGCTGGATGAGCTCGGCGAACGAGTTGCCCTCGAGCTGGGCCCGCAGGTTCAGGCCGGGCGTCCGGTGCAGGTAGTAGAAGCGGTCGGCGTCCTGCAGCAGCTCCATCTGCGTCTGGAAGACGTGGTTGAAGGTGCTGCCCAGCAGACCACCGAACACGTTGGTGTTCTCGGCCAGGCCGCCGACCCACAGGTCGACGTCGTCGAGCCCGGTGCTCGGCCGTCCCCCGACGTCCGACCAGTCACGACAGCCCGCGTCCGGCGCGTCGCAGCCGACCAGGTCGCGCCCGTCGGTCCCGAACAGGAACGCCGCGGCGTCGGCGGGCACGGCGGTCGGGTCGGTGGTGGGCTCCGCGGTCGGGTCGACCAGGGCCTTGGCCGCGGTCCGCCGACCGGAGACCGAGGACGCCGCGAGGATGCTCGGGTGGCGTCCGTAGGCCGCGACCAGGTTGACCAGGGTCTCGGGGTGCCTCAGGGCCTGTCCGAGCTCGGCCCAGCTCCCGTACGGCGTGAGCTGGGAGTCCCCGGTCTCCGCGTGCACGGTCCGCCGGAACTGGTTCAGCGACGGCACCCCGGCGTCGCGGGCGCGGGCGATGTTGAGTGTCGCGAGGTCGAGCGGGAGGCCCACCAGGTTGTTGCGGAGGGTCTCCGTGACGAACTCGTCGATCTCGTTGCCGACCTGGTCCGACGAGCCGAGGAAGATGCTGCCGGCGGCCTCCTCGGGGGTCAGGATGCCCGCGCTGCCGCCCTCCTGGTAGGCGATCGGGTTGAGGAACGCCGTGAGCAGGGGCAGCGAGCTGTCCGAGCCGTCGGCGTTGCGTCGGGCGACGTCGTCGTCGAGCATCGAGTGCCCGAACCGGTAGACGGCGTGCGCGAACTCCGCCACGGTCGCCGGGTCCACGTCGGGGGTGTAGACGCGGAACGGGTGGATGGCCGGCTGCACCTTGCGGCCGAACTCCTCGAAGACCAGGTGCTGGTACTCCATCTCGTTGACGAACCGGGCGGCCTGGAACAGCCGGTCGCCGTAGGTGAAGGTGCGCTGGGAGGGGTCGGACGCGGTCGGGTCGACCGCGTGGAAGGCGGTCGAGAGCGCGGCGTTGCCCGACTGGGCCAGCGTGCGCTCGATGTCGGCGACCAGGCGGTCGTGCTCGGAGTGGAAGACCTGGTGGACGGCCGAGAGGGCGATGTTCTCGTTCACCCGACCGTCGCCCGCGGCGAAGTGGGCGTCGAGCATCTCGTCGTCGTAGGTGCCGGCGGGTTGCCCCGACCCGGTCGACGACGGGGTGTCGTCGGGGTCGGGTGTCGGGGCGACCGCCGGCGTGCTCGGGTCGCGGTCGACGTCGCGCGGGGACGGGTCGGCGTGGTGGGCGATGTCGGTCAGGAACGGGACGTGGAAGCGCTCGACGTCGGTCGGCGGCGCGACCGGGTCGGCCAGGTCGCCCTCGACGAGGCTGCCGTCGGCCCGGACGTACTGGGGGAGGCCGTTCGGGCCGGGGACGAACTGGCCGTAGGGGTCGGTGGCCAGCAGCGGCACGTCGGTCGCGTCGGCGTCGGAGAGCCGCAGGCCGAGGACCTCGGCCGCCTGCTTCTTGGTGGACGCCCACGTCGCCAGACCGGAGCGGCCGTCCGGGCTGCCCGGGTAGGTCTCCCCGGAGCCGAGCCCGCCGAGCAGCCGCCCCGTGGCCACCGGGTGGTCGCCGTCGAGGCGGTACTCACGCAGGAAGACCTGGTGGGAGGGGTGCGAGGTGTAGGTCTGGCTCTGGTCGACCCACGGCGAGTCCGTGTTCTCGGCGTCCGTCACGTCGTCCGCCGACTCGTCGGCCTCCGTGGTGAGGTCGTCGCCGACCACGCCGTCCGGCCCGGGCTGGTTCAGGGCACGGTCCAGGACCATGAAGGCCCGCGAGGCGGGCACCTCGTCACCGGTGCCGGGCTTGCGGTCGGGACCGACCGTGCGCAGCGGGTCGTCGGCCGCGAGCGGCACGACGACCGTGCCGCCGCCCTTGACCGTCTGGTCGACGCCGTGGTCGAAGAACTGGCCGAAGAAGGTGAACACGGAGTTGAACGGCGGGGACAGCCCCACGTCGGTGGTGACGTTGGGGATCGGGAGGGTCTGGTTCGACGGGACGCAGCCGGCGGGGACACCGACGACGGGGTCGGGCGCCAGGGGGTCCGGATCCGTGGTGCAGGGGAACGCGCCGGGATTCCCCTGCGTGCGCACCGGGAACCCGGCCGCCGACACGGCGGCGGGGTTGGACGAGGTCTGGTCGACCACGAGGTTCGAGACCAGGCGCGGCTCCGCGTCGTACACGAAGCCCTTCTTCTGGGTGTAGCTGGAGCCGGCCTGCGCGGGGAAGCCGGGAGGCGCCCCCTGCGCGTCGCGGAACCTCGCCGGTGTCACCCGCGGGAAGGCCCGGTGGGCGGCGCCGAAGCCCTCGCGGCCGCCGAAGAGGTTGTTGCACGTGCCGTCGACGGTGCGCAGCCCGAGCCCGGCCAGACGGTCCGGCACCTGGTTCGGCGCGCTCCCCACGAGCGTGCCGCACGGGTTGCTGGCGGTCCGGGTCGCCGCGTGCCGCTCGGCGATGCGGATCTGCTTCAGGATGAACGACAGGTCACCGGCGGTGACCGTGAAGCCCTGCCCGGGCGCGGCGGCGGCCGTGGCGGGGCTCGTGGCGGGGCCGGTGAGGACGACGGTGAGCGACGCCGCCACCAGGCCCAGGAGGGCTGACGCGCGGGCCAGACGGCCCGTCGCGGGTGGGTGCTGGGGATGCATGGGGTTCTCCCGTGCCGGCCCGCCGGGTGCGGGCGTACGACGCCATTCCTGACGGGTCGACGTTGTGGTCGCGTTGTGACGGAGCACCGACCGGCCCCCGCGACCGCAGGGTTCCCACAACACGCCTCGGTGAGGGTCGACCCGACCGCCCACCACGGAGGAGCCCATGCCCGTCAACCGACGCGACCTGCTGTCGATGGCCCTGCTCGGCGGGGCGGCCGTCGCCCTGCCGCTCGAGGCGAGCCTGAGGCCGGTCGCCCTGCGTCACCGTCTCGCGGCCTCGGCCCTGCCGGCACCGTTCAGCGCGCCGCTCGGCGTCCCCCCGGTCCTGGCCCCGGTGCGGCAGGACGCCGACACCGACTACTACCGCGTGACGATGCGGGAGTCGACCACCGAGGTCGTCCCCGGGTTGCGCAGCCCGGTCTGGGGCTACGAGGGCATCGCCCCCGGTCCGACGATCCGGGCCGTGCAGGGGCGCAAGGTCGTCGCGCGGTTCGTCAACGAGCTGCCGGCGACCCATCCGCAGTGGGGCTACGCCCCGTGGACGTCGGTCCACCTCCACGGCTCGGCCTCGCTGCCGCAGCACGACGGCTACGCCAGCGACATCACCAACCCCGGCCAGTACAAGGACTACCGCTACCCGAACTGGCAACCGGCGCGGACCCTCTGGTACCACGACCACGGCGCCCACCACACGGCGGAGAACGTCTACATGGGGCTCGCCGGGCTCTACCTGCTCACCGATCCGCTCGAGCAGTCGCTGCCGTTGCCGAAGGGCGAGTTCGACGTGCCCCTCGTCGTGACCGACCACATGTTCACCACCGACGGCGTGCCGCTGCTGAACATCGTCGAGGGCAAGGGGGCGTGGGGCGACGTGGTCGCGGTCAACGGTCGCGCCTGGCCGGTCCTGCGGGTCAAGCGGCGCAAGTACCGCTTCCGGATCCTCAACGCCTCGATCTCCCGGTCCTACCGGTGGTCGTTCTCCGACGGCACCCCCATGACCGTCGTCGCCACCGACGCCGGGCTGGTGCCGAGCCCGACGGTGGTCCGGGACTTCCGCCACAGCTCGGCCGAGCGGTACGAGGTGGTCGTCGACTTCTCGCGCCACCGGCCCGGCCAGCGGGTCGTCCTGCGCAACATCTCCCCGCCCAAGAACGTCGACTACGCCCGCACCGGCACCGTGATGGCGTTCGACGTGGTCGACGACCCCTTCCCGACGACCGACAACGCCGTCCCCGACGTGCTCTTCCCCGAGCAGCCCGCGATGAACGTCCCGGAGGGGGCCGCGCTCCGGACCCGGCGCTTCCGGCTCCACCGGCAGAACGGGTTGTGGAAGATCAACGGCACGACCTGGGACGACGTGGTCCGCAGCGGCTTCCGCAAGGTCCTGGCGGACCCGCGGCTCGACGACGTCGAGGTCTGGGAGCTCGTCAACGAGTCCGGGGGCTGGTTCCACCCGGTGCACATCCACTTCGTGGACTTCCGCGTCCTGAGCCGTAACGGCCTCCCGCCGGCCCCGCACGAGTGCGGCGGCAAGGACGTCGTCTACCTCGGCCCGGCGGAGACCGTCCGCGTGCTCGTGAAGTTCGAGCGCGGCCGGGGCCGCTACATGATGCACTGCCACAACCTGGTCCACGAGGACCACGACATGATGGCCCAGTTCGAGATCGTCGACCCGGCCGTCCCCGCCCCGGACCCGCTCTCGGAGCCGTCCTCCTGGTTGCCGGCAGGTGAGCTGTGAGCGCCCGGCTGGCCCCCTCGGACCCGTCCGGGGCGGGCGCGGACCGTCGGCCCGCCACGCCACACCCGGTGGCGGTCGCGGGCGCGGTGGCCGCGTTCGCCGTCGCCGGTCTCCTGCACCTCGTGGTGGCGCCGGAGCACCTGCACGAGGTGCCGCTCCTCGGGATCGGCATGGTCCTCACGGCCGTCGTGCAGCTCGCCGCGGCGACGGCGGCGGTCCGGTCCGGCCGGCCCTGGCCGGTGCTGGCGGTCGGGGCGCTGGTCACGGTGGCCGCGATCGCGTTCTACGCGCTGACCCGCACCGTCGACCTGCCGCTGATGCCCGGTGGCCACGCCCACGACGGGGCGGCCATGTCCGCCTCCGTGCCCGGGGCCGTCGGGGACGGCGTGCCCCGGCTCCCCGGGTCGCGCACCGAGGGCGTGGGCCTGCTGGACGCCGTGTGCGTCGCGGCCGAGCTGGTCGCCGTCGTGGCCGCCTCCGCGCTGCTCCCCGGCCGGGTGGGCGCGCTGGTCGCGAGGACGTCCCTGGTGGCGGCCCTCGCGGTGGTCGCCTGGCGGGTCCTCCTGGGCTGAGCCGTGGCCACCCGGACCTCACACGGCCGGGTCGGGGTCGTGCTCCGGCTCGTACTCCGGGGGGTACGTCGGGCCGGCGCGGTCGACGGCGTGCTCCGGGTCGGGCACCAGCTCGGCCTCCTCGCCCGTGTCGGTCCACCTCACCAGGTAGGGCGGACGCCCGTCGTGACCGTGCACGTCCAGCACGAGCGCGTCGCGCACCGTGCCGCTGGTGCGGTCCCGGACGAGGATCCGGTCGCCGTGGTGGACGTGCATGGTTCCGCTCCTCCGCGTGGCTGTCCCGCGACGCTACGCAGGGCGGCCCGGGTCCCGGCAGGGACCTTGGGCCCCCGACGACGGGTCCGGCGGCCGTCCCTCGTCCCGGGCCGACCGGACCGACAGGGCGACCCGCACCGCGGCCTCGCAGGCGACGGCCCGCCCCCGCTCGTCCAGGCCCGGCAGGGCCCGCAGGGCGCGGTCGACCCGCGCCACCAGGGCGAGCACCTGACCGGGCGGGACCTCCCCGGCGTACTCCCGGACCAGCCGGGCCCCGGCGCGGCGCAGGGGGCGTGAGGCCCGGTCGTGGGTCGACACCGGCTGCTCCGCCGCGCGGCCGGCCACCGGGTCGGCCAGGAGACTCATGAGGGTCCGCCGGCGACGCCGGGCACGACGAGGACGGCCGTGTGAGCCCGTTCCAGCACGGCCAGGGCGGTCGACACGTGCCAGCTCCGGTGGTCGGCCTCCGAGCGACCGACCACGAGCAGCGCGTCGGCACCGAGACCCTCGGGGAGGCAGACGTCGACGAGGCCCCGCCGGAGCTCGGGCGTGACCCGGACGTCCGGGTACTTCTCCTGCAGGCCGGCCAGTGTCTCGGCGAGCAGCAGCCGCAGGTCCGTGGTGTCGTCGGCGGCCCGGGGCGGGACCGCGCCGTGGCCGTGGAGGGCCGCGTCGACGTCCCAGAAGCAGTGGACGACCCGGAGCGGCGCCCGCCAGAGCGCGGCCTGTCGGAAGGCGGCCTCGACCGCGGCCCGTGATCCGCCCGTCGCGTCGCAGCCGACGACCACCTGGCCGATCCCCCGCACCGGGTCGCCGTCGGCCGCGGGATCCCGTGGGGGCCGGCGGGAGACGATCACGGGACAGTGCGCACGGCGGGCCACGGTCGCGCTCACCGAGCCCAGCACCGGCGACCGCAGCGGGCCGCGGCCGCGCGACCCCAGCACCAGGACGTGCGCGACCCGCGACAGCTCGAGCAGGGTCGCCCGCGCGTCCGCCTCGACGGTCGCCGTCGCGCAGGTCACGTCGGGGGCCACGTGCTCGGCGAGGACCACGGCCTCCGCGAGGAGGCCGCGGGCCCCCTCGCGGACCGCCTCCGACAGTCGCTCCTGGTCGACCCCGGCCATCAGGGCCCAGGCGGGGTCGCGCAGCAGCGTGGACGGGTCGGCGCCGTGCACGAGGGCGAGCGGACGGCGCTCGCGCGACGCGAGCTCGGCGGCCAGCACCACGGCCCGACGCGAGTCGCGCGAGCCGTCGACGCCCGCCACCACGGACCCGGGTCGGACGCTGGGGATCTGCATGTCGCCAGCCTGGGCGTGCCCGGGCGCCGTCGGCACGGGCCGAGATCCCGTGGTCCCGGGACCAAAGGCCGGGTCGTGCCCGGTCCGGTGCGCCGTCAGCCACCGGTGCGGCCGACGGGCCGCAGCACCTGCGTCGAGGGCAGCCGTGGGGGCGACGGCTCGGGCGGCCGGCCGATCGGCCGCCACCCGACCCGGAGGAGGAGGTGGGGCTCGAACCGGTCCTCGACGACGTGGCGACGCAACGCCGCCCTCGTGCCGGGGACCTCGACGACCTCGCTCAGGGGGACCAGCGCCAGGTCGTCCCGCTGCGCACGCAGCCACGCACGCCCGAGGGCGACACCCGAGACGAGCCAGGCGTCGACGTCGTCGCGCGGGCCGCCCAGCACCACCAGCGGGTCACCCGCCCGGAGCGTGGTCCGTCCCTCGGGGGGTCGGGACCCCCGCGACCGGTGCGGTGCGGTCCGACGGGCCTCCCCGAGGAGGGTCCGTGCCCACCAGTGGCTCCGCGCCGACCCGACGGTGAGCGCGCACGCGCCGCCCGATCGTGCCTCGTCGACCAGTCGGTCGAGCCTCCCCGGTGGGACGGGCCACCCGGTGAGCCTGCGCCGGTCGGTACGTCTCGCGAGGAGGGCGAGCACCGCGGCGAGGTCCTCGGCCCCGCGGTGACGGGGGACGCCGGTGATGCGGGCCATCGGGGTGGAGCCGGGGCCGTCCGGCAGCAGCGTGGTCACCGGTTCGAGGGCGCAGGCGCGCAACCCCACCTGCGCGTGGTGGAGGGACACGCCGCAGCTCAGCACCAGGCCCCGGCCGTCGGGGTCCCAGCGGGGGAGAGCCCGCTCGGTGACCGCGTGCAGCTCCAGGTGGGAGGGGCCCACGACCCAGCACCAGGGCTGGGAGTTCCCGAGGCTGGGCGCCCGCAGGGCGACGGTCGCGGCCCACCACAGCCGGCGGTCGCGGGGTCCCGCCCTCATGTCGACGGGGGACCGCTGGTCCGGTCGCGCCGCCGCCGGGCACCGCGGCGTCGGAGGTCGACGCGGCTCAGCAGGCCCACCACGTGGCCGCCGAGGTCGACGACGGGCAGGTCGCGCACGCCCGCGGTCGCCGTCCGCGCGGCGGCGGTCCCCACGTCGTCGGTGGGCCTCGCCCACACGGGATCGCGGACCATCACCTCGGCGACGACGCGGGCCCGGGTCGGTTCGTCGAGGACCGGCCCGGAGCAGGCCCGTCCCGCGGTCGGCACGACCGTCGCGGCGAGGTCGGCCACGCTCACCACGCCGACGACCCGGTGGTCGGAGTCCACCACGGGCAGGCTCGAGAGTCCGTGGAGGGCGAGCAGCTCGACCGCCGCCGTCACCGTGGCGTCGACGCGCGTCGTCGCCACCGGGGCCGTCATCACCTCGCGGACCAGCACGCGGACCACCCTCCTCGCGACGAGCGTCCGCCCCGGTCAGGCTCCTGGCTGCGGTCCGAGGACCCGGGATCGGGAGCCTCCGGTCCCCCTGTCGCGGGACGCCGGCCATGGCTAGGTTGAGACGCATGAGCGACGCCGTCGACGCGGCCCCGGGCCCGGTCCGGGTCTACCTGCTCGACGACCACGAGATCGTGCGGCGGGGGATCCGCGAGCTGCTGGAGGCGGAGGGCGACATCGAGGTCGTCGGGGAGTCGGGCTCCGCTCGGGACGCCGCCCGCCGCATCCCCGCGCTCCGACCCGACGTCGCGGTCCTCGACGGACGGCTGCCCGACGGCAGCGGCGTCGACGTCTGTCGCGAGATCCGCTCCCGCGACCCGCGGATCTCGGCGCTCATCCTCACGTCGTACGACGACGACGACGCCGTCTTCGCCGCGATCATGGCCGGCGCCAGCGGCTACGTGCTCAAGCAGGTGAGGGGCACCGACCTCGTCGACTCGGTCCGACGGGTGGCCGCCGGCCAGTCGTTGCTGGACCCCCAGGTGACGTCGCGGGTCCTCGACCGGGTGAGGAACGGGCCACCACGCAACGCCGCGCTCGACCAGCTGACGGCGCAGGAGCAGCGGATCCTGGGCCTCATCGGGCAGGGCCTGACCAACCGGCAGATCGCCGGGTCGATGCACCTGGCCGAGAAGACGGTCAAGAACTACGTGTCCGCGATGCTGGCCAAGCTGGGCCTGACGAGCCGCACCCAGGCTGCGCTGTACGCCGCGAAGCACGACGTCCCGCCGTCGTGACCGAGGACCCCCCGGGGCCGACCCCCCTCGACACCCGGCTGCTGCTCGAGGCGGCCTCGACGGTCGCGTCCGACCTCTCGCTCGACCGCGTCCTGTCCAACATCGTCGGCATCGCCGGACGGCTCCTCGGCGCCCGGTACGCCGCGCTCGGGGTGCTCAACCCGGGCTCCGGCCCCCGCCTGCGCACGTTCGTGCACCACGGCGTGTCGGACGACGTCGTGGCGACGATCGGCGAGCTCCCCACGGGCCACGGCCTGCTCGGGCTCATCATCGACCGGCCCGCGCCCCTGCGGCTCCACGACATCGCCGCGCACCCCGCCTCCTACGGGTTCCCGCCCCACCACCCCCCGATGCGCTCCTTCCTGGGGGTGCCGATCCGGGTGCGGGGGCGGGTGTTCGGCAACCTGTACCTGACGGAGAAGGACGGCTCGGCCGACTTCACCGAGGAGGACGTCGAGGTCGCGGTCGCCCTCGCGTCCTCGGCGGGGGTGGCGATCGAGAACGCCGAGCTCTACGAGGAGTCCGAGCACCGTCAGCGGTGGCTGGCGGCGAGCGCGGAGATCACGGCGGGGCTGGTCGGATCGCGGGACCCCAGGTCGTCCCTCGAGATGATCGCGGAGCGTGCCCGGGCCACGGCGAGCGCGGACTTCGCCTGGATCGTGGCGGGCGCCGGGCCGGAGGACCTCGAGGTGCACGCGGTGTCGGGGTTCGCCCCCGCGATGGCCGAGGTGGTCCGCGCCGCCGCCCTCAGCGGGACCCTCACCCAGCGGGTGGTGCGCACGGGTCGCGCGGCGGTCAGCGCGCACCTCGCCGGCGACGTCCGGGCCCAGCTGCCCGCCGTCGAGGGGTGGCCCGAGATCGGTGCGACGGTCGTCGTCCCGCTGAGCACGGCCGCCGGCGGGTGCGGGGCACTGGCGCTCGCCTGGGCCGCGGACCGTGGGGTCGACGTCGACCGCATCGACACGTCGCTGCCTGCGGGCTTCGCCGAGCAGGCCGCCCTCGCCCTCGAGGTGGGTCGCGGCCGCGACGACCGCGAGCGCGTGGCCCTGCTGGAGGACCGCGACCGGATCGCCCGGGACCTGCACGACCTCGTCATCCAGCGTCTGTTCGCGGTCGGCCTGGGGCTGCAGGGAGCGGCGAGGGCGGTGGTGGACGCCGAGGTCGCCGCGCGCATCGAGCGCGCCGTCGACGACCTCGACGCCACGATCCGTGACGTCCGCCGCACGATCTTCGACCTCGCCAGCGACGGCGAGGCGCCGGACCTGCAGAGCGAGGTCGAGCAGATCGTCGGGCGCGCCGGCACCACCCTCAAGCTGCGGCCGACGCTCGTCCTCGACGGGCCTGTCCGCTCGGCGGTCCCCGCCGAGGTGGCGCCCGACCTGCTCGCCGTGCTCGCCGAGGCGCTGTCGAACGCCTCGCGTCACGCCGACGCGACCGCGGTCGAGGTCCGCCTGGTGGTGGACGGGGCGTCGGTGCGTCTCGAGGTGGCCGACGACGGGACGGGCCTGCCCGTCGACCGGCACGAGAGCGGTCTCGGCTACATGCGCGACCGGGCCCACCGCCACGACGGCACGCTCACGGTCGGGTCCGGTCTCGGTGGCCGGGGCACCGGACTGGTCTGGACGGTGCCCCTGCTCGCCGGAGGGGGCGGGCCCGGGCCCTGACCGGGCGCGTCGGCACCGACCGGTCAGGCGGTCGGGCTCCCGGGCCACGACCCGAACGCGCGACCGGTGAGCTCGTCCGGGACGAGCCGGAAGAGCATCCGTCGCCGGTCGTCGGGCCAGGGCACGGGGGTGGGCCACCCCCCGGCCGGCTCGGGCTCGGCGCCGGTCCGCACGTGCTCGAGTCCTCCCCGGGCCAGCACGCTCCACCCGCTGCGTGTCGGTGCGTCCAGCTCGTCCGCCTCGAACGCGACCCGCCACCCGTGCAGGTGGACCGCCAGGCCGGTCCAGGTCGCGGTCCGCCACCAGATGGCCCCGTCGCGCACGACGTGGCTCACGGGGAGGACGACGGGTCCCCCCGACTCGACGTAGGCGACGCGCCCGACCGGTGTCGCGGCGAGCAGGTGCCAGCAGGAGTCGCGGGGGAGGCGCCGCACGGGGCCGGGGCCGGGGCCGGCCGGGGCCGGGCGAGGGGGAGCCATCGAGCCAGTCCAGCCGCTGCGGTGGGCGGCCGGCAGGGTCCGCGGACCTGCGTCGGTGGGACCTGCGTCGGTGGGACCTGCGTCGGGACGGTGCGGGCGCGGCCCGGCGCGTGGCACGGGGGCACGAGGAGGCCCGAGACCCGTCGGACGCTTCGCGACACGGCCCCCCCGGTCGCGCCTGGCGCGGGGTCCGGGCCTCCTCGTGCCCCCATCCCCCCACTCCCCACGGGGGGCGCGTCAGGGTCCGGGGTCACCGCTGCGCCGGGGCTCTCGTCCCTGGTGGCCGGTGGGGTGGCTCCCGAGGCTGGGCCCATGCCCCTCTACCGGTCCGTCTGGACCCCGGTGGCCGGCGCGGTCACCGCCGTCGCCGCGGCGGTCGTCCTGGTCGCGCGTGGTCCCGCCGTGCTGGCTGCGGAGGTCGTGCTGGTGTCGGTCGCCGGCCTCGTCGCCGGCCACGCTCTCCAGCCGGACCCGCGCCGCCGGTGGGAGACCGGGTGCCGGGTCGCCGTCGGTGCGTCGGCCACCACGCTCGTCGCCGTGGGCCTCGGGGAGCTGGTCGGCCCCGTGGCGCTGCTGGTGGCGCTGCTGGGCGCCGCGACCCACCCCGCCGGGGTCCCCGCCGTCGTCGGCGGGGCCGGCGCGCGACGGTGTCGGGGTGCGGCCCGTCCGGCGGGCGACCTGACGCTGCTCGACGAGCGGGTGCTCCTCCGGATGTGGCGCGAGAGCGACGCGCGGATGCGCCGCTGCTGGGACACCCCGGTGGCCGCCGCCGAGCTGGCCGACACGAGGCGCCGGCTCCTCGACGAGCTGCTCCGCCGGGACCCCGCACGCATGACCGCCTGGTGGCCCTGACCGTCCGACCCGTCCCGGCCCCGTCCCGGCCCCGTCCCGGTGCGGTCCCGCCGCGGCCGTCGGGCCCGAGCGGCAGACTGGGGGCACCGAGCCGCCCGCACCCGAGGAGCCACGTTGATCGTCATCACCGTCAAGAAGAAGCTGAAGCCCGGCGCGGCCGAGGACTACCTCGCCGCCAGCCGGCCGTTCCTCGAGGCGACCCGCGCCGAGCCCGGCAACCTGTGGTTCGAGCACTACCGCAGCGTCGAGGACCCCGACACCGTGCTGACCATCGAGGCGTTCGCCGACAAGGCCGCCGGCGAGGCCCACGTCGCGGCGCCGCACTTCCAGGACAGCCTCACCGACGACACCACCAAGCAGTACGTCGCCGAGGTCCCCGAGATCCTCTACGTCGACGTGCCGGACAAGGACGGCTGGGACCGGATGGCCGAGTTCTGAGGCGCACCGGGCCGCGGCCTCACCGCACGCTCGGGCGGTAGTGCAGCTCGAGGGTGTGCCCGTCGAGGACCCGGCTCCCGAGCAGCTCGAGGTCGAGGTCGCCCGCACCGGCCAGCACCGGGCTCGTCCCGGTGCGACCCGAGACCACCGGGAACACGGTGAGCTGCAGACGGTCGACGAGCCCGGCGGCCAGCAGCGCCCAGTTCAGCGACAGGCTGGCCTGCGAGCGCAACGGCACCGCGGAGGTCGCCTTGAGCCGACGCACGACCTCGACGCCGTCGCCGCGCTCCAGGGTCGCGTCGGGCCACCCGAGGGTGTCGTCGAGCGTCGCGGAGACCACGGTCGCCGGCATGCGGTGCAGCCGCCGGTTCCACTCGTCGAGGGCGTGCGGGTCGGTCCCGGCCGCCAGGGCCGGCGCGACCTCCCGGAAGGTCGTGGCCCCGAAGACGAGGTGCACCGGCTCCGCGAGCTGCTCGGCCCGGCGCGCGAGCAGCTCGGGTCCCTGACGGCCCCAGTAGCCGCCCCAGTCGCGCTCGCCGGGGCCCGCCGCGTACGAGCCGTGGCCGTCGAGCGTCGAGAACACGTCCCAGGTGTACGTCGCGGTCATGGCGCCTGCTCCTCGAGGTCACGGACGGGGCACGACCGGTCGACGCGCCCCCGACACCCACGACCGGGTCGGGGGCCTCGACTCATCGGTCGGCGTGCGGGTGCAGGACGACGCGGGCGAGGGTGGCGGGTCGCTGGTCGGGCCCGTCGAGGTGGCCGGTGACGTCGACGACGGCGAGGCCGCGTCCGGCGTGACGGACCGCGGCGGCGTACGCGAGGGTCGCGCCGACCGGGATCGCGCAGGTGTAGGCGAGGTGCAGCGAGGCCGTCGTCAGGTGCGCGGCGACCGCCCGCCGGGCGACGAGGTCGGACAGGCACAGCGAGATCCCGCCGTGGACGTTGCCGAGCGGGTTGGCGAGCACGTCGGGGACCACGAACGGCGCGCCGTCGGCGTACGCCCGGTCGAGCCAGGCGACCACGTCGCCGCTGCCCGCGACCCGCTCGTACGCCGAGGGCGCCGGGTCGGCGCCGGACAGCGGCACGAAGCGCCCGCGCTGGGTGCTCCGCGCGACGACGCGGTCGTGGTCGTCGACGAGGTGACCGGTGGCGTACGCGCCGAGGGCGTCGACGTGGTCGACCTCGGCGACCGCGGTGAGCTCGCCGCTCGTCGGCAGCGGCCCGAGGACGTCGAGGGTGATCTCCGCGCTGACCGACCAGCGGCCGTCGGGTCGGGTGGCGATGAGCGCGTAGCCGAGGACGTCGTCGACCAGCACGCCCAGCGCACCGGCCGCGGTGCGCCCGTCGCGCCCGGCGAGCCAGGGCCCGACGGGCATCGAGCCGGTGGTCCGGGTGCCGTCCTGCGCGATCGTGCCGAGCCGGAAGGCGTCTTCGGGGCCACCGTGCAGGGCCGGGAGCGGGCGCGGGGTGCTCACCGGGCCATCATGCGGGCGGGGTCGCGCGACCCGGGGCCGGGGCCGGGTCGGTGGGGCGGTGACGCACCAGGTCGAGCGCGAACCGCACGTACTGCGCGGCGACCTGCTCCGCGCTCGTGGGGCCGTCGGCGCGGAACCACTGCGGCAGGGCGGTGGTCATCGTGACCACCGCGCGGGCGGCCTCGTGCGGCGTGTCGGTGCCGAAGGCTCCCAGCCCGACCGCCGCCGCGACCTCGTCGTCGACCACCTGCTGCACCTGGCGGCGCGCGGTCGCGACCCGCTCGCGCGCGGCCGGCTCGAGGCTGCGCATCTCGCTGGCGCCGACGAAGCCGAGCTCGCGCCGGTGGGTGTGGAACAGCGCCAGGCACTCCACCACCAGCGCGAACCGGGTCACCGGGTGGGCCCCGTCGGCGCGGGCCGCGGTGACCCGCGCCAGGAGGTCGGTCATCGTCAGGTCCAGGATCGCCAGCAGCATCTCCTGCTTGCCGGCGTAGTGGTGGTAGAGCCCGGGCACGGAGAGGCCGGCCCGCTCCGCGATGGTCCGCATCGTCGCGCCGTGGTAGCCGAACTCCAGGAACGACGACAGTGCACCGGCGAGCGCCGGGTCGAGAGCGAGCGTCTCGAAGCGACGCCAGTCGGCGGTGGTGCGGGGACCGTCCACGGAGGCGGCGGGCCGGGCCGGCGGGCCGTCGTCGACGGGGGAGAAGAGCCGCTGCACCGGGACGTCGAGGAGGGTGGCGAGAGCGGCCACGCGCGCGCTGGAGGCGCCCGTGCGGCCGTTCTCGATCGCGCTGAGGGTGGCCACGCTGATCCCGAGCGGCGCGGCGACGTCGCGCAGGGTGAGTCCGCGGGCCAGGCGCAGCCCACGCGCGCTGGCCCCGAGCGCGCGGCGGTGCGCCGCCCGCGGGTCGTCGTCCTCCACGCCCCGGAGGATACGGCCGCGGTCGATTTCAGCAAACCTGAAAACCCCTCCGGCGCGGCGTGTCGTGCCGGCCGTCCGGCGAGCCTTGACACCTCTGGACGGGTCCAGCATCGTGACGTGGGTCATAGTGCGAGCCGAGCGCTCGTTCGGTCGACCCAGGAGGAACCATGCCCGAGGAATCCACCGCCCCCGCCGTCGGAGAGGTCCTGAAGGACGCCCCGAGCAACTGGGGCAAGTGGGGCGACGACGACGAGGTCGGCGCGCTGAACTACCTCGGCCCCGAGCAGGTCGTGGCCGCCGCCGGGCTGATCAGTGCCGGCAAGGTGTTCACGATCCAGCGCCTGATCGGCGACCCGAAGGGCGACCCGGTGTGGCCCGGCCGCTCGCCGGCCGAGCGCACCCAGATCCTCGACGAGGGCGACTGGGACGAGGGCGGCAAGGGCCCGTCGTTCCCGGGCGGTCTGCACTACGCGGACGACAAGATCAACGCGTTCCTCCAGGGCTCCACGCAGTACGACGCGCTCGGCCACGTCTGGTACGACGGCCTGCTGTGGAACGGCTACGACGCCCGCACCACCATCGGCGGTCTCGACAAGGCCAGCGTGCAGCCGATCGCGGAGAAGGGCGTCGTGGGGCGCGCCGTCCTGCTCGACATGGCCCGCTTCCGGGGCAAGCCCTACCTCGACTCGGCGGAGACGTTTACCCACACCGACCTCGAGGAGTGCGCGCGCTCGCAGGGCGTGGAGCTGCGCAAGCGCGACATCCTCGTCATCCGGACCAACTACCTCCAGCGCTTCTTCGAGCTGGGCGACGCGTTCTACGAGGGCTTCTGCGAGCCGGGCCTGGTCTACAGCCCCGAGCTGGTGCAGTGGTTCGCGGACATGGAGATCCCCAACCTCGTCACCGACACCATCGCCAACGAGGTCACGTTCGACCCGAACAACGGGGTGGCGCTGATGCTCCACAACGCCCTGATGCGCAACCTCGGCGTGACGCTGACGGAGATCGTCGACCTCGAGGAGCTGGCGGCGGACTGCGCCGAGGACTCCCGCTACGAGTTCTTCTACGCCGCCGCACCGCTCAAGGTCGCGAAGGGCAGCGGCTCGCCGGTCAATCCCATCGCCATCAAGTAGGCGCGTCGTGAGCGTGTACGACGAGCGTCCCTGGCTCGGGCTGTACGGCGACCTGCCGGCCGACCTCGCGCCCGAGCACGCGGACGGGCTCTCGCTGTTCCGGGCCGGGCTGGCGGCCGACCCGGACGGCGCGGCCGTCGTCTACTTCGACGGCACGCTGTCGCGCCGCGAGCTCGACGAGCAGAGCGACGCTCTGGCCTCCGCGCTGCTCGACCGGGGCTTCGCGCGCGGCGACCGGCTCGCGGTCTACCTGCAGAACGTGCCGCAGTTCGTGGTCTGCCTGGTGGCGACCTGGAAGGCCGGCGGGGTGATGGTCTCCATCAACCCGATGAGCCGCGCCCGGGAGCTGACCTACCTGCTCGCCGACTCCGGCGCGAGCGTCCTGGTCTGCCTCGAGAGCCTGTACGACGAGGTGGCCCGCGACGTGCTCGCCGCGGGCGACGCCGGGAGCGCGGTGTCGCTGGTGCTCACCACGAGCGAGCTCGAGCACCAGACGCGCCACGACGGGCGGCTGTTCGCCGGCGCCTCCCGGCGACGCCACGAGGGCACGACCGACCTGGCCACCCTCATCGACGAGCACCGGGGTCGGATCCCGCCGCCGGTCCGGCTGGGTCCCGACGATGTCGCCTTCCTGACCTACACCTCCGGCACGACCGGGGTCCCGAAGGGGGCGATGAACAGCCACGGCAACGTCGCGTTCACCGCCACCACCTACCGGGACTGGGCGCGGTTCGGACCGGGCGGCTCGATGCTGGGGATCGCCCCGCTGTTCCACATCACGGGGCTGATCGGCCACGTCGCGGTCAGCTTCGCGGCGCCGATGCCGCTGGTGCTCGCCTACCGCTTCGAGACCGACGTCGTGCTCGACGCGATGCTCGAGCACCGCCCGACGTACACGATCGGGGCGATCACCGCCCTGAACGCGCTGCTGGGCTCGCCGCGGTTCACGCGCGACCACGTCGCGTCGTTCGTCGCCGTCTACTCCGGGGGCGCGGCGATCTCGCCGACGGCCGAGCGCCGCTTCCGCGACGCGACGGGGCTGCAGGTCCACAACGCCTACGGGCTCACCGAGACGACCAGCCCGATGACGCTCACGCCGTTCGGCTCCCCGTCACCGGTGGACCCCACCTCGGGCGCGCTGTCCGTGGGGGTGCCGATCTGGAGCACGGTGGTGCGGATCGTGGGCGAGGACGGCGAGGACCTGCCGCTGGGGGAGGTCGGCGAGATCGTCGCCGACGGCCCGCAGGTGGTGCCGGGCTACTGGCGCAAGCCGGAGGAGACCGCCGCCAACCTCCCCGGCGGGGCCCTGCGGACCGGCGACGTCGGGTTCATGGACGCCGACGGCTGGATCTTCATCGTCGACCGCAAGAAGGACATGATCAACGCGTCCGGCTACAAGGTGTGGCCGCGCGAGGTCGAGGACGTGCTCGCCGAGCACCCCGACGTCCGCGAGTCCGCCGTGGTCGGGGTGCCCGACGAGCGGCGCGGGGAGACGGTCAAGGCGTTCGTCAGCCTGGTCCCCGGCTCGACGACCACCCCCGACGCGCTCGTCGCGCACTGCAAGGAGCGGATGGCGGCCTACAAGTACCCGCGTCAGGTGGTCGTGATCGACGAGCTGCCCAAGACCGTCACCGGCAAGATCCTGCGTCGCGAGCTGCGCGGCTGAGGCGCCGGCCCGGGACCGAAGGACACGAGGAGGGCGGGCCCTTCGACCCTGGGTCCCGGTGAGGGGACCGACGAGCCTCGGGAGTGCCCCGAGCCGTCGAGGAGGACCCGTTGCACAGCGTGCCGACGCGACCTCACGACCACCCGGGCCCCGGCCCCGGCACCCATGTCCGTCGGGGGCCCGGCGCCCGGTCGGACGTCCGGTCGGACGTCCGGTCGGACGTCCGGTCGGACGTCCGGTCGGACGTCCGGGCGGACGGGCCCGTCCGGCGGCTGCTGACGGCCGGCGTGGTCGTCCTGCTCGGGGTGGGTCTCGGCTCGGGGGCGGCGCTGGCCGCGGCGGGCCGTCTCGGCGAGGAGCCGGGAGGCGGCGGCGGGGGAGCCGACTCCCCGGCGTACGACGAGGCCACCCTCCCCGCCCCGCGGCCGCTCGTCGACCCGACGGCCGCGCTCGCCGGGTTCACGGACGCGCGGATGGCCGCCGCCCCGCCGGACCCGCTGGTCCTCGCCGACCAGCGCCTGTTCCGCGAGTGCCGGTGGGTGCTGGCGGCGGGACGCGCGCTCAGCACGTCCGACGACGCCGACCTGCGGCAGCGGGGCGAGTCGGTCGTCGACGGGCTCGAGGCGCGGCTCGCGATGCGCTCCTCGATCCTCGCGACCCACGACCCCCTGCGCTGGACGCCGCCGCCCTGGCGGGACCCGCACGCGCCGGCGCCGGGCGCGCAGCGCGACGCTGCGGCGCTCGCCGTCCTCGAGGAGCACACGGCCGGTGCCGACGACGCCGCTCGCGCCCTCGGGTTCGACCCGCACCTGCGGTCCGGGGCCGACGAGGCGTCCGTGGCCCCGTGGGCGTGCTGAGCGCCGCCGCGTCCACGCGCGGCCTGGTCGGGAGGCTCGCGCAGGTGCCCGGTGGCCGGGAGGCGGCCGACCGTCCTGTGGGGCTCCAGGACGAGGTCGACGTCGCCCGGGACCGCGGGCCGGTCCCACCGGGCGAGGAGGATCAGCCGGGCGAGGAGGATCAGCCGCCGTCGTGATGGGGGACGACCGCGACCGGAGCGGGGGTGTGACGCAGGAGGGCCCGCGCCACCGCCCCGAGCCGGGGACCGGCGGGCCCCAGGACGCCGGACCGTCGACCGATCACGGTGAGCCCGCTCGTGGCGGCTGCGGCGAGGAGGTGCTCCGAGGCCCGGCCGGTGCTCACCTCGACGCGCACCTCGAGGTCGGGCGGCACGGCGCGGAGCCCGGCGAGCCAGTCGTGCAGGTCCGCGGTCCGCCGCTCGTCGGTCACGATCCGGTACGTGGTCGCCCAGCCGATCTCCTCGGGGGCGTCCCAGGTGCTGACGACCCGCAGCGCGACACCGCGGCGGGAGGCGAACGACGCGGCCACCGCGATGCTCGCCGCGGCCCGCTCGAGGCGGGGGTGGCGGACGTGGCGGCCCGGCGCCCCCGCCGGGCCGGACCGCAGGTCCCCGGGGCGCAGGTCCACGCCGACCGCCACCGGGTCGGTGGTGTCGTGGTCCCCGGGCAGCGGCCAGTCGTCGGGCACGACGACGACCGGCACGGGGCTGCGCGAGGCCACCGTCAGCGAGGTGCTGCCCTCGGCCCACCGTCGTACGGCCCCGAGGCGGCGCTGGCCGACGACGACCAGCCGCGCCTCCCGGCCGCTGGTCAGGATCACCTCGGCGGCCCGTCCGGGGACCACCGCGGTGGTGACGGCAGGAGCGCCCCGTGCGGGCCCGTCGCGGCCCTCGCGCATCGCGCGCGCCAGGCGCTCCAGCTCGGCGGTCGCCCGTACGCGGTCGGGCTCGACGTAGGGCGTCGCCTGGTCGCCGAACGTCGGCGGGAGGGGGGCGTCCGGGCGGCAGGCGGCGAGCAGGAGCAGCCCGTGTCCCGAGGTCGCGGCCTCGGCGGCCGCCCAGGCCGGGGCACCCACCGGACGGCCGGACGCCGGGCCGGTCGGCGGCACCGGGTCCCGCCCCGCGTCGACGCCGACGACGACGCCGGTGTCGGGGAGGCGCTGGGCCGGGCCGGGCCCCGAGCCGGCGGGCGCCGGGGCGCCGTCGCGGTCCCGCGGTCGTGGGTGGCGGGTGGTGGTCATGGATCCTCCTGGACGCCCGTGGTCCCCCTGCCCCCAGGCTCGCCCCGGCGGCTCGCCGACGCACGGGCCGAAGGTCACCCGGCGGGCCGGGACCACGGCCCTGATCGGCCTCGTCCGACGGGCCACGGTGGAGCCACGCCGCGAGGAGCGGGGCGGGAGAAGGAGCGGGGAGGGGGCGGGCGCGTGGCGGTGGTCCGGCTCGGCTCGGGGGACCGGCACGGGCTCGACCTGCCGGTCCTCGCCGGCGTGCGGCCACGGAGCCGGTAGCCACGCCTCGGTCACCATGGACGGGTGACCTCCACCCCCGAGCGCGCGCGGTCGTCGCGCGACCGCCGGGTCGACCGGGCGCTCGTCGCCGCGATCGTGGTCCGCACGCTCTACGGCCTCGCGATGCTGCCCCTGATCCCGCTGCTGATCGGCCCGAACCCGCTGCTGCTCACCCTGCTGAGCGGGTCGACGGTCGCCGAGGTCGTCCTGGGAGCCCGGATCCGGGTGGGTGACGTGCCGTGGGCCCTCGCCCTCGCCGTCACCGTGCCGCTGTGGGTGCTGACCGACTGGCTCTACTGGGCCGCCGGTCGGCGGTGGGGCGACCGTGCGCTCGCGATGCTGACGCCGCGGGGCGATCCCGGTCGTGCGGCGGCACGGGCCGAGCGGGCCCACCGGGCGATGCACCGGCTGGGACCGGCCGGGGTGGTGCTGGCCAAGTTCCTGCCCGTGCCGACCCAGCTGTCCTACGCGGTGGCGGGGGCCGGGGGCATGCGGCTCCCCGTCTTTCTCGTGCTGAACCTGATCGGCGTGACCCTGGCCGCGGCCGGGACCCTCACGCTCGGCTACGCCGTGGGGGAGAGCGCGGTCGGGCTGGTGGAGTCCTTCCAGCAGTACGCCGGGATCTCGGCGCTGGCGCTCGTGGTGCTGCTGGTGGTCGTCCACCTCGTGCGTCGTCGGCGGATCCGCGCGCGGTCGCGCCGCGAGACGCTCAGGCCAGCAGCGCGGGGCGCCGGTCCGCGCCGACCAGCACCAGACGCCGGCCCGTGACCTGCCGCGGCACGACGCGGAGCCTCAGGACGCGTGAGCCGTCCGGCCACACGTCGACCGCCTCGCGGGGGATCTCGTCCTCGTCGTCGAAGAACGCGCGGCCGCGCACCAGCACGCTCCAGCCGGTGCGGGTGGTGGGCTCGGCGTGGTCGACCTGGAAGGCCACGGGCCGGTCGTCGCACTCGCGGGCGACGGTGCCGTACGGCAGGGTCCGCAGCAGCACCGTGAGGTCGTCGACGGCGTAGTTCATGGTGGCCACCGACAAGCCCTCCTGCCCGTTCCAGACCAGCCGGCCCACCTGCTGCGACTCCAGCAGGGGCCAGCAGCGCTCGGGGGAGATCTCCTCGTAGCGCGTCCGGGGTGTCCACCTGTCCACGGGGGCTCCTCGTCCGTCGGGCCCGGTGAGGTCCGGGCCCCTCGAGGATCGTCGCGGCGACCCGCCCCCGCTCAGCGCCGCGAGTCCGTCGTCGTGGGGACCTAGGTCCTCGCGCCCTCGTCGGTGTCGGGGGGCCTCAGTCGGCGAAGACCACGACGGGCTTCAGGACCTCACCGGACTCGCTGTCGGCGAAGCCGTCGTTGATGGCGTCGAAGTCGTAGGTCCTCACCAGCCGGTCGAAGGGGAAGCGTCCCTGCTCGTACAGGTCGATCAGGCGCGGGATGAAGCTCTGCGGCACCGAGTCGCCCTCGATGACCATGTGGAGCGTCTGCCCCGACAGCAGGGTGGTCCCGATGTCGACGGTCCCCTCGGTGCCCGGTGTCGTCGCGCCGACCATCGCGCCCTGGCCGAGGACGCCGAGGCAGTCCGACAGCTGGCGGAAGACCGTCGGGACACCGGTGGTGTCGAGCGCGAAGTCGGCGCCCCCGCCGGTGATCTCCCGGATCCGCTCCACCGCGTCCTCCTCGCGAGGGTCGACCGTGTGGGTCGCGCCCAGCTCGCGGGCCAGCGCGAGCCGCGAGCCCACCACGTCGACGGCGACGATCGTGGTCGCGTCCGCGACCACCGCGGCGAGCACGGCCGCGAGGCCCACCGCCCCGGCGCCGAAGACGACGACGCTGGAGCCGGCCGGCGGGTCCAGGCGGTTCAGGACGGCGCCGGCGCCGGTCTGGATGCCGCAGCCCAGGGGCGCGAGGAGCTCGAGCGGGGCCGACGCGGGGACGGTCACCAGGCACCGCTCGTAGACGTTGGCGTGCGTCGCGAACGACGACTGTCCGAAGAAGTGCGACGACACGGCCTCGCCGTCGCCGCCGGTGAACGCGGTGGAGCCGTCGGTGCGGCGCCCACCGAAGTTCAGCTCGTAGAAGGTCGCGCAGTAGGCCGGGTGACCGGTCAGGCACAGCCGGCAGGTGCCACAGCTGGCGAAGCTCATGACCACGTGGTCGCCGACCGCGACCGTCGTGACCCCGTCGCCGACGGCCTCCACGACCCCCGCGCCCTCGTGGCCCAGCACCGCCGGCAGCGGCACGTCGTACCACTGGTCGCGCACGATCGCGTCGGTGTGGCAGATCCCGCTGGCCCTCAGCCTGACCCGCACCTCGCCGGGCCGGGGGTCGTCGAGCTCGAGCTCGCGCATCTCGAGGGGCTGTCCCTCGCCGGGGACGACGGCGGCAGTGATCCTCACGGGCTTCTCCTCAGGTCCGGACGGGCGCTCCGGAGGCACGCTAGCGCCGCTCACGTCTGGCGGGGGCCCCGTCTGGGCACCGGACCGGAACCGCACATCCAGGGACCATCCAGGGACGGGGGCCCCGTGCACTTCCACGTCTGGCAGTCGGTGATCGGGGAGGCGCCCGAGGACCTGGGCGGCCCGTTCGCGCTGCCCTACCCGACGCCGCGGCCGACGTTCGACACGGCGGCCGGGGCGGTGGACGCGGCCTCGGGCACGGCGTACGAGCGGTGGGGGGTGCCGGCCGAGGCCCACGTCGAGGCCGCGCTGCTGACGGAGATGTCCCGCGACGCGCACCTGCAGGACCAGGGCGCCCTGGCGAGCTGGCGTGAGCCCGACGGCGAGGGTGCGGTGTGGCGGCTCGAGGCCTGCCGCTGCGTCGACGGGCTCCTGGCCCAGATCTTCGCGACCTACGACTGAGCGGCCCGCGCCCCACGCCGGACGACGGCCGGGGTGCGGCCCCACCACCGGCGCGCCAGGCGGGTCAGCACGGCCTGCTCCGCGACGCCGACGAGGCGGGCCACCTGCGCGAGGGGGAGGTCGGTCGTCGTGAGGTAGCGGTGCGTCTCCTGGCGTCGGACGTCGTCGAGCACGGCGGTGAAGCTCGTCCGCTCCTCGGCGAGCCGCCGCTGCAGCGTGCGGGGGTGCACGCCCAGCAGCCGCGCCACCTGGCCGACCTCCGGGGCGCCCGTGCCGAGCAGCTGCTGCACCGCGCCGCGCACGCGCGGGGTCACGGCGTCCCCGGAGGCCGGCACCTGCCGGTCCAGGTGCTCGAGCGCGACCCGGCGCAGGGTGTCGTCACGCCCGGCCAGCGGCAGCGCGCCGAGGCTCGACGGCATCCGCAGCAGGGCCGAGGGGCGGTCGAAGCGCACCCGGGCGCCGAAGAAGTCCTCGTACGCCGCGCGCGGCGCGGCCGGCGGGTGCGGGAGGTCGACGCTGCGCAGGCCGTAGCCGCCGCCGACCAGCGACCGGATGATCCGGTGCAGCGTGCCGAGGCTGAGCGTCGTGCCCTGCGGGGGAGGGGTGAGGCCGGGCGCGGTGAGGTCGTAGCGCAGGCCGTCCACGCCGGCCACGCCCTCGGGGTCGTCGACGACGGTGATGCGCATCGCCGGGGCGTGCACGAACAGGTAGCGCGAGGTGCACGCCACCGCGTCCGCCACGGTCGGCGAGCTCTCGATGGCGAGCGCGAGCGCACCCAGCATCGACAGGTCCTGCCGCTCCGCGACGCGGAGCCCGAGGTCGCCGCGCCCCAGCTCGTCGGCCGCCAGCTCCAGCACCGTGGCGACCGCGACGTCGTCGACGAGCAGGTCGTCGGTGTCCAGCGCGGCCGGGTCGAGGCGGGCCTGCCGGGCGAGGTCGTCGGCGTCGCCGCCCAGCTCGGTCACGACCGCGCGGAAGCCGCGCAGCCCGGCGGAGCGGATGACGCTGTGACCGGCGGGGAGCATGTCGTCCAGGATCAACCATGTGTCGCGCTCGATCAAGAACGAGGCGTCGCGCCGCGCCAGGATGGGAGCATGAGCACGACACGCGAGACCCTGCCCGACCACGTCGGCGTCGTCGTCGTCGGCGCCGGCCTGTCCGGCATCGGCGCCGGCTACCGGCTCCAGACCGAGGTCGCCGACCGCGACTACCTGATCCTGGAGTCACGCGAGGCCATGGGCGGCACGTGGGACCTCTTCAGCTACCCGGGTGTCCGCTCCGACTCCGACATGTTCACCCTCGGCTACGAGTTCAAGCCCTGGCGCGAGCCGAAGTCGATCGCCGACGGCCCCACGATCCTGCGCTACATCCAGGAGACCGCCGCGGAGTTCGGCATCGACGAGCGCATCCGCTACGGCACCAAGGTCGTGGCCGCGGACTTCGTCACCGCCGAGGCCCGCTGGCACCTCACCCTGCGGCGCGACGGCGAGGAGGTCGCGATGACCTGCGACTTCCTCTACTCCTGCGCCGGCTACTACGACTACGACGAGACCTACACCCCCGCGCTGCCGGGGCTCGAGGACTTCGCCGGCACCGTCGTGCACCCGCAGTTCTGGCCCGCCGACCTCGACTACGCCGGGCAGCGCGTCGTCGTCGTCGGCTCCGGTGCCACCGCGGTCACCCTTGTCCCCTCGATGGTCCGCGACGACGAGACCACCGGCGTGCGCCGGGCCGCGCACGTGACGATGCTGCAGCGCAGCCCCACCTGGATCAGCGCCGTGCCGAGCCGCGACGCGACCGCCGACCGGCTCCGCGCGGTGCTGCCCGCCCGGCTCGCGCACCGGCTCGTGCGCGCCAAGAACATCACCTTCGGCACGGCCTTCTACCAGTTCTGCCGCCGCTACCCCGACCGCGCGCGGTCCCTGCTGACGTCGATGACGACGAAGATCCTCGGCGACCCGCAGCTGGTCGCCGACCACTTCACCCCGTCGTACGACCCGTGGGACCAGCGCCTGTGCGCGGTGCCGAGCGCCGACCTCTTCAAGGCCATCACGGCGGGCGACGCCGAGGTCGTCACCGACACCATCGACACCTTCGTGCCCGAGGGCGTCCGGCTCGCCTCCGGTCGCGTGCTGCCCGCCGACGTCGTCGTCACCGCGACCGGCCTCCAGCTGCTCGCCTTCGGCGGCATCGAGCCGCACGTCGACGGCGAGCGCGTGCCGCTCTCGGAGCAGTTCGTCTGGCAGGGAGCGATGATGACCGGCGTGCCGAACTTCGCGGTCTGCATCGGCTACACCAACGCCTCCTGGACGCTGCGCGCCGACCTCTCGCACCGGCTCGTCACCAAGGTGCTGCGGTGGATGGCCGACACCGGCGCCGCGACGGTCGAGCCGTCGCCCGACCGCGACCTGACCGAGCGCCCGCTGCTCGACCTCGCCGCCGGCTACGTCCAGCGCTCGATCGACGCCTTCCCGCGCCAGGGGGACTCCGGGCCGTGGCGGGTGCGCCAGAACTACGTCCTGGACTCGCTCACCACGATGCGCGCCAACCTCCGCCGCGACCTGCGCACCACGGCGTACGGCGACCTCCCGGACGGCGCCGCCGACCGGGCCGGGGGCAGCGCGCGCCGGGAGGTGGCGGTCTGATGCCCGCGACCGTGCCCACCACGACGCCCACCACCCTCCCCGCCACGATGCGCGCGCAGCGCCTCGACACCGCGACCCTCACCTTCGAGGTCACCGACGTCGCCGTGCCCGAGCCCGGCCCGGGCGAGGTGCTGATCGAGGTCGCGTTCTGCGGGATCTGCCACTCCGACCTGTCGCTGCTCGACGGCACCTTCCCGGCCATGGGCCCGCCCGTGATCACCCAGGGTCACGAGGCGTCGGGGACCATCGCCGCGCTCGGCCCCGGCGTCGAGGGCTGGGCGGTCGGCGACCGGGTCGTGCCCGCCGCCGGTCGCCCCTGCGGCCGCTGCGCGGCCTGCCGCCGCGCGCAGTACGGCCGGTGCACCGCGCTCGCGCTCATGGCCTTCGCCTACGACGGCGCGTGGGCGCAGTACACCCTCGCCCAGGCCCTCGGGCTGACCCGGATCCCCGACGGCGTCTCGATGGAGCAGGCGGCGATCCTCGCCGACGCCGTCTCCACGCCGTACGGGGCCGTGGTGCACACCGCGGACCTGCGGGTGGGGGAGTCCGTCGGTGTCTGGGGCGCCGGCGGCGTCGGCACCCACGTGGTGCAGATCGCGCGCCTCGTCGGTGCGACCCCGATCGTCGCCGTCGACCTCGACCCCGTGGTGCGACAGCGGGCGCTGGACCTCGGCGCCGACCTGGCCCTGGACTCCCGCGACCCCGACCTGGCGGCGCGGATCCTCGAGGTCACCGGTGGGGAGGGACTCGACGCGGCGTTCGACGCCGTGGGGCTCGCGGTGACCTTCGAGCAGGCCCTCGCCTCCCTCGGCAACGGCGGCCGCCTGGTCGGCGTCGGCATGAGCGCCGAGGAGATGTCCCTGGGCTCGAGCATGCTGTTCAACCTCGGACGCACCCAGGTGCGCGGCCACCTCGGCTACGACGTCGCGGACATCGGGGTCCTCGCGCGCCTGGTCTCGACCGGTCGGCTGGACCTGTCGCGCTCCATCAGCGGCGTCGTGGACCTCGAGGACGTGGCGGAGGGCATCCGGGTGCTGAAGGAGCGTGAGGGGAGCCCGGTGCGGATCCTCGTGCGCCCCTGAGGTCGGCGACGCCGTGGCAGCCGTACGCCGCGGCGGCCAGCAGGAGGACCATCACGACGACGAGGTCGAGCACCGACGCCCCCGCGACCAGGTAGGCCGACCAGCTGACGGTGGCGCCCAGCAGCACCACCGCCAGGACGACGTCGAGCCACCAGCCGGCGGCGGCGTCACGGGCGGCGTCACGGGCGGCATCACGGGGAGGAGTCGTGACCATCCGCCCACGGTAGGCGCTGCGACCGGACGTCGAGGCCGAACGGTGATGTCACCGGACCAGACCGGTGGGACGGTCCCGGCGCGCGGCCTATCGTGACCCCGTGCGCCTCCTCCGCCCCGCCGCCGCGGCCCTCCTCGCCCTCGCCACCGTCGCCGGGACGGCCGCCACGACCGCCGTACCCACGGCGGTCGCTGCGGTCGCGGGGTCGGCGGCCCCGGTGGACACCGCGGACCTGGCCGTCACCGGCTTCGCCCTCGGCAGCCTGAGGAACGGCACGCTCGACCGCGACGCGGACGTGCTCGACACGGTGACGGTGGCCGGCGTCGGGCTGCGGGCCGCGGGCGACTCGGTCGCGCCGACGACCCCCGACATGGCGCGGGTCCGCGCCGCTGCCGAGGCGCGAGGCCTGGCCACGGAGCTCGTCGTCAGCAACTACAGCAACCGCCTGGAGGACTTCGACCCCCGGGCGGTCCACCGGCTGCTCGGCGACCCGGACCACGTCGCGGCCGTGGCCCGCCAGGTCGCCGACCGCGCCACCGACGGCGGCTGGGGCGGCGTCAACGTCGACCTGGAGCGGGTCCGCGCGAGCGACGCCGCGGGCCTGACCGACTTCGTCGAGGCCGTCGACGCCGCGCTCCCGCAGACCTCCACCGTCTCCGTCGACGTCAGCGCGGCCACCTCCACCCGCCAGTACCGTCAGCGCGGTTACCACCTCGGCGGCCTCGGCCGCGCGGCCGACGTCGTCGTGCTGATGACCTACGACCTCCACGGCCCGACCTGGTCCGGCGCCGGCCCGATCGGCGACCTGCGCTGGCAGCGCCGGGTCGTCGAGGCCGCCTCGGAGCACGTCGACCCGGCCCGGCTCGACCTCGGGGTCGCGGGCTACGGCTACACCTGGCCCCGTCGCGGTACCGGCCGCACCCTCACCCCGGCCGGCGCCCGGCGCCTGGCCGAGCGCGACGGGGTCCGCCCGCGCTGGCACGCCGACAGCGCCGAGTGGTCCGTCGTGCTGCGCGACGGCACCCGGATCCGGTGGTCCGACGGCCGCTCCTACCGCACCCGCGTGCGGCTCGCGGACCGCCTCGGGCTGCACGGCGTGGCCGTGTGGCGGCTCGGCTCGGCGGACCCGTTGGTCTAGGCCGTCCCCGTCAGGGCTGCGGCCGGCTCCCGGGCGGCGACCCGCGCGGCGACCGCGCGCGCCGCGACCCGGCCGGCGCGGTTGGCGCCGATCGTGCTGGCCGAGGGGCCGTAGCCGACCAGCTGCACCCGCGGGTCCGCCACGGCGGTGGTGCCGTCGAGTCGGATCCCGCCGGCGGGCGACCGCAGGCCGAGCGGCGCGAGGTGGGCCACCGCGGGCCGGAAGCCGGTCGCCCAGAGCACCACGTCGGCGTCCCAGCGGTCGCCGTCGTCCCACACGACGCCGTCGCGGTCGAGCCGCGCGAACACCGGGTGCCGCTCGTAGGCGCCGAGCCGCTCGGCGGCCCGCTCCTGGTCGCGGAGGGCGAGACCGGTGACGCTGACGACGCTGCGCGGGGGCAGGCCCCGTCGTACGCGGTCCTCGACCATGGCCACCGCGGCCCGGCCGGCCTCGGCGTCGAAGTCGTCCCTGCGCCACACCGGGGGACGCCGGGTCACCCAGAGCGTCGCGGCGGCGACCGGCGCGACCTCGCCGAGCAGCTGGACCGCGGAGGCCCCGCCCCCGACGACGACCACGCGTCGCCCGGCCATCTCCCCGGGCCCGCGGTAGTCGGCCGTGTGCAGCTGGCGGCCGGCGAACGTCGCCATCCCCGGGTACGACGGGACGAACGGCCGCGTCCACGTGCCGGTCGCGTTGACCAGGGCCCGCGAGCGCCACGTGCGGTCCCCGGCGCGGGTCACGAGCAGCTCGTCGTCGGAGACGACCTCGTCGACGGCGACCGGTCGCACGACCGGCAGCTCGAAGCGACGCTCGTAGTCGGCGAAGTACGCCGGGACGACGCGGTTGGCCCGGCCGGACGGCGGACCGCCGTCCTCGCCGAGGGGCGGGTCGACCCCCGGCAGCGCGGCCACCCCGTGGACGTCCTGCATCGCCAGCGAGTCCCAGCGGTGCTGCCACGCCCCGCCCGGGGCCGCGTCGGCGTCGAGGACGACGTGGGAGAGCCCGAGCCGACGCAGGTGGTACGACGCCGACAGCCCGGCCTGTCCCGCCCCGACCACCACCGCGTCGTACGTCTCCACACCGACCTCAACGCCGGGTCCGCGCCGGGTAGTCCGCGACCGACGGCCGGGGTCGTGGGCCACCCGGCGTCCCCACCCCACGCGCCGGGCGGCGGCTGTGGAGAGCCGCCGCGGGCCGTCGGTGACCGGACCGAGGATCTCTCCCATGGAGACGACCAGCGGCACGACACCGACGACACCGACAGCACCGGCGACGGACCCGACGAGCGGCACGACGGCGGCGGGTGGACCCGGGCCCGGGCTGACGACGGGGGAGACGGTCGAGACCCCCGACGGGCGCCGGGTGCGGGTGACCGAGAGGGCGGCCGCCTGCCTGCCCCGGGTCCGCGCGCACCTGCTCGGCCTGGCGCGGGCGGGGGAGACCACCACCTACGGGGCGCTCGTGCGCGACCTCGCGCTTCCCTACCCGGCGGTGGGCCTGGGGCGGCTGCTCGACCTGGTCGCCGCCGACTGCGCGCGGCGCGGGGAGCCGGGGCTCGACGCGGTGGTGGTGGCGGCAGGGTCCGCCCCCGACCCGGCCGTGGCGCGGGTGCACCGGCACTGGAGGGGCTGAGCCCCGCCCACCGCCGCCCCGCCGCCGCCCCGCCGCCGACCCGCCGCCGACCCGCCGCCGACCGGCGACGGGCCGCGACCCGGGCTCAGGCGATCTGGAAGGAGCGCTTCGACAGGCCGAACGAGTAGTCGTCGATGACGGTGGTCGGGACCGCCGGGCCGTCGGCCGCGCCGAGGGTCACGAACATCGGCGTGAAGTGCTCCACCGTGGGGTGCGCGTAGGGCATGCCCGGCGCCTCGGCGTACCGGGTGAGGCGGTCCCAGTCGACGTCGGCGAGCGCCTCGGCGGTCCAGGCGTCGAACTCCGACGACCAGCCCGGCACGGCGTTGTCGACGACCATCTCGCGGGTGAGGAAGGGCAGCCCGTGGGTGCCGTAGCCGGACCCGACGACGAGGACGCCCTGCTCGCGCAGGGCCCGCAGCCGCCGCCCGATGTCGGCGAGCCGGGCGGGGTCGTGGGTGGGCATGCTCATCTGGATCACGGGCACGTCGGCGTGGGGGTACATCACCGACAGCGGCACCCACGCGCCGTGGTCGAGCCCGCGACCGGTGACGTGCACCGTCTCCCGGTCCGGCAGCAGCCCGACGACCTGCTCGGCGAGCCAGGTCGCGTCGGGAGTGGCGTAGGAGAACTCGAAGAAGCGGCGGTGGAAGCCGGAGAAGTCGTAGACCAGGGGCGTGCCCGCGGTGGGTGAGGAGATCGCCAGCGGGGCGGACTCCCAGTGCGCGCTCACGATGAGCACGGCCCTCGGCTTGGGCAGGTCGCGGGCCCAGCCGTGGAGCTGGTCGATCCAGTGGGCGTCGTCGTAGAGCGGAGGCGCGCCGTGGGACAGGAACAGCGCCGGCAGGGCGCCGTCCTCGGGCGTCCACAGGGCGTGGTCGCGGCTCGCGGGCGCGGTGTCGCGCAGGAACGCGTCGTAGGCCGCGGCGGCGGGGGTGGGATCCATGGGGTGGGACACGAGGGCGCTCCAGGTGATGTTGATGTGTCAACAACGGTACGCCGCGACCCGCTGCCCCGCAAGGGGCGGCATGAGTAGGTTGGCGCCCGTGCCCGACGACACCCCGTGGCTGGACCCGGACGAGCGCGGCGCCTGGGTCGCCCTGGTCCGCACGATGCTGCGTCTGCCCGCGACCCTGGACACCCAGCTGCAGCGCGAGGCGGGGGTGACGTTCTTCGAGTACCTCGTCATCGCGATGCTCTCCGAGACCGACGACCGCACCCTGCAGATGAGCGAGCTCGCCGACCTCACGGCCGCGTCGCTGTCGCGGCTGTCCCACGTGGTCTCGCGGATGGAGTCGCGCGGCCTCGTGCGCCGCGAGCGGATCCCCGGCACCGGCCGCCGGACCGCGGCGACGCTCACCGACGAGGGCCTGGCCCTCATCGCGGGCGCCGCGCCCGACCACGTCGTCCACGTGCGCTCGCTCGTCGTCGACGCCGTCGACCGTGACGACCTCGCCGCCGTGCGGCGGGTCGCGGAGCGGATCTCCGAGCGCATCGACGACGAGCGCTCCGGGCCGACGCGCTGATGCGGGCGGTCCGCTACGACGCGTACGGCGCCCGCCCGGCGCTGGTCGAGCTGCCCGAGCCGGCGTGCCCCGAGGACGGCGTGGTCGTCCGCGTCGAGGCCACCGGCGTCTGCGGGTCGGACCACCACGCGTGGCGCGGGCACGACCCGGTGCCGGTCCCGATGGTCCCGGGCCACGAGTACGCCGGGACGCTCACCGCCGTCGGGCCCGACGTGCGCGGCTGGGCGGAGGGCGACCGGGTCACCGTGCCGTTCGTCCTCGGCTGCGGGCGCTGCCGCTGGTGCGCGGCCGGCGACCAGCACGTCTGCCCCGACCAGCAGCAGCCCGGCTTCACCCGTGACGGGTCGTGGGCCGAGCTCGTGGCCGTGCCCCACGCCGGGGCCAACCTCGTCCGCCTGCCCGACGCGGTGCCGGCGGCCTCGGCGGCGGCGCTCGGTTGCCGCTTCGCGACGGCCGCGCGGGCCGTGCGCACCCACGGCGCCCCCGCGCCCGGCGACTGGGTCGCGGTGCACGGCTGCGGCGGCGTCGGCCTGTCCGCCGTCATGGTCGCCGCCGCCCTCGGCGCCCGCGTCGTCGCGCTCGACCCGGACCCGGCCGCCCGGTCGCTGGCCGCGGACCTCGGCGCCGCGACGGTCCTCGACCCCACGGCGCACGACGACGTGGCGGGGTCGCTGCGCGAGCTCACCGGCGACGACGTCGCGGTCTCCCTCGACGCCGTCGGCCACCCGGCGATCGCGGCGGCCTCCGTCGCCTCCCTGCGTCCCCGCGGCCGCCACGTGCAGGTGGGCCTGCTGCTCGGTGACGCGGCCTCGACCGCCCTGCCGATGGGGCTCGTCGTCGCCCGCGAGCTCGTGGTCCACGGCAGCCACGGCATGCCGGCGCCCGACTACCCGGCCCTGCTGGCGATGGTCGCCGACGGCACCCTCGACGTCGCCCGCCTCGTCACCGCCGAGCTCGACCTGGCCGCGGGGCCCGACGAGCTGGTCGGCTTCGACGCCCCCGGCCGCCGGGCGGGCATCACCCTCCTGCACCCCTGACCGCCGAGGCGTCGCGAACTCCCTCGCCCTGACCGCCGAGGCGTCACGAGCTCCCTCGCCCTGACCGCCGAGGCGTCGCGAACTCCTTCGCCCTGGCCGCCGAGTCGTCGCGAACTCCCCAGGCGCGAGGTGACTTCGCGCCGACTCGGCCGTCGTACGGCGGGAGCTTGCGCCGACTCGGCGGTCGTACGGCGGGAGCTTGCGCCGACTCGGCGGTCGTACGGCGGGAGCTTGCGCCGACTCGGCCGTCGTACGGCGGGATCTTGCGCCGACTCGGCCGTCCTACGGCGGGACCTTGCGCCGACTCGGCCGGTGGTGGGGTCAGCCGCGACGCTGCGCCTCGACGAGGCGGCCCTTCGCCAGCTTGCCGGTGGCGGTGCGCGGCAGTGCGTCGACGAACTCGACGGTGCGGGGGATCTTGTAGCGCGCGAGGGTGCCCTCGAGCGAGGCCAGGATCTCCGCGGCCAGGGTCTCGGAGGGGGTCGCGTCGGCCACGGGCTGCACGAACGCCTTCACCGCCTGGCCCAGGTCGTCGTCCGGCACGCCGACGACGGCGACGTCGAGGATCGCCGGGTGCAGCGCGAGGGCGTTCTCGATCTCCTGCGGGTAGACGTTGACCCCGCCCGAGATGATCGTGAACGCCGTGCGGTCGGTGAGGTAGAGGAAGCCCTCGTCGTCGACGTGACCGATGTCGCCGGTCGTGGTCCAGGTCGGGTGCGCGGGGTGCGTGACGGCGGCGGTCCGCTCCGGGTCGCGGTGGTAGGTGAAGGGCAGCTCGTCGCGCTCGAAGTACACGGTCCCCGTCTCGCCGGTCGCCAGCTCGGTGCTGTCGGGCCCGCAGACCCGGATCACACCGAGCGCGGCCCGGCCCACCGACCCGGGGTGGGCCAGCCAGTCCTCGGGTCCGATCAGGGTGATCCCGTTGGCCTCGGTGGAGGAGTAGTACTCGTAGAGGATCGGTCCCCACCAGTCGATCATCCGCTGCTTGACCTCCACCGGGCAGGGCGCGGCGGCGTGGATCGCGACGCGCAGGGACGACACGTCGTACTGCTCGCGGACCTCGTCGTCCAGCTTGAGCATCCGCACGAACATCGTCGGCACCCACTGGCTGTGGGTGACCCGGTGCTGCTCGATCATCCCCAGCGAGGTCTCCGCATCGAAGCGCCGCGACATCACCAGCGTGCCGCCGAACATCGACACCATCCCGCCGAATCGCAGCGGCGCCGCGTGGTACGTCGGGGCGGCGGAGTAGTAGACCGTGTCGGCGTCGAAGCCGTAGAGGGGGCCGAAGACGGCGGCCAGCATGTCGCCGGGCTCGTCGACCTGCCGCGGGGGCAGCGGGGCCTTGACGCCCTTGGGCCGCCCGGTGGTGCCCGACGAGTAGAGCATGTCGGTGCCGCGCGGCTGGTCGGCCGGCGCGACCGGCGAGGCGGCGGCGAGCGCCTCCTCGTAGTCGTCGAAGCCGCGCACCGGCCCCTCGAACGCGAGCCGCACCTCGAGGCCCGGCACGAGCTCGGCGACCGCGGTGACGAGGTCGGCGTGCTCACCGGTCCCGACCAGCGCGCGGGCGCCGCAGTCGGTGAGGATGTACGCCGCCTCGTCCGGCGTCAGGTGGTGGTTGACGCCGGTGACGTAGAGCCCGGAGCGCAGGGCCGCCCAGTAGACCTCGAAGACCTCCGGGGTGTTCTCGGCGATGAACGCGACGCTGTCGCCGGGCGCGAGGCCCTGCTCACGCAGGTGGTTCGCGAGCCGCACCGACCGCTGCTCCAGAGCGCCGTAGGTGACGACCCGTCCGTCGTCGGCCTGCACGAGGGCCGGCTTGGTCGGGTCGGTGGCGGCGAAGGTCCCGGGAAAGACCACGGCAGGCTCCCTGCGGTACGGCGACGGGTGGTGCGCGTCACGGTACGAGCCCCGGGCGCCCGGGGACAGCCCCCGACGCACGACCCCCACGGGGGAGGAGTCGGGCCGGGGGCCGTCCGTCGGGCGGCAGGGGCGCCGGGGGACGGGGGACCCTCAGCGCCCCTGCCAGTCGGGGGAGGTGCGCCGCCCCGCCGAGGGCGGTGCGGTGAACGCCGCGACGCCGGCGGCGAAGTCGGCGGAGCCGTAGACCCGGTCGAGCACGTCGGCGTCCTCCACGACGCCGGCGGCTGCGTGCAGCCGACGCAGCAGCTCCTTCGCCGACCACAGGGTCAGCGGTGCGTGGCCGAGGATCGCGGTGACGACCTCCTCGGTCGTCGTCGTGACGTCCTCGGCGACCCGCGTCACGAAGCCCGCGGTCAACGCCTCCTCGGCGTCGAGGAGCCGGGCGGTGGCGATCATGTCGATCACCCGGCCCGCGCCGAGGTGCCGCACGGCGAGCGCGTAGCTGCGCGCCGAGAGCGTGTTGCCGAGCGTCCGCGCGATCGGGTAGCCGAAGCGGGCGTCCCGGGAGGCGACGCGGAGGTCCGCGGCCGACGCGATCGCCAGGCCACCGCCGATGCAGAACCCGTCGATCGCCGCCACCACCGGCACCGTGACCGCGAGCAGCCGGCCGATCGTGGCGTCGATGCGGCCCTCGTAGGCGACGCCGGCGGGGCCGTCGAACCCGGCGAACTGGGCGATGTCGGTGCCCGCGACGAAGGCCCGCCCGCCCGCGCCGCGCAGCACCATCACCCGGATCGCGTCGTCGGCGTCCGCGCGCTCGCAGGCCGCGACCAGCCCGGCGTACATGTCGAAGGTCATGGCGTTGCGGGCCTCGGGGCGGTCGAAGGTGACCCGCAGGACCCCGCCGTCCGCCTCGACGTGCAGGTCGTCGCTCATGCGTGCTCCTCTGCGTCTCTGTCGGCGTCTCTGTCGGCGTCGGCGTGGGTGACTGCGTCGGTGCCGGGCTCGGTGCCGGGCCCGGTGGAGGGCTCGAGCCCGGCCAGGACGGCGTCGGTGTCGTGGCCGAGCGGCGGGGCCGCGCGGCCGCGACGGGTGGGGGTCCGGGAGAAGCGCATGGGGGAGCCGACCTGGCGGACGTCGCCGAGGGTGGGGTGCTCGGCGTCCCAGTAGAAGTCGCGCGCCTCGAGGGCCGGGTCGGTGAAGACCTGGTCGTAGGTCTGGATCGGGGCGCACGGCACGCCGGCCGCCTGGAGGGCGGCCAGGACGTCCGCCGTGCCGCGGGTGCCGGTGACCGCCTCGATCCCGGCCACGAGCGCGTCGCGGTGACGCATGCGCCCGGCGTTGTCGGCGAACCGCTCGTCGGCGGCGAGGTCGGCCAGTCCGAGCGCGTCGCAGAAGCGGGTCCACAGCCCGGGGGTGTTGGCGCCCACGGTGACGTGGCCGTCGGCGGTCACGACGGCCTGGTACGGCGCCTGCGACTGGTGGGCGGAGCCCTGCGGGCCGGGCACGGTGCCGTCGCCGAACCAGCGCCCGGCCTCCCAGACCCCCAGCGACACCCCGGCCTCGTGCAGCGAGACGTCGAGGTGCTGGCCGCGGCCGGAGCGGTCCCGCTCGCGCAGGGCGGCCGTGACGCCGAGGGCGACGTACATCGCGCAGACCAGGTCGCAGATCGGTACGCCGACCTTCGCGGGGCCCGCGTCCCGGAAGCCGGTGATGCTCATCAGCCCCGAGCGCGCCTGGGCCATGATGTCGAGGCCCGGCTGGTCGGCCAGCGGGCCGTCCTGGCCCCACCCCGACGCCGAGGCGTAGACGAGGCCGGGCTGCTCGGCGGCCAGGTCGTCGTACCCGAGGCCGAGGCGGCGCATGGCGCCGGGCCTCAGGTTCTCGACCAGCACGTCGGCGGTGGCGACCAGGCGCCGGAACGCGTCGCGGCCCGTGTCGGACTTGAGGTCCAGCTCGACGGACTCCTTGCCGCGGTTGAGCCGCAGGAACGAGCTGGACTCGCCGCCGACGTACGGTGCGTTGCCGCGCACGAAGTCGCCGGTGCCGGGGGTCTCGACCTTGATCACGCGTGCGCCGAGGTCGGCCAGCTGCATCGTCGCCCAGGGCGCGGCGATGAACGAGCCGACCTCGATCACGGTGACGCCGGACAGGGGGTGGTCGCTCACGCTGCTCCTTCGGTACGACGGGGGGCGGGGTGGGGCGGTATACCGTCCACGGCATGTCCGCAGGAGACGACGGCCGGATCGTGGCGCCGCCGAGCATGGCCCAGCTCGCGACGGAGCGGATCCGGTCGCTGATCCTGGGCGGCGAGCTCGCGCCCGGCCAGCGGCTCGTCGAGAGCATGCTCACCGAGCGGCTCGGGGTGTCGCGCCCGCCGGTGCGGGAGGCGCTGAAGGACCTCCAGCACGAGGGCCTGGTCGCGGCGCTCCCGCGGGGCGGGGTCGCCGTGCGGGAGCTCACGCACCACGACGTGTTCGAGATCGTGACGCTGCGCGACGAGCTCGAGCGGCTCGCCGTGCGGCTCGGCGTGCCGGTGCGGGACCCGGCGCGCCTCGAGGCGCTCCGCGCGCGCCTGGCCGACCTCGAGTCCGCGGAGCAGGTGCCGGACGCCGAGGGCGGCACGGACCTGGCCCTGGTGCGCCGCGGCTTCGAGTTCCACGTCGCGCTGGTCGCGCTGGCCGGCCACGACCGGCTGGTCGAGACCTACCGCAGCCTGCAGTGGCAGATGCAGCTGTGCATGCGGCTCAACGTGGCGGCGCGCGGCCCCGCGGAGGGCGCGGCGGGCAACGCCCACCGCCACCGCGTGCTGCTGGACGCCGTCGAGTCCGGCGACGCCGACGCGGTGCTCGCGGCGCTCGCGGCGCACGGCCACGACAGCTTCGTGTGGACCCTGGTCGACGACCTGCCCGGACGCACGACCGACTCCACGGCCTGGCACGCGCAGGTGCGCTAGGTCGCGCTCGCCGGCCCTCACAGCACCAGGCTGAGCAGGAGCGTGGCGAGCAGCCCGACGACCGAGGCGACCGACGTGCCGGTGCCGACGATCTTGACGGCGCCCGTCGTGGTCTGGCCGAGCAGGTTCTTGGCCATCCAGAAGAAGTTGCTGTGCACGGTCATGAGGAACAGGGCACCGGAGGCCGCGGCGAGGGCGATCAGGACCGGGTCGACGCCCGAGGCGGCCGCGACCGGGCCGAGGATGCCGGCGGCCGTGATCGCCGCGACGCTGACCGAGCCGATGGCGACGTGCAGCACGACGGCGATCAGCCACGCGAGCAGGATGGGCGGGCCGGCGCTGGACTCGAAGAACGTGCCGAGGACGTCGCCGAGGCCGGTCGCCTGCACCAGCCCGGCGAGCGAGCCGCCGAGCCCGGTCAGCAGCAGCACCTCGCCGAGGTTGGAGAAGGAGCGGTCCAGCGCCCGCTTGACGCCGTCCATCCCGCGGGAGAAGCGGACCAGGGTGATCGCGCCGAAGGAGCCGATGAGCAGCGCGATGGTCGGGGACGCGAAGAAGGCGACCACGGCGTTCTCGACGCCGAACACGTCGGTCAGCGAGCCGGAGGCCACCAGGAGCAGCGACACGACGACCGGCAGGAGCGCCAGCCACAGCGGGAGCTCGCGCCCGCGGACGTCGCCGTCGGACGCCGTGCGCTCGGCGGCCACGGGCCGGGTCACCCCGGTGGTGCCGCCGGAGCCCCCGGCGCCCGACGCGATGCTCCCCGCGACGCTGCCCTGGTCGTCGACGCCCGCGGCGACGCGCTCCAGCTCGCCGTCGAGCCGGTCGAAGGTGGCGCGGTCCTCGTCGGTCGCGGGGTTCCAGAAGCGGGTGCGGTCGATGAGGAGGTTGAGCACGAAGATCGTGGTGACGATGGTGACGACGCCGACCAGGGTGCCGTAGAGCAGGTAGCGCCACAGCGGGATGTCGATGACGCCGGCCAGCGCCAGCGACCCGACGCTGGGGACCATCATCGTGAGCCCGGTGAGGATGCCGACGACGAGCGCGCCGGCGACGCGGGGGATGCCGGTGGGGCCGATTCTGCGGGCCAGGCCCCGCGCGACGGGCGCGGTGACCACGAGCATGACGTCCGCGAAGATCGCCTGCAGGGCGGTGCCGGCCGTGACGCCCAGCGCGTACGGCGAGCGCGTGGTGCCGAAGACCCGCAGCAGGCCGCGGACGATCCGGTCGATCGCGCCCAGCTCGCTCATCGCCGTCCCGAGCGTGATCCCGAAGGCGATCAGCAACCCGATCTCGGCGAGGATCCCGCCGAAGCCGGTGGTCAGGGTCTCCAGCGTGCCGTCGAGCCCCAGGCCCCCGGCGAGGCCGAGGTAGAGGATGCCCGCCAGCAGCGAGTAGACCGGGTGGATCTTGAGGCCCACGATCAGCGCGATGACGCCGACGATCGTGATGCCGGTGTGGAGCAGGAGCAGGCCGTTGTCGGACATGCGGGGGAACCGTCCTCGTCGTTCTGGTGCCGCCGTACCCACCTGGTGTGAGCCGGGTCACCGTGTTCGGTAGACGGTATACCAAAATGTCGGGTGGGGGAACGGCGTCGACCGGGCGGGTAGTCCCTGACGTTGTGACCGTGGATCGGTCGTTTCGGGGGTCCGTACGTCGGGGACTACCGGGCGCTGGGTGGTCGGGGCTGACCGGGCGGGTAGTCCCTGACGCTGTGACCGTGGATCGGTCGTTTCGGGGGTCCGTACGTCGGGGACTACCGGGCGCTGGGTGGTCGGGGCTGACCGGGCGGGTAGTCCCTGACGCTGTGACCGTGGATCGGCCGCTTTCAGGGTCCGAACGTCAGGGACTATCCCGACCGCCGCCCGACCACCGCCCGACCACCGGCCGACCACCGGCCGCCCACCGGGGCCGGGCGGCCCCGGTGGGGGTGGGCTCAGCCGAGCAGGACGACGTCGAGGGTGCGGGGGCCGTGGACGCCCTCGACGCGGTTGAGCTCGATGTCGCTGGTGGCGCTGGGGCCGGAGATGAAGGTCAGCGGGCGGGTGGCGTCGAGCGCGGCCACGGCCTGGGGGACGGTGTCGACGAGCTGGTCGGCGCGCAGCACGCAGACGTGGTGGTCCGGCACGAGCGTCACGGCCCGGCGGCCCTGGCCCTCGCCGGCGTCGAGGACGACGGTGCCGGTCGCCGCGATGCCGAGGCGGCCGAGGGTGACCACCGCCGTCGTCGCGTCGAGCTCGTCGACGCCCAGGGGCGCGTCGGGGCGGTCGACGACCGCGCCCGGCGGCACGAGGTGGGCGGGGAGGTCGTGGGGCACGACGGCCGGGGCGTCCCCGACGAGCGAGCGCACCAGGGCGCCGGCCTCGTCCGCGGTGGCGCCGGCGGGCAGGCGGTGCACCCGGGCCGCGTACTCCTCGACCGCCTCGGCGAACCGGTCGGCGTCCGCGGTCCCGACCAGCGGCGCGGCCTCGTAGTCGCGCGGCGGCGGCCCGGGGTCCGGACGGTCGCCGAGCGCCCGTCGTACGGAGGCCAGCACCTCCTCGCGCGCGCTCACGCGTCGCCCCCCGTCCCGGTCGCGCCGCCGGTGCCGTCCGTACGCCGGTCGCGCCAGCGCCGTCGGAAGGTCGCGCTCGGCGGGGAGGGCATGTCGCGGGCGGCGGTCCAGCCGGCGCCGGGTCCGGGCAGGCGGCGGAAGCCGCCCTTCTTCCAGGACCCGAGGCGGCCGGCGCCGATCAGTGCCGACCAGCGACGGGGGTGGGTCATCGCCGACGCGGCGGCCCGCATCGCGAGCGCCTCGGCGCTCGGCCGGCCGCCGGCCTCCTCGGCGGCGTCGACCGCGTCGGCGCGCAGCTTGACCAGCATCGTGGGGATGTCGATGCGCACCGGGCAGGCGTCGAAGCAGGCGCCGCAGAGCGTGGAGGCGAACGGCAGGCTCGCGTTGACGTCGGTCTTGCCCTCCAGCCCGGTCAGCTGTGGTGACAGCACGGCGCCGATCGGCCCCGGGTAGACCGAGCCGTAGGCGTGGCCGCCGACCCGCTCGTAGACCGGGCAGACGTTGAGGCAGGCGCTGCAGCGGATGCAGTGCAGCGCCGAGCGGCCCTCGGGGTCGGCCAGCACCCGGCTGCGTCCGTTGTCGAGCAGCACGAGGTGGAACTCCTGGGGCCCGTCGCCGGGGGTCACACCGGTCCACATCGAGGTGTAGGGGTTCATCCGCTCCGCGGTCGAGCTGCGGGGCAGCAGCTGGAGGAAGACCTCCATGTCCGCGAAGCTCGGCACGACCTTCTCGATGCCCATCACGGTGATCAGCGTGCGGGGCAGGGTCAGGCACATCCGGCCGTTGCCCTCGGACTCGACGACGGCCAGGGTGCCGGTGTCGGCGGCCGCGAAGTTGGCGCCCGAGATCGCGACCTGGGTGGTGAGGAACTTCTGGCGCAGGTAGGACCGCGCGGCCATCGCCAGCTCGCGGGGCTCGTCGGTCAGCCCCGGGTCGGCGCCCGGCATCGAGCGGCGGAAGATGTCGCGGATCTCGGTGCGGTTGCGGTGGATCGCGGGCACGAGGATGTGGCTGGGCCGGTCCTCCCCGAGCTGCACGATCAGCTCGGCCAGGTCGGTCTCGAGCGCGGCGATGCCCTCGGCCTCGAGGTGCTCGTTGAGGCCGATCTCCTGGGTCGCCATCGACTTGACCTTCACCACCTCCTGCGCGCCCGCGGCACGGACGAGGTCGGTGACGATCCGGTTGGCCTCCTCGCCGTCGCGGGCCCAGTGGACGACGCCGCCGCGGGCGGTGACGTTGCGCTCCAGCTCCTCGAGCAGCTCGGGCAGGCGGGCCATGGTGTCGGCCTTGACGCCCTCGCCGGCCAGGCGCAGCTCCTCCCAGTCGTCGAGCTCGGCGACCGCGCGCAGCCGCTTGGCGCGGATGGTGCCGGTGGCGTGGGCGAGGTTGCGCCGGAGCTGGTCGTCGGCCAGCGCGTCGACGGCGGCGTCGGGGAAGGACCGGTCGCCGCGGACGAAGCCCGTGGCGGTCGGCATGCCCAGGAAGGTGCTGCTCATCGGGGTGCTCCCTCGAACGGGATGTCGGCGGGCCCCCGCGCGGGGTCCTCCGGCGGGACGGACGGCAGGGACGACGGCGCGGACGGGCCGGCCGACGGCGTGGTCGACAGGCCGGGGGCAACGTCGGGGGTGGCGGCCACGGCGCCGCGGCGGCGCGGACCGGGGGTCCAGGGGTGGGCGCGGGTGGAGGCCAGGATCTCGGCCAGGTGCACCGTCGAGGCGCCGGTCTCGAGCCGCGCGAGCCCGCCGCCGATGTGCATCAGGCAGGAGGAGTCGCCGGCCGTGCAGACCTCCGCCCCGGTGGCGCCGATCGCGTCGATCTTGTCGCCGAGCATGGCGCCGGAGGTGGGGGCGTTCTTGAGCGCGAAGGTCCCGCCGAAGCCGCAGCACGACTCCGCGCCGGGGAGCTCGACGAGGTCGAGGCCCTCGACGGCGCGCAGCAGCCGCTCCGGCTTCTCGCCGACCCGCAGCATCCGCAGCGAGTGGCAGGTCGGGTGGTAGGTGACCCGGTGGGGGAACCAGGCCCCGACGTCGGTGACGCCGAGCACGTCGACGAGCAGCTCGGAGAGCTCGTAGGTGCGCGCGGCGACGCCGGTGGTGCGCTCGGCGAGGGCCGCGTCGTCGTAGCGGCGGGCCACCGCGCCGTGCTGGTGCCGCACCGAGCCGACGCACGACCCGCTCGGTGCGACCACCGCGTCGCAGGTCTCGAGCACCCGCTCGAAGGTGTCGGTGTGGTGGCGCACCACGTCGTGGCCGAGGCGCCAGTAGCCGGTGTTGAGGTGCATCTGGCCGCAGCAGGTCTGGGCCTCGGGGACGACGACCTCGTGCCCGAGCCGCTCGAGGACGGTGGCGGTGGCCATCGGGACGCGCGGGAACATCGCGTCGGCCAGGCAGGTGGTGAACAGGGCGATGCGCATGCGCTCTCCGCGGGCCGGTCGGCTGTGGTCGGACCACAGTACCCGCGATCGGGCCCGGCCGGGAGGGGGCCCGGCCTACGATCGCCGGGTGCGCGCGACCGAGACCGTCCAGGCGTGGGTGGAGGACCGTCTCCGCTCCCGCGAGCTGACGGTCGGGATGCGGTTGCCGGCCGAGCGTGCGCTCGCCGAGCAGCTCGGGGTCTCGCGGGGCTCGGTGCGCGAGGCGCTCCAGGTGCTCGCCGCCATGGGCGTCGTCCGGCGCTCCGTCGGCTCCGGCGACGCCGCGGGCGCCGTCCTCATCGCCGAGCCCGCGGCGCCCCTCGGCTCCGCGCTGCGCCTGCACGTCGCGACCGAGGCCTTCCCCGTGCGCGACGTGGTGGAGACCCGCGTGCTGCTGGAGACCTGGGCGGTCGCCGCCGCCGCGCGGGTCACGCCGGCCCCCGACCTCACCGAGGTCCACGAGCTCCTCGACGCCATGGACGACCCCGACCTCGACGTCCGCGCCTTCCTGCGTCTCGACGCGCAGCTGCACGTGGCGCTCGCGGCCCGCTCCGGCAACGGCCTGGTCGGCCAGATCATGGTCTCGCTGCGCGAGTCGATCGAGACCTACGTCGTGGGCGCGATCCCGCACGTGGCCGACTGGTCCGCGCTCCTCGACACCCTGCGGGCCGAGCACCGCGAGGTCGTCGCCGCGGTGGCCGCCGCCGACCCCGACGCCGCCGCGCGGGCCGTCGACCGTCACATCCGCGGCTTCTACGCCGTCTCCGGGCTCGCGGGCTGAGCCCCGCCGTCGGGCCCTGGGGCCCTCGGCGACACTGAGGCCATGGATCCCGAGCAGCTCGTCGCCGCGCGGACCCTCGAGCTCGACGGTGCGCTCAACCTGCGCGACCTCGGCGGGCTGCCCGCCGCCGACGGGCGGTGGGTCCGTCGCGGACAGGTGCTCCGCGGCGCCTACCCCGGGTTCGCGGACCCCGCGACCTCCCCCCACGCGGCCGCCCAGGTGGCCGACCTCGGGCTGCGCTCCGTGGTCGACCTGCGCCGCGCCTCCGAGGCCGAGACCGAGAACCCGCCCTGGGCCGACCACGGCGTGACCTGGCTGCGCTGGCCCCTGGTCGCCGCCGAGGGTGACTCCTGGACCGCGCGGTACGCCGGCTACCTGGCCACCCGGCCCGAGACCGTCGTCGGCGCCGCCCGCGCGGTGATGGACCCCGCCCAGCGGCCGACCCTGTTCCACTGCGCCGCCGGCAAGGACCGCACCGGCACCCTCGCGGCCCTGCTGCTCGACGTCCTCGGCGTGCCGGCCGAGGTGGTCGTGGCCGACTACGCGCACTCGGCCGCCGCCGTGGCCGCCGTCCTCGACCGGCTGCGCGACCGCCCGCCGTACGACGCGATGCTGGCGGGCACGACCCTGGCGGGCCAGACCCCGCGGGCGGACACGATGGCGGACTTCCTCGCCGGGCTCGCCGCGCAGGGCGGCGCCGAGGCGTGGCTGGTCGCGCACGGCGTGCCGCAGGCCGAGGTCGACGCGTTCCGCGCCGACCTGCTCGAGGACGGGCCCGCGGCGTGAGCGGTCGCGACGCGACCGGCCCCGACACGACCGGGCCCGCGACCGGGCCCGCGACCGGGCCCGCGACCGGGCTGGGGCCGCGCGCCGCGGCCGCGCTGGTCTTCGGCTCCTCGGCCGCCGTGCTCGTCGTCGAGCTGGTCGCCCTGCGGCTGCTCGCGCCGTACCTGGGGCTGACGCTGGAGACCAACACGCTGGTCATCGGCATCGCGCTGACCGCGATCGCGGTGGGCAGCTGGGCGGGCGGTGCGGCCGCCGACCGGGTCGACCCCCGCCGCACCCTCGCGCCGCTGCTCGCCGTGTCGGGTGCGGTGGTCGCGCTGACCCCGGTCACCGTGCGGCTGGCGGGGGCGGTGCCGGAGTCCGGGGCGCTGGTGCCCGTCGCCGCGCTCGCGATCTTCGTGCCCGGCGCGCTGCTGTCGGCGGTGACGCCGATGGTGACCAAGCTGCGGCTGTCGAGCCTGGCCGAGACCGGCACCGTGGTGGGCCGCCTCTCGGGCCTCGGGACGGCGGGCTCGATCGTCGGCACCGTGCTGACGGGCTTCGTGCTGGTCTCCGCGGTCTCGGTGACCTGGATCCTCGTCGGGCTCGGCGTGCTGCTCGTCGCCGTCTCGGCGCTCGTCGCGGTCCGGGTGGGCCGCGTGCGGCAGGTGGGGCTCCCCGCGGCCCTGGTCGTGCTCGGGGGCCTGGCCGCCGTGGTCGCGCCGGGCGGCTGCGACGCGGAGACGACGTACCACTGCGTGGTGCTCGCCGACGACCCGGAGAACCCCGACGGCACCACCCTGGTGCTCGACGGCGTCAACAACTCCTACGTCGACGCCGACGACCCCGAGGTCCTCGACTTCGACTACACCCGCGGCCTCGCCTCGGCGCTCGACGTCTTCGCCCCGGCCGGCGAGCCCCTCTCGGCCTACCACCTCGGCGCGGGCGCGCTCACGGTGCCGCGCTACCTCGCCGCGACCCGGCCGGGCACCGACTCCGTGGTCTCCGAGATCGACGGGGGCGTCGCCGCGGTGGTCCGCGACGACCTCGGCGTCACCCCCGACGGCGTCGAGGTCCGCGTCGAGGACGGACGGCTCGGGCTGCGCGACCAGGGCACCGACAGTCGCGACGTCGTGGTCGGCGACGCGTTCGGGGGCGTGAGCGTGCCCTGGCACCTGACCACCGCCGAGGCGATGGGCGACGTGCGGCGCGTGCTGCGCCCCGACGGCGTCTACCTCGCGAACCTCATCGACCACGGCCCGCTGGCCTTCGCCCGCGCCGAGGTCGCCACCCTGGCCGAGGTCTACGACCACGTCGCCCTCGCCGGGACCCCCGAGGCGCTGGCGCGCGAGGAGGGCGGCAACCTGGTCGCGCTCGCCTCCGACGCGCCGTTCGGGTCGGGCTCGGCGCCCGACCTGGCCGCCTACGAGGAGCGGATGGCCGAGCGCGACCTCGACTGGCGGGTGATCACCGGCGACGAGCTGGACGCCTGGGTCGACGGCGCCGAGGTGCTGCGCGACGACTACGCGCCCACCGACCAGCTGCTCACGCCCTACCCGGTCGGCTGAGGCCCCGGCGCGCCCGAGGGTCCGCCGGACGACGTGCCCGTCGCCGCCTATGCTCGCCGCACGAGGATGCGGCGGGGAGTGAGATGAGCGGTCCAGCGGGGCTCGGCCCGCGCGGCGGCGCGCACGACCGTCTCGCGTCGGGCCTGGCGGTCTCGTCGGTGGGCGGGGCCCGGCACCTGCCGACCCGGGTGCACCTCGACGACCCCGCCCGGCTCGCCGCCGTACGACGCCTGCTGCCGGCCGGCAGCGGCAACCCGGTCGTGGCCCGGCTCAGCGCCCTCGCCTCCCACCTCCTCGGCACCTCCTCGGCGCAGGTGTCGCTGGTGGGGGAGGCGACCTCGGTCGTCGGCGGCCACGGGGCCGGTCTGCTGCTCGCCGACGGTCCGGCCCTGCCCCGCGACGCCTCCCTGTGCGCCGGTGTGGCCGCCCGCGGGGTGCCCCTGCTGGTCGGGGACGCGTCGGGCGAGGACCCCGCGCTGGCCCGCCTGATGCGCGCCGACGCGGGACGCGGCGCGCGGGCCTACCTCGGCGTGCCGCTCTACGGCGCCGGCGGTCAGAGCGTCGGCGCGGTCTGCGTGTACGACGAGCGGCCCCGTGACTGGCACAGCCGCGACGTGATGGTGGTCGAGGAGCTCGCCGAGGCCGTCTCCGCGGAGCTGGAGCGCGCGGCCGTCGAGGTCGAGCGCAACGAGGCGCAGCGGGTGCTGACCGCCGCGGGTCGTGACCACGAGCAGGCGCTGGTGGCGCTGGCGGCGTCGGCGAGCGACGCGCTGGCCGCCTCCCTCGAGCCCGCCGAGGCGGTCCGCAGCCTGGTGCGCCTGACGGTCCCGGCGCTGGCCGACTGGTCCGTGGTGACCGTCGCCGGGCCGCGGGGCGGGCTGCGCGACGTCGCCTGGTGGCACCACGACCCGGACGCCTGGGCGGCGACCGAGGAGTTCGCCCGCCACCGCTTCGACGGCCTGGACGCGGTGCCCGGATGGCTCGCGGCGATCGTCGAGCGGGGTGCCTTCACCCTCGAGGCCGACGTGCTCGCGGCCGCGCGGCGGATGCTGGGCTCGCCCCGCGCGATCGCCGCGCTGGAGACCCTCGCGCCGACGTCGATGGTCGTCGTCCCGATCGTGGGGTCGGGCCGGGTCGAGGGCTCGATCAGCCTGTTCCGCGGCGGCGACCGGCCGCCGCTGTCGGAGGCGGAGGTCGCGGCCGCCCGCGACGTCGGCCGCCGGGCGAGCGTCGCGCTGCGCAACGCCCGTGACTACTCCCACCACCGCACGACCTCCGAGGAGCTGCAGCGCAGCCTGCTCACCGCACCGGCGCAGCCCGTCGGCGGCGAGGTCGTCGTCCGCTACGCACCCGCCAGCGACGCCGCACGGGTCGGCGGCGACTGGTACGACGCGTTCGCGCTGCCGCCCGACGAGGGGGCGGCGGAGCCCGCCACCATGCTCGTGGTCGGCGACGTCACCGGGCACGACGTGGCCGCCGCCGCGGGCATGGGGCAGGTCCGCAGCATCCTGCGCGGCCTCGCCGTCACCGGGGGCCTCGGGCCCGCCGCGCTCCTCGACCGGGTCGACACCGCCCTGGATCGGCTGCGCCTCGACGTCGGCGCGACCGCCCTGGTCTGCCGGCTCGCGGCGCCCGGCGGGGACGGGTCGTGCGAGCTGTGCTGGTCGGGTGCCGGCCACCTGCCCGCGCTGCTGGTCCACCCCGACGGCGCGGTCGAGCTCCTCGACGGCGGCGGGGTGATGCTCGGGCTCGGGGCGGAGGGGCTGCGCCGCGAGCAGGTCCGCCGTCTGCGGCCGGGCGCGACCCTCGTGCTGTTCACCGACGGCCTCGTCGAGCGGCGCGGCGAGGGCCTCGACGCGGGCCTCGACCGGCTGCGGGCCGCCGCCGGTCCGCTCGCCGTCCGTCCGGTCGCCGACCTCGTCGACCGCCTGCTCGCGCAGGTGCTGCCCGACGGCCACGAGGACGACGTCGCGCTGCTCGCCGTACGGGTCGGGGCGGGCCGGCCCACCGCCGCGGAATCTCCCGGGTGGTCCCCGTCGACGACGTCGTCCGCGGCGGCCCCGGAGGGCCCTGGGGTGGGGGACTAGCCCGGGTGGGGCGCGGGGTCGCGGCGCATCGGCAGGTGTGGGATGCCGTCCTCGACGAACTCGGGGCCGGTGACCGCGTAGCCGAACCCGGCGTAGAAGCCCGCCAGCGGCGACTGGGCGTCGAGCACCGAGGGCCGCTCGCCGATCTCGGCGAGCGCCGCGTCGACGAGCGCGGCGGCGAGACCCCGGCCGCGGGCCGAGCGGCGCAGCAGCACCCGGCCCACCCGGGCCGTGCCGTCGGGCTCGTCGAGCACGCGCAGGTAGCCCTCCAGCGCGCCGTCCTCACCGGTGAGCAGCACGTGGCGGGTGCCCGGCTCCGGGTCGCGGCCGTCGAGGTCGGGGTAGGCGCACTCCTGCTCCACCACGAACACGTCCTGGCGCAGCCGCCACACCTCGTACGCCGTGGCGACGTCGAGGTCGCCGAAGGCCAGGACGGCGACGCCCGGCGCGGGGCGCGTCACCGCAGGTGCTCCGTCGCCATCCGCAGGGCGGTCCGGGCCTCGGGCAGGCCGGGCAGCAGGCCGAAGACGTGGATCAGTCCGGGACGCTCGACGTAGGCGAGGTCCCAGTCGGCGGTCGTGGCGCGGTCGGCGAGCTGACGGCACCCGGCGGAGACCATGTCGCGCGAGCCGCAGAACGCCAGCGTCGGCGGCAGCCCGTCGAGGTCGCCGAAGAGCGGGCTCAGCTCGGGGCGCGCCAGGTCCTCGCCCTCCCCGCCCCACCAGCGGGCCCAGACGTGGGCCTTGCCGGGGAACAGCCACGGGTCGTCGGCCGCGATCCGCTCGGTGTCCGGCGAGCTCATCGTCAGGTCGACCCACGGCGCGTGGAGCAGCAGCCGGTCGGGTGTCGCGGCACCCGTGTCGCGGGCGGAGTCGCGCAGGGTCTGCGCGAGGGCGAGCGCCAGGCCGCCGCCGGCGGAGTCGCCGACGAGCGCGACGGGGAGGCTGCCGGTGAGCAGCCGTCCGGCGAGCTCGAGCAGGCCCGCGCGCGACTCGCGCCAGGTGTGCTCGGGAGCCGTCGGGTAGCCCGGCAGGACCACGCGCGAGCGGGTCGCGGCGCCCAGCCGGGCGGCGTACCGGACGTGGAACGGGTCCACCGGGTAGACGTAGCCGCCGCCGTGGCAGTAGAGGATGGTGCGCACCGGGTCGACGCCGCGTGGCGTGATCGACCACGCCGGGAACGGCCCGCTCGCACCGTCGACCTCCTCGGTCACGACCGCGAAGCGCCGCGCGAAGCCGGGAGTCGCCACGGTCGGCAGCCCCGGGCGCCGGGCCGCCTTGCGGGCCAGCACGGTCGTGCGTTCGTGCTCCGCGTCCACGACCTCGGCGGAGCGCCGCAGCCGCGGCACCACCTCCGCGAGCAGCTGGTGTCGGAGGCTCGGCGCAGGCACCGGCCCAGCGTAGGGCCGCCCGCCCTCCGCCCAGGTCCGCAGGTGGTCGACGTAGGGTGGGAGGCGAAGACAGGGGAGCACGCGCGGGCGTGCTGAGAGTGCGGGATCGGCCGCAGACCCTCCGAACCTGATCCGGTTAGCACCGGCGATAGGGAGTCACGATGAGGACGCACGCACGCCTGACCACGCTCGTCACGGCGGCGGCCGCGGGGTCGCTGCTGCTCGGCGGGTGCTCGCTCGCGGGCGGCGACGGCGGCACAGACGCCGGGGCGCCCAGCGCCGAGCAGCGCGAGGACGGCACGGGCCGGGTCGTGCTGGTCACCCACGACTCGTTCGCGCTGCCCGACGACGTCGTCGCCGACTTCGAGGAGCGCTCCGGGATCGAGCTGGTCCAGCGCGCCGCCGGTGACGCCGGGTCGCTGACCAACCGGCTGGTGCTGACGAAGGACGACCCGATCGGCGACGTCGCGTTCGGCGTCGACAACACCTTCGCCTCCCGGGCGCTCGAGGAGGACGTCTTCGCCCCCCACGAGGCCGAGCTGCCCGCGGGGGCGGACGCCTTCGCGCTGGCCGACGGGGCGGACCGGCTGCTGCCCGTCGACGAGGGCAACGTCTGCGTCAACGTCGACGAGGCCTGGTTCGCCGAGCGCGACCAGGAGCCGCCGGCCACCCTCGACGACCTGCTCGACCCGGCGTACGCCGACCTGACCGTGCTGCCCGGCGCGCCCACCTCGAGCCCGGGGCTGGCGTTCCTGCTCACCACGGTCGCGGCGTACGGCGAGGACTGGCCGACCTACTGGGAGGACCTGGTCGCCAACGGCGCGAAGATCACCTCCGGGTGGTCCGACGCCTACCAGGTCGACTTCACCGCCGGCGGCGGTGGCGGTGACCGCCCGGTCGTCGTGTCCTACGACTCCTCGCCCGCCTTCACGGTCGCCGACGGCGAGACCACGACCTCCGCGCTGCTCGACACCTGCTACCAGCAGGTCGAGTACGCCGGGGTGCTCACCGGGGCCGAGAACCCGGCCGGCGCCGCCGAGGTGGTCGACTTCCTGCTGAGCGAGGAGGTCCAGGCGGCCCTCCCCGAGAGCATGTACGTCTACCCGGTCCGCGACGACGTCGAGCTGCCGCGCGACTGGGCCCGCTTCGCCGAGCAGCCGAGCGACCCCTTCGAGGTCGACCCGGCCGAGGTCGCCGCCAACCGCGCCGACTGGCTCGCCGAGTGGAGCGACGTCACCAGCCGATGACCCGCCCGTGACCCGCCGGTGGGCTCCCGCATGACCCGGCGCAGCGGCCTGCCGGGCCTGGTGGCGCTCGCGGTCGTGCCGGTCGCGGTCCTGGCCGTCTTCTTCGTGCTGCCGGTCGCCGGGATGCTGGCGCGCGGGCTGTGGCCCGACGGCACCTTCGACCCCTCCGGGGCGGTCGACGTCCTCACCCGTGAGCGCACCGGCCGGGTCCTGTGGTTCACCGTCGCGACCAGCGCCGCGGGCACGGCCGGCTCGCTGCTGCTGGGGCTGCCGGTGGCCTGGACCCTCCACCGGCTCGCACTGCCGGGTCGTCGGGTGGTGCGGGCGCTGCTGCTGGTGCCGTTCGTGCTGCCCACCGTGGTCGTCGGGGTCGCCTTCCGCGAGCTGCTGGGGGAGTCGGGGCCGCTCGGGTTCCTCGGCCTCGACGGGACGCCGGTGGCCGTCGTCGCCGCGCTGGTCTTCTTCAACGTCGCCGTGGTGGTCCGCGCCGTCGGTGCGGCCTGGGAGTCGCTCGACCCCCGGCCCGCCGAGGCCGCCGCCGCGCTGGGGGCCACGCCGTGGCAGGTGTGGTGGACCGTGACCCTGCCCGCGCTGCGACCCGCGATCGTCTCCGCCGGCAGCGTGGTGTTCCTGTTCTGCGCCACCGCGTTCGGGGTCGTGCTCACCCTGGGCGGCCTGCGCTACGCCACCGTCGAGACCGAGATCTACCTGCTCACCACCAACCTGCTCGACCTCGAGGGCGCGGCCGCCCTCTCGCTGCTGCAGCTCGTCGTCGTCGCCGGGCTGCTCGCGCTGGCCCAGCGGCTGCGGGCCACACCCGCGGCCGCGCGGCGCGTCGTCGCCCGCTCCCGCGCCGTACGACCCTCCGACGCGCCGCTGCTCGTCGTCACCGCCGTCGTGCTCCTCGGCGTCGCGACGCCCGTCGCCACGCTGGTCGCCGGGTCGCTGCGCACCCCCGACGGCTGGGGCCTGCGCAACTACGCCGCGCTGGCCTCGACGGGGTCCGGGCCGGGTGGGAGCGGGGCACTCGCGGTCCCCGTCACCGAGGCCCTCGTGGTCTCCCTGCGCACCGCGGTCGACGCGACCTGGATGGCGATGCTGCTCGGTCTGCTCGTCGCCGTCGTGGTCACCCGTCGCTCCCGCGGACGCGCCGAGCGGGCGGTGCGCGCCGGCCTCGACGGCTTCTTCATGCTTCCCCTCGGGGTCTCGGCGGTGACGCTCGGCTTCGGGCTGCTCGTCACCCTCGACGACGGCCTGCTCGACCTGCGGGCCTCGCCGCTGCTGGTGCCGGTCGCGCAGGCGCTGGTGGCGCTGCCGCTGGTCGTGCGCACCCTCGCGCCGGTCCTCGCCGGCATCGACCCCCGCCAGCGCCAGGCGGCGGCCTCGCTCGGCGCCGGCCCGTGGCGCACCGTCGCCGTGGTCGACCTCCCCGTGGTCTGGAAGCCGGTCCTGGCCGCCGCGGGCTTCGCGTTCGCGGTGTCGCTGGGCGAGTTCGGGGCGACGTCGTTCCTGTTCCGCGAGGAGGCGCCGACCGTGCCCGTGGTCATCTTCCGCCTCATCGGTCGCCCCGGCGAGGGCAACTACGGCATGGCGCTGGCCGCGTCGGTGGTCCTGGCGGGCGTCACCGCCCTCGTCGTCCTGGCGGTCGAACGGCTGCGGGTGCGCAGCGTGGGAGCGTTCTGACGTGCTGTCGCTGAGCGGGGTGTCCGTCGCCTACGACGGCGTCGACGCCGTCGTCGACGTCTCCCTCGACGTGCCCGCGGGCGAGGTGCTCGCGGTGCTCGGCGCGTCCGGCTGCGGCAAGTCGACCCTGCTGCGGGCCGTCGCCGGCCTGGAGGCGCCGCGCTCGGGCACCGTGGTCGCCGACGGCGAGGACGTCACCCGCGTCCCCACCCACCGCCGCGGCTTCGCCCTGATGTTCCAGGACGGTCAGCTCTTCGGTCACCTCACCGTGGCCCGCAACGTGGCCTACCCGCTGCGGCTGCGCCGCCGCCCCGCCGCCGAGACCGCCGCCCGCGTCGCCGAGCTGCTCGAGCTGGTCGGCCTCGTCGGGTACGGCGACCGCCTGCCGGGGACGCTGTCGGGCGGCGAGCAGCAGCGGGTCGCGCTGGCCCGCGCCCTCGCCGTGCGACCGCGGCTGCTGCTGCTCGACGAGCCCCTCTCCGCGCTCGACGCCGGCCTGCGCGAGCGGCTCGCGGGCGACCTGCGCCGGATCCTCGTGGAGGCCGGCACCACCGCCGTCCTGGTGACCCATGACCACGAGGAGGCCTTCGCGGTCGCCGACCGGATGGCCCTGATGCGGGCCGGCCGCGTCGTGCAGCACGGACCGGTCGCCGACGTCTGGGGCGCCCCCGTCGACGCCGAGGCCGCGCTGTTCCTCGGCTACGCGCGCGTGCTCGACGGGGCGCGGGCGGCGGCGGTGCTCGCCGCCGCCGGCCGTCCGGGAGCCTCTGCGGTGGCGCTGCGGCGCTCCGCGCTGCGGGTGGAGCCCGCCGGGGCGCTGGCGGGCACGGTGGTCTCGGCCGCCGCGACCCCCGACCAGGTCCGCCTGGTCGCGGACGTCGAGGGGCTCGGTCGTCTCGACGCGGTCGGGGGGCCGGGTCTCGCGGCCGCGCGGGTGCCCGCGCCCGGCGCCGCCGTGCGCCTGGACGTCGACCCCGCCCGCCTCGCGCCGCTCCGGCGGGCCCGCGGCTGAGAACACCCTGAACGCGTTGGCGGGACGCGAGGTGGGGAACCCTAAGATGTGCCGGGTGTACCGCCGCGCCTACGCCCTGCTCGTCGGCGTCGCCGGTGGAATGCTGCTCCTCGCGCTGTTCACCGCCAACGCCCTCGGTCGCAGCATCGTCGACCCCGAGGGCTTCCTGGGTCCCGCGTGGGCCCGCGGGCCGCTGCTGATCCTGCTGGCGCTGACGCTCGACATGGTGCCCCGGGCGCTGTGGTACTCCAAGCTCGACGTCCGCAAGATGCCGGGCATCGTGCGGGAGCGCTGGCGCACCCACTGGACCCGCGACCGGCTGGTCCTGGTGGTCCTCGGCCTGGTCTGCTTCTACGTCACCTACGTGTCCTACCGGAACCTGAAGTCGTTCCTGCCCGAGGTCCTCGGCACCGACTACATGTTCGACCGCGAGCTGCACCAGATCGACCAGCTCCTCTTCTTCGGCAACGAGCCGGCGATCGTGCTGCACAGCATCCTCGGCTACGAGGTGGTCGCGCAGTTCCTGTCGCTGATCTACATCTGGTACCTCCCGCTGGTGCCGCTCGCCGTGACCGCGTGGGCGATCTGGTCGCGCAACATCTCCTTCGGCTACTGGTTCGCCACCTCGCAGGTGCTGGCCTGGACGCTGGGCACCGCGTCGTACTACCTGCTGCCGACGCTGGGGCCGGGCTTCGAGTACTCCTGGCTCTACACCGACCTGCCGCAGACCCCGACCACCGACCTGATGCAGTCGCTGCACTACGGGCGCTCGACGTTCCTGTGGAACGACGTGGAGAACGCGATCCAGGGCGTCGCGGGGTTCGCGAGCCTGCACACCGCGATCACGCTGCTGTGGGCGCTCATGGCGCAGTACACCGTGCGCAACCGGGTCGTGCACTGGATCTTCTGGGTCAACTTCGGCATCACGATCGTCGCCACCCTCTACTTCGGCTGGCACTACGTCGCCGACGACATCGGGGGCATCATGATCGCGCTGATCTCCTTCTACCTCGGCGGGCTGGCCAGCGGGCAGAAGTTCGACCGCATGGGCCGCTCCAGCCACCCGACCACGACCACGTCCCGGATCCCGGTCGACGACCGCGCCGCCGAGGGCGACCCGGCGGCTCGCGCCTGACCTCCCGCCCCGGGCGAGCGTCGGGCCGGACCTCGACACTCTGTCCAGGATCCATGCTGTAACTCTGTGTTACAGATGACAGACAGACGCCGCTACCGGCGAGTAGCGTGGTCGTCATGGCCACCGACACCGTCCAGCCCACGCCGTACGACGACCCGGCCGGCGCGACCTCCGCGGAGGGGTCGACCAGCGCGACGACCGGGGCCGCCACCTCCGGCGCCGACCTCGACCCGACGCGGATGCAGGCGATCCTCGACGGCCGCTACGCCGAGGTGCGCGACCTGGTGCGCAGCAACCTGGTCGAGTTCGCCGACATCCTCACCGACGCCGAGACGTTGTCGGTCGACGACTACCGCGACCGCGTCCGCGACCTGCTGCTCGAGATGGCCGCCAGCGGCCAGACCGGGATGGGCTTCCCCGAGGAGTACGGCGGGGGCGGTGACGTCGGTGCGTCGATCTCCGCCTTCGAGACCCTCGCCTACGGCGACCTGTCGGTCCTGGTCAAGGCCGGCGTGCAGTTCGGCCTCTTCGGCGGCGCAGTGCTGCACCTGGGCACGAAGCACCACCACGACCGCTACCTGCGCCCCCTGATCTCGGGCGAGCTGATGGGCGGCTTCGCGATGAGCGAGTCGGGCCACGGCTCCAACGTGCAGGCGCTGCGCACCCACGCGACGTACGACCCGGCGACGCAGGAGTTCGTCGTCACCACCGACGGCGACCTGGGCCGCAAGGACTACATCGGCAACGCCGCCCGCCACGGCGAGGTCGCCGCGGTCTTCGCCCAGCTCCACGTGGGCGGCGAGGACAAGGGCGTCCACGCCTTCGTCGTGCCGATCCGCGAGCGTGGCGAGGACGGCGGGCTCACCCCGGCGCCCGGCGTCCGCATCGAGGACTGCGGCCACAAGATGGGCCTGAACGGCGTCGACAACGGCCGCCTGTGGTTCGACGAGGTGCGGATCCCGCGCACGGCGCTGCTCAACCGCTTCGCCGACGTCACCCCCGAGGGTGTCTACGAGTCCTCCATCGACAACCCCGACCGCCGGTTCTTCACCACCCTCGGCACGCTGGTCCAGGGCCGGATCTCGGTCGGCGGGGCCGGGCTCGGCGCCGCGAAGGTCGCGATCACCCTGGGCGTCCGGTACGGCGACCTGCGCCGCCAGTTCGAGGCCGCCGACCCCGACCGCGAGCAGCTGCTCCTCGACTACGGCATGCACCAGCGACGCCTGCTGCCGCTGCTGGCCCGCACCTACGCGCTGCACTTCGCGCAGGAGAAGCTGGTCGGCGAGCTGCACCTGATGTCGGGCGTCACCGACGACGAGTCGCGCCAGCGCGAGCTCGAGTCGCGCGCCGCCGGCACGAAGGCCCTCGCGACCTGGCACGCCACCCGCACCATCCAGGAGTGCCGCGAGGCCTGCGGCGGCGCCGGCTACCTGTCGGCCAACCGGTTCGCCGCGCTCAAGGCCGACACCGACGTCTTCACGACCTTCGAGGGCGACAACCACGTGCTGCTGCAGCTCGTGGCGAAGGGCCTGCTCACGGGCTACGCCTCGGAGTTCGAGGACATGAACCAGCTCGACATGGCCCGCTTCGTCGGCGAGCTCGCGGTGGAGACCGTGATCGAGCGGACGTCGGTGCACAAGCTGCTCGAGCGGATCCGCGACGTGCTGCCCGGCTTCGACGACGGCGAGCCCGAGGCGGGCCTCGCCGACCCCGACTACCAGCTGGCGATGTACCGCTTCCGCGAGGAGCACCTCGTGTCGGGGGTGGCCCGTCGGCTGAAGCGGGGCATCGACGCCGGTCACCACCCCGGGGCGGTGTTCTCCCGCGTGCAGGACCACGTCATCGCGGCGGCCCGCGCCCACGTGGAGCGCCTGGTGCTGGAGGACTTCACCGCCAAGGTCGCCGGTCTCGAGGACGGCGCCGAGAGGGACGCGCTGCGGCTGCTGCGCGACCTCCACGCCCTGAGCGGCATCGAGGCCGACCGCGCCTGGTTCATCGAGCACGGCCGCCTGTCGGTGGCGCGCTCGAAGGCGATCACCCGCGAGGTCGGCGAGCTGTGCCGCCGGGTCCGGCCGATCGCCGTCCCGCTGGTGGAGTCGTTCGGAGTCCCCGACGCGATGCTGCGCTCGCCCGACCTGCTCGACGAGCGGCTCCTCGCCGAGGAGCCGACCCGGTGACCCCGTGCCCGGTGACCCCGTGCCCGGTGGGCCCCGGGGGTCCCGGGCGCCCGGGGCGCGCGCGGAGCCGGCGGGCGCGACGGTGAGGCTCCCCGTCGTCGGGCAGCTGGTCGGCCGCTGGGAGACCGATCCGCTGTGGGCGCGGTTCTACGACCTGACGGTCGAGCACCCGCGTCTCGGCGACCCTGTCTGGCGCTGGGGGATGGGCAGCGACCTGTCGCTGCTGCTGGCGGCGGTGCGCTCCCTGGGCGCGCTGCCCGCGGGCTCCCGCGTGCTCGACGTGCCCTGCGGCGGCGGGGTCGGGCTGCGCGGGCTGCGGCCGGGCCAGGGCGTCGACTACGTCGCGGCCGACGTCTCGCCCGCCATGCTCCGTCGTACGACGGGACTCGCGGAGCGGCTCGGCGTGACCGACCAGCTGACCACGCGGGTCACGGACGCGGCGGACCTGCCCGACCCCGACGGGAGCTACGACGTGGTGCTGAGCCTGATGGGGCTGCACTGCTTCGACGACCCGCGGACCGCGGCCGCCGAGCTGGCCCGCGTCGTCGCCCCGGGCGGGCGCCTCATCGGCAGCACGCTCGTCACCGACTCGGGGCTGCGCCACGAGCCCGGACGCCGTGTCGGGCGCGCCGCCGGGCTGCTCGGGCCCATGTGCTCGCGGCTCGAGCTGCACTCGTGGCTGCGGGCCGCGGGGCTCACCCGGATCACGCTGCGCTCCTCCGGGCCGGTCGTCCACGTCCGGGCGACCCGCGCGGCCTGAGCGCGCGGGACCCGGCCGGAGGACCTCAGCCGGCGGCGGGCGGGTGCGGCATGTCGTGTCCCGACTGCCGCGCGCGCTCGAAGGAGGCCTCGATCTCCTTCTGGGCGTCCTCGAAGCCGACCCAGTTGGCGCCCTCGACGGACTTGCCCGGCTCGAGGTCCTTGTAGACCTCGAAGAAGTGCTGGATCTCCAGGCGGTCGAAGTCGGAGACGTCGCTGATGTCGCGCATGTGGGCCTGGCGCGGGTCGTTGGCCGGCACGCAGAGCACCTTGTCGTCGCCGCCCGCCTCGTCGGTCATGCGGAACATGCCGATGGCCCGGCACTCGATGAGACAGCCCGGGAAGGTTGGGGCCTGGAGCAGCACGAGGGCGTCCAGCGGGTCGCCGTCCTGGCCCAGCGTGTGCTCGATGTAGCCGTAGTCGGCGGGGTACTGCGTCGAGGTGAAGAGGGTCCGGTCGAGCCGGAGCCGCCCGGAGCGGTGGTCCACCTCGTACTTGTTGCGCTCGCCCTTGGGGATCTCCACGAGCACGTCGAACTCCAGCACGTCCACTCCTAGCGTCCGTCACCCTGCACCCGGCCTGCGGGTGTCCCCGCCGCGGGGACCGCGACAGTCTCGCGCACAATGGCCTGCCGGCCCCACCCCGCCCCCCGAGAGGGAGTCCACCCGTGCTCCGAGGTGACCTGCGTCACACCGAGGCCGGCGCCGTGCGCCTGCGCCCGGTGCTGGTCGTCGTGGTGGTGCTCGGGGTCCTCGCGGCGGGCCTGCTGGTGTGGCGTCCGGGCCTCGTCGACGACGTCCGCGACGCGTTCACGTCGTCGCCGGCGCCGCCGGACCCCGACGACGACCCGGCCGACGTCGACCCGCCCTCCGGCCTCGACCTGCCCGCCGTGCCCGCGCCGCCGCCCGTCGCCGCCCCGCGGGAGCCGGCCGACACCGGGGTCCCCGACGCGGCCGCCGTACGACGGGCGCTGGCGGGTCCCCTGCGCGACCGCGACCTGGGGGGTCGCGTCGTCGTCGGGGTGTCGGGGCTCGCGACCGACCGGGGGGACCGACCCGTGCTGCTGGGCGCCCGGGAGGCGGCGGTCCCCGCGTCCACGACGAAGGTGATGACCGCGGCGGCGGCGCTCGAGGCCCTCGGGCCCGAGCGGCGCTTCGCGACGAGGGTCGTGGACGGCGGCACGCGCGGCGGCGTCGCCGAGGTGGTGCTGGTCGGCGGCGGCGACCCGCTGCTCGCGAGCGCCCCCGACCCCGACCGCCCGCTCGGGGAGCCGGCCCGCGCCGACCTCCGGACCCTCGCGGAGGACACGGCGGAGACGCTGCGCGCCGACGGGACCCGGAGGGTGCGGGTCGCCTGGGACGACACGCTGTTCGACGGCCCGCCCGCGAGCCCCACCTGGGAGGACGACTACCTCTCCTCGGGCGTCGTCTCGCCGGTCTCCGCCCTGTGGGCCGACCGCGGGGTGCGCCCCGACGAGGTGCGCGCGCCCGACCCGGCGCGCGCGGCGGCCGGCACGTTCGCCGCCGCGCTGCGGGAGGCCGGCGTACGGACGCCCGGCGCGCCGCGCGCGGCGACCGCGCCCACGGGGGCCACGGAGCTGGCGCGGGTCACCGGCCTGCCGGTGGACCTGCTGGTCGAGCACCTCCTCGAGACGAGCGACAACGAGGTCGGCGAGGTGCTCGCCCACCAGGTCGGCCTCGCGGTCGCCGGGGAGGGGTCCTTCCGCGGCGGGTCCCGCGGGGTCACCGCCACGCTGCGCGACCTCGGCGTGGGCCTCGCCGGGGTGCGGCTGAACGACGGCAGCGGCCTGTCGCGGGCCAACCGGCTCACCGCGACGGCGCTGCTCGACGTGCTCGACCTGGCCGCGGCCCCCGATCGTCCCGAGCTGCGCAGCGTGCTCACCGGCCTGCCGGTCGCCGGCTTCTCGGGGTCGCTGACGAACCGGTTCGCGACCGTCGACCCCGCCGGTCTCGGCGCCGTGCGGGGCAAGACCGGCACCCTGACGGGCGTCTCCGGCCTCGCCGGCGTCGTCACCACCGCCGACGGGGCCGTGCTCTCCTACGCCGTCCTCGCCGACCGCATCGACCCCGTCGACACCCTCGGCGCCATCCAGGCGGTCGACCGCCTCGTCGCCGCCCTGGCCGCCTGCCGCTGCGCCGCCTGACCGGTCCGCGGCTGTGCGCGAGTCGGCACCTGTGTGCGCGCAGGTGGGCGCGAGTCGGCAGCTGTGTGCGCGCAGGTGGGCGCGAGTCGGCAGCTGTGTGCGCGCAGGTGGGCGCGAGTCGGCAGCTGTGTGCGCCTGGAGTGCGCATCCGGGCCGACTCGGGGGGCTGGGGGTGCGCATCCGGGCCGACTCGGGGGGCTGGGGGTGCGCATCCGGGCCGACTCGCCGTACGGCGGCCGTGCGGGGCGGGCCTAGGCTCGCCGCATGACGGACGGGCCGACGCACGGGACAGGACCGGCCTCGACGGCGGGCGCGGGCATGGTCGACTGGGCGCTGGCGGTCCGGGTCGGCAGCCGGCTGGCCGGGGAGGGACCCGTCGTCGACCCCGCGGTGGCCCGGACGGCGGTCGCCGAGCTGCGCGCGGGCGCGGCGCGCTCGACGGCGCTGGTGGCGGAGTTCACCGGGCTGCGGACCCCCGACGACGGTCCGCCGGTCCTCGTGGTCGACCGCCAGGGCTGGGTGCAGGCCAACGCCGACGGCTTCGCGACCGTGATGGAGCCGCTCGTCGCGCGCCTCGCCGAGCGGCGCGGCGCGCCCGGGGCCGTCGCGCAGGCGGTCGGGTCGCGGGTGACGGGCACCGAGGTGGGCGTCATGCTCGGCTTCCTCGGCAGCAAGGTGCTCGGGCAGTACGACCCGTTCCACGAGCCCGGCGGACGGCTGCTGCTCGTCGCGCCCAACATCGTCCACGTCGAGCGCGAGATCGGCGCGAAGCCCGCCGACTTCCGGCTCTGGGTGTGCCTGCACGAGGAGACCCACCGGGTGCAGTTCACCGCCGTGCCGTGGCTGCGCGGCCACCTGTTCGACCAGGTCCGCGCCCTCGGCGAGAGCGTCGACTCCGGCACGCTGCGCGACCTGCTCGGCGGCGACGGCCTCAAGCGCCTCGGCGACACCCTGCGCGGCACCGGCTCCGGCGCCGGCATCGTCGACCTCGTCAGCACCCCCGCCCAGCGCGAGGTGCTCGACCGCGTCACGGCCGTCATGTCGCTGCTCGAGGGCCACGCCGACGTGGTCATGGACGGCGTCGGTCCCGGCGTGATCCCCAGCGTCGGCGCGATCCGGGCCTCGTTCGACAAGCGCCGCGGCGGGGTGGGTGCCCTCGACCGGCTCCTGCGCCGGCTGCTCGGCCTCGACGCGAAGATGGCGCAGTACCGCGACGGGGCCGCGTTCGTGCGCGGCGTCGTGGACCGCGTCGGCATGGAGCGCTTCAACGCCGTCTGGGAGCGCCCCGAGCACCTGCCCACCCGCGCCGAGCTCGCCGACCCCGACGCGTGGGTCGCCCGGGTCCTCTGAGGGCCCGGCGCGACGTGCCCACCCCCGACGAGCGGGCCCTCGCCCGGGTCCGCCACGCCGTGCGCGGCGTGCTCGCCCCGGCGGAGCCCGGCGCCACCGTCCTCGTCGCCTGCTCCGGTGGCGCGGACTCCCTCGCGCTCGCCGCCGCCGCGGTCGCCGAGGCGCCCGGCCCGGGGGTGCGGGTCCTCGGCGTCACCGTCGACCACGGCCTGCAGGACGACTCCGCCGAGGTCGCCGCGACCGCGGTGGCCCGGCTCGCCGCCCTCGGCGTCGACGAGACCCTCACCGCCCGGGTCGCCGTGGAGGCCGACGGCAGCGGCCCGGAGGCGGCCGCCCGCCGGGCCCGCTACGCCGTGCTGGGCCAGGTCGCGGCCAGCACCGGCGCGACCCTGGTGCTGCTCGGGCACACCCGCGACGACCAGGCCGAGACCGTCCTGCTCGGCCTGACCCGGGGCAGCGGCGGCCGGTCGGTCGCCGGGATGCGCCGCTCCTGGACCGAGGAGGTCGGCCCCGGCGGGACGGCGACCACCTGGGCCCGGCCGCTGCTCGACCTCGGTCGCGAGGACACCGAGGCCACCTGCCGGGCGCTGGACCTCCCCTGGTGGTCCGACCCCCACAACGACGACCCGCGCTTCCTGCGCTCGCGGGTCCGCCGCAGCGTGCTGCCGGCCCTCGAGGCCGAGCTCGGCCCCGGCGTCGCCACCACCCTCGCCCGCACCGGCGAGCAGCTGCGCGGCGACATGGAGCTGCTCGACCTGCTCGCCGACGAGCTCGGCTCCCGGGCCGCGCGCGGACCGGCGGGGACAGACCCCGACGCCGGTGGCGATCCCGACGCCGGTGGTGACGCCGGTGGTGACGACGGGGCCGACGGGGCCGACGGGGCCGACGGTGCCGACGGTGCCGACGGTGCCGGCGCGCCCGTCGGGCCGGCGTACGACGTCGCGACGCTGGCCGCCGCTCCCGGGCCCCTGCGCCGCCGGGTGCTGCACCGCGCGGCCCTGGCCGCCGGTGCGCCGGCGGCCGAGCTCGCCCACGTGCACGTGCTCGGCGCCGAGGCGCTCGTCGTCGACTGGCACGGTCAGCGCTGGGCCGACCTGCCCGGCCCGCTGCGCGTCGTACGGCGTGGCGCGCTGCTGCGCTTCACCCGCCCCTGACGCGCCGCCCGCGAGGGCATAGCCTCGACCACCATGGAGTCGAGCGCCGTCGAGGGCGACCTGGTCAACATCCTCTTCACCGAGGAGCAGATCCAGACCCGGCTGGGGGAGATGGCCGAGCGGATCCGCGCCGACTACGAGGGCGAGGAACTGCTGCTCGTCGGCGTGCTGCGCGGCGCGGTCATGGTGATGGCCGACCTCGCCCGGGCACTGGACCGCCACCTCGAGATGGACTTCATGGCCGTCTCGTCCTACGGGTCGGGCACCAAGTCCAGCGGCGTCGTGCGGATCCTCAAGGACCTCGACACCGACATCTCCGGGCGCCACGTGCTCGTCGTCGACGAGATCATCGACACCGGCCTGACGCTGAGCTGGCTGATCTCCAACCTGTCCTCCCGCAACCCCGCGAGCGTCGAGATCGCCACCCTGCTGCGCAAGCCGGAGGCGCTGGCGATGCCGGTCGAGCCGAAGTACGTCGGCTGGGACATCCCCAACGAGTTCGTCGTGGGCTACGGCCTGGACTACCAGGAGCGCTACCGCAACCTGCGCGACATCGGCACCCTCGCGCCGCACGTCTACTCCTCCTGAGCGCGGGGGCGTCGGCCCGCGGCCTCCTCCTGGGGCCCGGGGCGCTGGGGGAGCCTGAGAGACTGAGCGGTGTCGGGACGCCGGAGTACCGTCGTCCTCTCACCTGGCCGAGCGCCCCACCGGGCGCGTCCGATGTGCGATTGGCGAAGAGAACCACGTGAAGCGAGCGTTCAAGGGTCCCTGGCTGTGGATCGTCCTGGCCGTGGCCGGCGTCCTCCTGGCCCTGCAGTTCCTCGCCCCGGGCGGAGGTCAGGACGAGATCTCGACCTCCCGCATGGAGCAGTACATCGCCGACGGGCAGGTCAAGGAGATCACCCTCGTCGACGGCGAGCAGCAGATCCAGGCCGTCCTCGACGACGACGTCGAGCGCGACGGCGGCAACGAGGTCGTCGCCTACTACGTGCAGGGCCAGCAGGAGGGCATCATCCGGGCGATCGACGCCCAGGTCGAGGCCGGCACGATCGACTCCTCCACCTCCGAGAACCCCCAGCCCTCGATCTTCGGATCACTGCTGCTCACGCTGCTGCCGATCCTGCTGATCGTCGGCCTCTTCCTGTTCCTCATGAACTCGATGCAGGGCGGCGGCCGCGGCGTCATGCAGTTCGCCAAGTCCAAGGCGAAGATGATCTCCAAGGACATGCCGAAGTCGACGTTCGCGGACGTCGCCGGCTGCGAGGAGGCCATCGAGGAGCTCGGCGAGATCAAGGAGTTCCTCTCGGAGCCCGCCAAGTTCCAGGCCGTCGGCGCGAAGATCCCGAAGGGCGTGCTGCTCTACGGCCCGCCCGGCACGGGCAAGACGCTGCTGGCCCGCGCGGTCGCCGGCGAGGCGGGCGTGCCGTTCTACTCGATCTCCGGCTCGGACTTCGTCGAGATGTTCGTCGGCGTCGGCGCCTCCCGCGTGCGCGACCTGTTCGAGCAGGCCAAGGAGAACGCCCCGGCGATCGTCTTCATCGACGAGATCGACGCCGTCGGCCGCCACCGCGGCGCCGGCATGGGCGGCGGCCACGACGAGCGCGAGCAGACGCTGAACCAGCTGCTGGTCGAGATGGACGGCTTCGACGTGCGCGGCGGCGTCATCCTCATCGCCGCGACCAACCGCCCCGACGTCCTCGACCCCGCACTGCTGCGCCCGGGCCGCTTCGACCGGCAGATCCAGGTCGACGCCCCCGACCTCGCCGGGCGCCACCAGATCCTCAAGGTCCACTCGCGCGGCAAGCCGATCGCCGAGGACATCGACCTGATGTCCGTGGCCCGTCGCACGCCGGGCTTCACCGGCGCCGACCTCGCCAACGTGCTCAACGAGGCCGCGCTGCTGACCGCCCGCGACTCCGGCAAGCGGATCACCGACGCCGCCCTCGACGAGGCCATCGACCGCGTGATCGCCGGTCCCCAGCGCCGTACGCGCCTGATGAGCGAGCAGGAGAAGCTCATTACCGCCTACCACGAGGGCGGCCACGCCCTGGTCGCCGCGGCGCTGCCCGGCACCGACCCCGTGCACAAGATCACGATCCTGCCCCGCGGTCGCGCCCTCGGCTACACGATGGTGCTGCCCGACGAGGACAAGTACTCCCAGACCCGCTCCGAGATGCTCGACAAGCTCGCCTACATGCTCGGCGGCCGGGCGGCGGAGGAGATGGTCTTCCACGACCCGACCACCGGCGCCGGCAACGACATCGAGAAGGCCACCAGCCTGGCCCGCGCGATGGTCACCCAGTACGGCATGACCGAGCGCCTGGGGGCGATCAAGCTCGGCGACTCCGGCGGCGAGCCGTTCCTCGGCCGCGACATGGGCCACCAGCGCGACTACTCCGAGGACGTCGCCGCGATCGTCGACGAGGAGACCAAGAAGTTCCTCGCCGTCGCCCACCAGGAGGCCTTCGACATCCTCGAGGAGAACCGCGACGTCCTCGACGCGCTGGTCCTCGCGCTGCTCGACCGCGAGACCCTCGACAAGGCCGAGGTCGCCCAGGTCTTCGAGCCGCTGCGACGCCGTCCGCGCCGCCCGGCGTGGACCGGCTCGCCCGAGCGCGCGCCGTCCGCGATCCCGCCGATCGAGATCCCGCAGGAGATCCGCGACCGGGTCAGGGCCAACGGCCACGTCCCGGCGTCGGGGGACGGCGGCGTCGTCATCAGCCCGCCCGGGCCCGGCGGCGACGTGCACGGCGACCCCGCCGTGGGCGGTCCCTCGTCCGGGGGCGGCGAGCCCCCGCGTCCCCTGTGAGGCTGAGCGCGTGACCGATCCCGTGCACGTCGTCCCCGTCGACCCGGCCGACGTGCCGCCGGTCGACCACGCCCGCGCCGAGGCCGCGGTGCGCGAGCTGCTCGCCGCCATCGGGGAGGACCCCGACCGCGAGGGCCTGCGCGAGACCCCGGCCCGCGTCGCCCGCGCGTACGCCGAGCTGACCGCGGGCATGCGGCTCACCCCGACCGAGGTCCTCGCCACCACCTTCGACCTCGGGCACGACGAGATGGTCCTCGTGCGCGACATCGAGCTGTGGTCGCTGTGCGAGCACCACATGGTGCCGTTCACCGGGGTCGCGCACGTCGCCTACATCCCGGCCTCCTCCGGCAAGATCACCGGGCTGTCCAAGCTCGCGCGCCTGGTCGACCTCTACGCCCGCCGCCTGCAGGTGCAGGAGCGGCTGACGACCCAGGTCGCCGACGCGCTGATGGAGGTGCTGGAGGCGCGGGGCGCGATCGTCGTCGTCGAGGCCGAGCACCTGTGCATGACCATGCGCGGGGTGCGCAAGCACGGCGCCCGTACGGTCACCTCGGCGGTGCGCGGCATCATGCACCGCCCGGCCACGCGCGCCGAGGCCATGTCGCTGATCCACGCGCGATGAGCCCGCACGGCGCGCACCCGCTCCTCGTCGGCCGCGACCGGCCGCGGGTGATGGGCGTGCTCAACGTGACCCCGGACTCCTTCTCCGACGGCGGGCGCTGGGCGGACACCGACGCGGCCCTCGCCCACGGGCGCCGGCTCGTCGCCCAGGGGGCCGACCTCGTCGACGTGGGTGGGGAGTCCACCCGGCCGGGCGCCGTCCGCCCCGGCACGGCGGAGGAGCTGGACCGCGTCGTCCCCGTCGTCACCGGGCTGGCCGCCGCCGGCGTCACCGTCTCGGTCGACACGATGCGCGCGGAGGTCGCCGCGGCCGCGCTGGCCGCCGGGGCGAGGGTCGTCAACGACGTGTCCGGGGGGCTGGCCGACCCGGCGGTCCTCGACGTGGTCGCCGGAGCCGGTGGCGACGTGGTCTACGTGGCCATGCACTGGCGCGCGCACGCCGACCGCATGCGCGACTTCGCGGCGTACGACGGGCCGGGCGGGGTCGTCGGCGACGTGCGCCGCGAGCTCGGCGAGCGGCTGGCCGCCGCCGTGGCGGCCGGCGTCGCCGAGGACCGAGTGGTCCTCGACCCGGGTCTGGGCTTCGCCAAGACCGCCGAGCACAACTGGGCGCTGCTGGGCGCGCTCGCCGAGCTCGACGCCCTCGGCCGCCCGCTGCTGCTGGGCGCCAGCCGCAAGTCGTTCCTGGGCCGCCTGCTCGCCGTGGGCTCCGAGCCCCGCCCGGTCGACGAGCGGGAGGCCGCCGGGGTGGCCCTCAGCGCGCTGGCCGCCGCCCACGGGGTGTGGGGCCTGCGGGTGCACGACGTGCGCGGCACGGCCGACGCGCTCGCCGTCGCCCGGCGCTGGCGGGAGGCCTCCGCGGCACGCACGGGGGCGGGCACGGCATGATGCTCGACGTGACCCCGACCCCGGAGACCTCCGTGCCCGTGACGGCGCCGGTGCACGCCTCCGGCGTCGGCGACGAGCTGGCCGTGCGAGGCATCGAGTGCTTCGCCCACCACGGCGTCCTGGCGCACGAGAGGCGCGACGGACAGGTGTTCCTCGTCGACCTCGTGCTGGGCCTCGACACCGCCCGCGCGGCCCGCACCGACGACTTGCGAGACACCGTGGACTACGGAAGCCTCGTGGCGGCGGTCAAGACCGCCGTCGAAACCGATCCGGTCGACCTGATCGAGACCGTGGCCCAGCGGGTCGCCGACCTCTGCCTCGCGGCGGGGCCGGTGGCCTGGAGCCGGGTCACGGTGCACAAGCCGGACGCGCCCATCGACGCGACGTTCTCCGACGTCGCGCTGACGATCACCCGGAAGAGGGCCGACGCGTGACCGAGACCCCCAACCCGCACATCATCTCGACCGACACGCTCACCGGCGAGATGCACCCCATCCGCCGCGCGGTCGTGGCGCTCGGGTCCAACCTGGGTGACCGGATGGCGAGCCTGCAGGGCGCGGTCGGCGCGCTCGCCGACACCCCCGAGGTCTGGCTGACCGACGTCTCCGCGGTCTACGAGACCGAGCCGGTGGACTCGCCGCCCGACGCGGAGAAGTACCTCAACGCCGTCGTCCTGTTCGACACGACCCTCTCCGCGGCGCGGCTGATGGACCGGGCGCTGGCCATCGAGGACGCCTACGACCGCGAGCGCAGCGAGGTCCGCAACGCCCCGCGCACCCTCGACGTCGACCTCATCGTCGTCGGCGACCGGCGCAGCGACGAGGACTGGCTGCGGCTGCCGCACCCCAAGGCCCACGAGCGCGCCTTCGTGCTGCAGCCCTGGTACGACCTCGAGCCCGACGCCGCGATCCCGGGCGTCGGCCCGATCGCCGAGCTGCTCGAGAAGGCCGACCGTCACGGCGTGGCGCGCCGCGACGACCTCACGCTCGACCTGCAGTGACCCGCCGCCCGTGAGCGCGGGGCGGTCCGGTCCGACGGGGTCGTCCGGTCCGTCGGGGCCCCCGGGCCCGGACGGGCGGCCCGACTGGCGGGCCATGCGGCCGATGGGCCCGGCGGCCCCCGCGGTCGCCGCCGCGATCGGCCTGGTGGGCGGCTGGCTGGTCCGTCCCGTCGCCGCCGCGACCGGCGTCACCGCGCCGCTCGTGCCGTGGGGGTCCGTGCTCGTGCTCGGCGTCGTCGCCGGGGTGCTCGGCCTCGCCGCCTGGGCGACCCGCACGGTCATCGCCGACCCGCGGGCCCGGCTCGAGCCGCACCAGGCCGTCAACCGGCTGCTGCTGGCGCGGGCCTGCGTGGTGGTCGGCTCCCTCGTCGCCGGGGCGTACGCCGGGTACGCGCTGTCCTGGGTGGGCCTGCCGACCGAGCTGGCCCAGCAGCGGCTGACCCGGTCCGGCGTCGCCGCCCTGGCGTCGGTCGCGGTCGTCGTCGCGGCGGCGCTGCTGGAGCGCGCGTGTCGCGTCCGATCGGACGAGCCGGACGCCTAGCCTGCAGCCATGGCCACCGCGAGCGCCCCCGTACCGTCCCCCGGGCGCACGCCCGGCAGCCCGTCGTCGAGCAGCCCGTCGTCCCCCGCGGCCCCCGGGTCGCGGACCCGCCCCCGCAGCGCCCGGCTGGTGCGCGCGGTGGTCCTGCTGGCCCTCGCCGCCGTGGTCGCCGTCGCGGCCGTGGCGGTCACGGTCCTCACCGGCGCGGGCGCGACGTGGCCCGTCGCCGGCGGTCTGGTCGTGCTGGCGCTCGGCGCCGCCGCCACCCGCTCCACCCACCTCGAGGTCCTCGACACCCGCCGCGAGGGCGGCGCGGACCGCGCCCGCCTCGCCGGGGAGTACCGCGGCATCACCGACGCCCGCGTGCGGGAGAACCGCGTCTTCGCCGAGACCATGACCCGCCGCCTCGACGACGGCGAGCGTGTCCTGGCCGAGCAGCTGGCCACCATCCACGCCCACGAGGCCGCGCTGGACCGCCGCGAGCGCCGGCTCGCCGCCGTCGAGGCCGAGCTCGAGCAGGCCAAGGACCGCCTCGCCGGCACCGAGAGCCTCGCCCGCGCGCAGGCCGCCCGCGCCGAGGAGCTCGCCACCCGTCTCAGCGAGGCCGAGGACATCGCCGGCGAGCGCGCGGTCGCCGCCGCGGCCCGCATCGCCGAGCTCGAGACCGAGCGCGACGCCCTGCGCTCCGAGCTGCACCTGTGGCAGACCGCCGCCACCCCCGGTCGCCGCCGGCAGGCCTGAGGCCGGCCGGGTCCACCCGCCGCCCGGGTCGGCGTACGGCAGAATCCTCGGGGTGATCGAGGACAGCCGGTTCGCCCAGGACGTCGACGACGTCGTTCCCGAGACGCCGACCCTGCCGGACGGCTGGACCGCGGAGGACCCCGGCGCGGGCAGCGCGGAGCTCGCCGACGAGCTCATCGCGCTGCTGGGCGCCCACCAGGAGGCGGCGCGCGGCTGGTCGAGCGCCGGACCCGACGACATCGAGATGCGGGTCTCCGAGGTGGCCGCGCTGACCCACGCCAACCTGGTGGTCCGCGACCCCGAGGGTGCCGTCCGGGCCTGGGGGAGCGTGCAGGACCGCGCCACCAACCGCATGATCTACGACCACGTCGTCGCTCGCGACCTGCCCGGCGCGGACGCCGAGCGCTGCAGCCGGATCCTGCTCGGCTGGGCCGAGGGACAGGCCCGCGAGGTCGGCCAGGCACGCGGCCTCACCACCCAGCAGATCGACGCGGGCGCGTTCGCCGACGACGAGCGCCAGCACGCCTGGTTCCGGGCCGCGGGCTTCGCCCACGCCCGGAACTGGTGGCAGATGAGCCGCCCCGTCACCCCCGACGAGGCCGACCTGGTCGACGACCCCGCCCGCTGGGAGGCCGACGGCGTCGTGTTCCGCCTCGTGGACCGCGAGGGCAGCAACATGCCCGCGGACGACGACCTGCGCGCCGTGCACGACGTCCTCGAGAGCGCCTTCCTCGACCACTTCAACTCCCGCGAGGAGACCTTCGCGGAGTTCCTCCACCGCCTGCGCGAGGACCCGGGCCACCGCTGGCACCACTGGTGGCTGGCCGAGCTCGAGGGCGACCAGGGCTGGGAGCCGGCGGGCGCGCTCGTCGGCACCCTGGTCGAGAACGCCGACGGTCCCCACGCGTCGTACGTCGACTACATCGGGGTCCTCTCCAGCGCCCGCGGTCGCGGCGTCGCGAAGGGCCTGCTGCGCACCGTCATCGCCGACGCGGCCCGGCGCGGCCGCGACAGCGTCGGCCTGGAGGTCGACGCGGACTCCCCGACCGGCGCCGACGGGCTGTACACGGCGATGGGCTGGGTCACGAAGTACCGCACCCAGTCCTGGCACCGCGACATCCGGGTCTGACGCCCGCCGTAGCGCCGTCGAGTCGGCGGCAGTTCCCGCCGTAGCGCCGTCGAGTCGGCGGCAGTTCCCGCTGTAGCGCCGTCGAGTCGGCGGCAGTTCCCGCTGTAGCGCCGTCGAGTCGGCGGCAGTTCCCGCTGTAGCGCCGTCGAGTCGGCGGCAGTTCCCGCCGTACCCCCGTCGAGTCGGCGGCAGTTCCCGCCGCCGCGTGCGATTCGTCGGGAACTTCTGACGTCTCGGCCGCTGGGGGCCGGGAGCTGGTGACGACTCGGCCGCTGGGGGCCGGGAACTTCTGACGACTCGGCCGCTGGGGGCCGGGAACTTCTGACGTCTCGCCGGTCAGGCCTCGTGGGGGCGGACGGCCAGCGCCAGGGGGTCGACGGGGGCGACGGTGGGCCCGTCCAGGACCGGGACGTCGATCCGCAGGCCCGAGCCGGCGGGGTCCGGCTCGCCGGGGCCCAGGGTCGCGCGCGGCACGGGCCCGTCGAGCCCGGCGAACCAGGTCATCACGGCCGCCGCGTCGTCGCGGCGGCCCTGCTCGACCAGCCACCCGGTGAGCCGGTGGACCGGGGGCAGGCCGCTGTGCACCAGGGACCGCTCCGACCAGAGCTCGAGCACCATCGCGCGCAGCAGCTCCCACCACGCGTCGTCGCAGCCCGGCACCTCGACGAAGTAGCGGTGGAGGTCCCCGGCGAGCACGCGGTCGAGGTAGACCGCGGACGTCGCCCCCACCCCGTGGGCGCGGACCGCGGCCCACGCGTCCCGCTTCGTCGTACGACGGTCCGCGAGGTCGGCGAGGGTCGAGCGCTGCTGGGTGATCGAGGTGCCCTCGGCCCGGATCCGCCAGTGGTAGACGACCTCGTCGAGCACGTCGAACCGCCCCGCGAGGTAGGCGCGGGTCGTCGTCGGCTGGTCCTCGTAGCGGACGCCCTCCGGCCACGACAGCCCCACCGCGTCCCACCAGGACCGGCGGAACAGCTTGTTCCAGGCGAAGACGTCGCCCATCAGCTCGGGGTGCTCGTCGGCGGTGGCGCCCCGGCGCGGGGGGTGGTGCAGCCGCCGCATCCACGGCGGCTCCTGGAGCCCCTCGCCGGTCCAGCGCACGCACGACCCGACCGCGAAGTCCGACCCGCTGGCCCGCAGCGAGGACACCAGCGTCGCCACCGCGTCCGGGGGCACGACGTCGTCGGAGTCGACGAACATGAGCAGCTCCCCGGTCGTCGCGGCGGTCCCGGTGTTGCGGGCGGCACCGAGGCCGCCGTTGGGCCGCCGCACCACCCGCACCCGCCGGTCCCGCTCGGCGTACGACGCGGCGACGGCGGCGCTGTCGTCCGGCGAGCCGTCGTCGACCACCACCACCTCGAGCGCCCGGTGGGTCTGCGCGAGCAGGCTGTCGAGACAGGCCGGCAGCCACGCGGCGACGTCGTACGCCGGGACCACGACGGAGACCAGCGGCTCCGGCGCGCGCCGCCGCAGTCGTCCGGGACCCCGCATGCCGCGGACGCTAGCGGCTATCCTGGCCGCTCGCCTCACCGACGTCCCGGGCCCCACGTCCCGGAGCCCGGGACGTCGAGGCCCCGTCCACGACGAGGGACGCGGGGAGTCGTGCGGCCGAGGGCCGCGGGTGCGGTCCCCGCCCCGGGGGTCAGCCCACCTCGACCCGGGTGAGGTCGCCGTCGTCGACGACGCGGCCCCCGGTGGCCTCCGCGACGGCGTCCCAGGCCACGCCCGCGGCCAGGTCGCGCTGGCCGTCGGGGACCAGCGGACCGCCGGCCTGCGGCGCGGGGGAGTGCAGCGACCCGGCGCGGGGGCGGGAGTCCGCGAGGTGACCCGGGTCGAGGGCCACGGCCCGGCCGCCGTCGAGGCGCCGGACGACGTCGCGCCAGGCCGCGTCGCGCCCGGTGCCGACCTCCGCCCGTGCGCCCGGACCCTGCTCGGCGACGGGCCACCACTCCGAGAGCCAGCGCCCGATGCTCTGCGGCACCCACGACTCGTTGAGGCGGGCCCCCAGGCGCTCGCGGCCCGTGAGGGGGTCGACGTGCACGAAGACGGGGTAGCCGTCAACACCGACCTGCACGACGTGGGCCGGCACGTGGCTCAGCCAGTCCACGGCGAGGACCAGCCCGCCGAACCCCTCGGGCAGGTCGTGGCGCACCGACAGCCCCGGCCGCCGGGCGGCCAGCTCCGGGGCCAGCGCCCCGGCGGCGCCGAGCAGCACCACCTCCGGCACGTCCTCGCCGACGAGCGCCACCACCTCCTCGCGTGCGTGGCGGAGCACGGTGGGGCGTCGCCGCAGCCAACCGTCGGCGCCGAACGACGAGGAGTCCCACGCCTGCTTCCACGTGGGCTCGGTCGGTGGCGGCAGGGCCGGCATGCCGAGGCTGGTGCTCATCGGGCGCGACGATACGGACGTCGCGCACGTCACTGCGCACCCGGCTACCGCACCCGGGGGGCCCGGACTACCGTTGACCACGCGTCACAGCCAGAACGCATCGTCCGGTACCCACCCCGGCCCCCGGCGCCGCCGGGGGTGGTCGGAGGGACTGCAGCGAGAGGTTCACCCTGATGGAGCAGGTCGTCGGTCCTGCGCGCCCACCCGCGCCCCACCCCCGCCCGGCACGCCGAGTCGGCGTGGTCGGGGCCGGCCGCGTCGGAGCGGTCCTCGGCGCAGCGCTCCGCGACGCGGGCCACGACGTCGTCGCGGTCTCCGCGGACTCCCCGGTCTCGCGTGCCCGCGCGGCCGCGCTGCTGCCGGGCGTCGCCGTCCGCCCGCCCGCGGCGGTCGCCGAGGCCTGCGACGTCCTGCTCCTCGCCGTGCCCGACGACGCGCTGGAGGGCCTCGTCGAGGTGCTGGTCACCGGGGGCTCCCTGCGCGAGGGCCAGTACGTCGTGCACACCTCGGGGCGCCACGGCCTCGCGCCCCTCGCCGCCGCCACCGCCCTCGGGACCCGGGCCGTCGCGCTGCACCCGGCCCTGACCTTCTCCGGCACCGCCGCCGACCTGACCCGCCTCGCGGGCTGCGCGGTCGGCGTCACCGCCGGACCCGGCGAGCAGCGCCTGGCCGCCGACCTCGTCGCCGACCTCGGCGGCACGGTCGTGGACCTCGCCGAGGAGCACCGCACGCTCTACCACGCGGCCCTCGCGCACGGCGCCAACCACCTCGTCACCGTCGTCGCCCAGGCCCGCGAGGCCCTGGTCGCGGCGGGGGTCCGCGACCCCGCCGCGGTGCTCCGGCCCCTGCTCGAGGCGGCGCTCGACGGAGCCCTCGGGCGCGGGGACGCGGCGCTGACCGGACCCGTCGTCCGCGGTGACGCCGGCACCGTCGCCGGCCACCGTCAGGAGCTCGCCCGCCACGCCCCGCAGGTGCTCACGGCGTACGACGCCCTGGCCGGGGCCACCCTCGACCGGGTCGTCGCCGACGGCCGGCTCGACGCCGTGCGCGCCGCGGGCGTGCGCCGGGCGCTGGGCGCCCACGAGCGCCAGGAGGCCCGCCGGTGAGCGTCGCCACCACGACCCGCGCGAGCGGACCGCTCCTCGTCACCACCGCCCGGCAGCTGCGCACCCACCTCGCGACCGCGCCCGCGGCGCGGGGCCCGCTGGTCCTCGTGCCCACCATGGGCGCGCTGCACGAGGGCCACGCGGACCTGGTCCGCCGCGCGCGCGAGCTCGCCGGCGAGGCGGGGCGCGTGGTCGTGACGGTCTTCGTCAACCCGCTGCAGTTCGGCGAGGGCGAGGACCTCGACCGCTACCCCCGCACCCTCGACGACGACCTCGTCGTCGCCGGCCACGCCGGCGCCGACCTCGTGCTCGCGCCGTCGGTCGACGAGGTCTACCCCGGCGGACGCCCGCAGGTCACCGTCCACCCCGGCCCGCTCGGCGAGGTCCTCGAGGGGGCGGTGCGGCCCGGGCACTTCTCCGGCGTGCTCACCGTCGTGACCAAGCTGCTCGGGCTCGTGCGTCCCGACGTCGCCGTGTTCGGGGAGAAGGACTTCCAGCAGCTGACCCTGGTGCGCCGCGCCGTGCTCGACCTCGCCCTCGGCGTCGAGGTCGTCGGGGTGCCCACGCGCCGCGAGGACGACGGACTCGCGCTGAGCTCCCGCAACCGCTACCTCGACCCCGCCGCGCGCCGGACCGCCCTCGGCCTGTCGGCCGCGCTGCGCGCCGGCGTCGAGGCGGGACCCGCGGGAGCGGACGCCGTGCTCGCCGCCGCCCGCTCCGCGCTCGCGTCGTACGACGGGGTCGCGACCGACTACCTCGTGCTCACCGACGCCCACCTCGGGCCCGCGCCCGCCGCGGGCGAGGCGCGCCTGCTCGTCGCCGCCCGCGTCGGCGGCACGCGCCTCATCGACAACCTGCCCGTCACCCTCGGGCCGGCACCCGCGGCCGGGACCCCGGCCGCACCCGCCACCCCCGACCAGAGCCCCCACCAGAGCCCCCACCAGAGCCCTGACCAGAGCCCTGACCAGAGCCCTGACCACACCCCTACCCCCACCCCGGGCGACACCGGAGAGGCTGGAGACCGCTGATGCTCCGCACGATGATGACCAGCAAGATCCACCGGGCCACCGTGACCCAGGCGGACCTGCACTACGTCGGGTCGGTGACCGTCGACGAGGACCTCCTCGACGCCGCCGACCTGCTCGCCGGCGAGCAGGTCCACATCGTCGACGTCACCAACGGCGCCCGGCTCGAGACCTACACGATCGCGGGCGAGCGCGGGTCCGGGGTGATCGGCATCAACGGCGCCGCGGCGCGGCTCGTGCAGCCCGGCGACGTCGTCATCCTCATCGCCTACGGCCAGATGACGACCGCCGAGGCCCGGGAGCTGACGCCGCGCGTGGTGTTCGTCGACGCCGACAACCGCATCGTCGGCACCGGCTCCGACCCGGCCGAGGTGCTGCCGGGCACCGGCGAGGGCTCCCCCCTGGTGCGCGGCGACCTGGTCGCCCCCGGCGCCCCCGGCGCCCCCGGGACCCGCCGGTAGCCTGCCGCGATGACCTCCGAGCGCCCCGGGGCGCCGCTGCTGCCGGCCCGTCTGCGCGCGCAGCCGCCCGGGTGGACGACGTGGGCCGACGTCGTGGTCGTCGGCTCCGGGATCGCCGGCCTGACCGCCGCCCTGCGGCTGCGCTCCACCCTCGACGAGCGGCTCGGCCCGCAGCCCGCCGGCGCCCGCGGGCCCCGGGTGCTGGTCGTCACCAAGGACGTCCTCGACGCCGGATCGACCCGCTGGGCGCAGGGCGGGATCGCGGCCGCGCTGGGCCCCGGCGACACCCCCGCCCAGCACGAGGCCGACACCCTCGTGGCCGGCGCCGGCGGCTGCGACCCGGAGGCCGTGCGGGCGCTGGTCGAGGAGGGTCCGGAGGCGGTCCGCGAGCTCATCGCGCTCGGCACCGTCTTCGACCAGGGCGACGACGGCGAGCTCGCGCTGACCCGCGAGGGCGGCCACCACCGCGACCGGATCGCCCACGCGGGCGGCGACGCGACGGGCGCCGAGATCTCCCGCGCCCTGATCGCCGCCGTGCGCGCCGCGCCGGAGATCGAGGTCGTCGAGCACGCCCTGGCGCTCGACCTGATGCTCGACGGCCCGCCCGGCGAGGGCGCCGTCGCCGGCGTCACGCTCCACGTGATGGGCGAGGGCCAGCGGGACGGCGTCGGTGCCGTGCGCTGTCGCGCCGTCGTGCTCGCCAGCGGCGGGCTCGGCCAGGTCTTCGCCCAGACCACCAACCCCGGCGTCGCCACCGGCGACGGGGTCGCGCTCGCGCTGCGGGCCGGCGCCCGGCTCCGCGACCTCGAGTTCGTCCAGTTCCACCCCACGATGCTCCACCTCGGCGCCGACGCCAGCGGCCAGCAGCCGCTCGTCTCCGAGGCGGTGCGCGGCGAGGGCGCGGTGCTGCTCGACCACGACGGCAGCCGCGTCATGGAGGGCGTCCACCCCCAGGCCGACCTCGCGCCCCGCGACGTGGTCGCCAAGGCCATCACCCGCCGGATGCGCGCCGGTGGCCACGACCACGTCTGGCTCGACGGGCGCCACCTGGGCGCCGAGCGGTGGCAGCGCCGCTTCCCGACCATCCTGCGCGTCGCCCGCGAGCACGGCATCGACCCGGTCGTCGACCTGCTCCCGGTCGCGCCGGCCTGCCACTACGCCTCCGGCGGGGTCGCGGTCGACCTGGCCGGGCGCACCGACGTGCTCGGGCTCTACGCCACCGGCGAGGTCGCGTGCACCGGCGTCCACGGCGCCAACCGGCTCGCGTCGAACTCGCTGCTCGAGGGCCTGGTCTTCTCCCGCCGGATCGCCGAGGTCCTGCCCGCCGAGCTCGGCGGGTGGCGCACCCCGGTCGCCGACCGCCGACCCGAGGGCCTCGTCGGCGGTGAGCACCGCGACGAGCTCCAGCGCACCATGACCGCGCGTGCCGGCGTGCTCCGCTCGGCGACCGGCCTGGCCGGCGCCGCCGCCGACCTCGCGGACCTCGCCGGTCGGGCCACCCGCCCCGACCGGGCCGCCGCCGAGCCCGGCGTGGCCGCGTGGGAGACCACCAACCTGCTCACCGTCGCCACCGGTCTCGTCGCCGCGGCCCTGCGCCGCGAGGAGACCCGCGGCTCCCACTGGCGCGAGGACCACCCCGACCGCGACGACGCCCGCTGGTCCGGCCACCTCGATCTCCAGCGCGATCTCCAGCTCGATCCCCAGCTGGACCCTCAGCCCGACCCGGGCGGCTCCCGCCTCGTGGTCGACCTCGTCCGCACCCGCCCCTCCGACACCCTCGCCGGAGCCGCCTCGTGACCTCGCCCGCCGCCACGCCCGGCCACACGCCCGGCCCTGTGCCCGGCACCAGCGCTCCCGACGGTCCCGACGGACCCTGGGTGACCGGCATCGCCGCCCCGTCGTACGACGCGCTGCCGGGCCGTCTGGTCGACGAGCTCACGGCGGCGGGCCTCGACCCCCGCGAGACGTGGGCGTCGGTGGTCGCCGCCGTCGCCGAGGACCTCCCCGGCGAGGACGTCACCAGCTGGTCGACGATCCCCGCCACCCAGGTCGAGACCGCCGACCTGCTCGCGCGCGCCGCGGGCACGCTGGCCGGGGGAGCGGTCGCGGAGCTGGTGTTCCGCCACGTCCTGGGCGCCGACGCCGCGGTCGAGCGGGTCGCCGCCGACGGCGCGGTGCTGGCGCGCGGCGACGTCGTGATGACCGTGACGGGGCCGACCGCGCTGCTGCTCACCGCGGAGCGCACCGCCCTGAACTTCCTCGGCCACCTCTCGGGCGTCGCCACCGCGACCGCCCGCTGGGTCGCGGTGCTGGACGGCACCGGGGCCCGGGTCCGCGACACCCGCAAGACCGTGCCCCACCTGCGCTCCCTGGCCAAGTACGCCGTCCGCGCGGGCGGCGGCGTCAACCACCGCCGCGACCTGTCCGACGAGGCCCTGGTCAAGGACAACCACGTGCTGGCGGCCGGCGGCGTCGTCGCGGCGTACGAGCTCGTCGCGGGCCGTCACCCGGACCTGCCGGTCCAGGTCGAGGTCACGACGCTCGACCAGCTGCGCGACCTCGTCGCCGGCACGGCCTGCACCGACGTGCTCCTCGACAACATGGACGTGGCCACCACCGCCGAGGCGGTGCGGCTCAACCGCGAGGTCGCGGCGGCCGCCGGGCGGGCACCCGCCCGGCTCGAGGCCTCCGGCGGCCTGGACCTCGATGCCGCCCGGGCGGTCGCCGAGACGGGCGTCGACACCCTCGCCGTCGGCGCGCTCACCCACTCGGCGAGCGTGCTCGACATCGCCATGGACCTGCGGGTCCCGTGAGCGGCGGGCAGGGCCCCGGGTCGGGCGGTGGGCTGGGCGGTGTCCGGGTCGACGACCCGGACGGCCTGCTCTGCGTCGCCGTGGGCAACGACCGCACCGAGGTCGGCCTCCTCGAGGACGGCGAGGTCCTCGCGCACTGGCAGCTGACGACCCGCGAGCAGCGCACCGCCGACGAGTGGTGGGTGCTGCTGACCGGGCTGCTCGGGGGCCGGCTCGAGCGGCTGCGCGGCGTCGCGGTCGCCTCCGCCGTGCCCGCGGTGCTGCAGCAGTGGCGCGCCATGCTCGACACCCGGCTCGCGGAGGTGCCGTGCGTCGTCGTCGAGCCGGGGGTCCGCACCGGCATCCCGGTCCGCACCGAGAACCCCCGCGAGGTCGGGACCGACCGCGTGGTCGACGCCCTGGCCGCGCTCCGGCGCTACGGCGCCCCGGTCGTCGTGGTCCACCTCGGCACCGCCACGTGCCTCGAGGTGGTGACGGCGGCGGGCGTCTACGTCGGCGGCGTCATCGCCCCCGGCGCGGAGACCTCGCTCGAGGGCCTGCGTCGACGCGCCGCCCAGCTGCGCGAGGTCGAGCTGGTGCGCCCGCCCGCCGTCGTCGCCCGCAACACCGTCGAGGCGCTCCAGTCGGGTGCCGTCTACGGCGCGGCGGCCATGGTCGACGGGCTCGTGGCCCGGGTGCTCGCCGAGGAGGGCCTCGCCGCCGCGGACACCCGCGTCGTCGCCACCGGCCACCTCGCCCACCTGGTCGCGCCCGAGTGCGCGAGCGTCACCGACCACGACCCGTGGCTGACGCTGCGCGGCCTCGAGCTCGTGCACGCGCGGAACTCCCACCGCCGCCCCTGACGCCTTTCGGGAGTGATTCCCGGGGATGTCGACGGGGCCTTTTCCGCGGGGAGACCGAAGATCGTGTACCTGCCTCACCAGATGATTCAGGGAATTGTCGTCACGTCGATGTGCGGAAAAGCGCAGGACCTGCGATAGTCCATTCCGACATGGGGGTCCCGTCGGCAATTCTTGAGAAAGGCACATTCCCGTGGCGCAGAAAGTGAACATCCTCCTCGTGGACGACATCGACGAGAGCGAGGCGAGCGAGACCGTCGCCTTCGGCCTCGACGGCACGTCGTACGAGATCGACCTGAACGACGAGCACGCCGCGCAGCTGCGCGAGGCGCTCGCCACCTACATCGGCCACGCCCGCAAGGCGGGTGGCCGCCCGCGTCGCGGTGGCTCCGCCCCGCGTCGCGCCGCCGCGTCGTCCTCCGACGGCCCGAGCGCGAAGGACGTGCGCGAGTGGGCCCGCGAGAACGGCTGGGAGGTCCCCGACCGCGGTCGGGTTTCCACCGAGGTCCGCGAGGCCTACGAGGCCGCCCACTGAGCACCGCCGGCCCGCCGGCCGCCCAGGCCCCGCCCCCTCCCGGGGCGGGGCCTGTTCGCTGTCAGCGCACCCCCTCCGGTACGCCGGGTGGAACACGTAGGCTGGCGATCCAGGTTGCACCCGTTGCAATCTTCGAGGAACTCTCCAGGTGGAGGAGCGCACATGTTCGAGCGGTTCACTGACCGAGCCCGCCGGGTGGTCGTGCTGGCCCAGGAAGAGGCCCGCATGCTCTCCCACAACTACATCGGGACCGAGCACATCCTGCTCGGTCTCATCCACGAGGGCGAGGGAGTCGCGGCGAAGGCGCTCGAGAGCCTCGACATCTCGTTGGAGGCCGTCCGCGCCCAGGTCGAGGAGATCATCGGCCAGGGCCAGCAGGCGCCCAGCGGCCACATCCCCTTCACGCCGCGCGCCAAGAAGGTGCTCGAGCTGTCCCTGCGCGAGGCGCTGCAGCTCGGCCACTCCTACATCGGGACCGAGCACATCCTGCTCGGCCTGATCCGCGAGGGCGAGGGTGTCGCCGCCCAGGTGCTGCAGAAGCTCGGCGCCGACCTCAACCGGGTCCGCCAGCAGGTCATCCAGCTGCTGTCCGGCTTCCAGGGCAAGGAGAGCGCGGGCGCCGCGACCGGCTCGCAGAGCAGCGGGGGCGACGCGCCGTCCTCCTCGCTGGTGCTCGATCAGTTCGGCCGCAACCTGACCCAGGCCGCCCGCGAGGGCAAGCTCGACCCGGTGATCGGGCGCGAGCAGGAGATCGAGCGGGTCATGCAGATCCTCTCGCGACGCACGAAGAACAACCCCGTGCTGATCGGCGAGCCCGGCGTGGGCAAGACGACCATCGTCGAGGGCCTGGCGCAGGACATCGTCCGCGGCGCCGTGCCGGAGACGCTGAAGGACAAGCACATCTACACGCTCGACCTCGGCGCCCTGGTCGCCGGCTCGCGCTACCGCGGTGACTTCGAGGAGCGCCTCAAGAAGGTGCTCAAGGAGATCCGCACCCGCGGCGACATCGTGCTGTTCATCGACGAGATCCACACGCTCGTCGGCGCCGGCGCGGCCGAGGGCGCGATCGACGCGGCCAGCATCCTCAAGCCGATGCTGGCCCGCGGCGAGCTGCAGACCATCGGGGCGACGACCCTCGACGAGTACCGCAAGTACCTCGAGAAGGACGCCGCGCTCGAGCGCCGCTTCCAGCCGATCCAGGTCGCGGAGCCCGCCATCTCGCACACCATCGAGATGCTGAAGGGCCTGCGCGACCGCTACGAGGCGCACCACCGGGTGACCATCACCGACGGCGCCCTCGTCTCGGCCGCGACGCTGGCCGACCGTTACATCTCCGACCGCTTCCTGCCCGACAAGGCGATCGACCTGATCGACGAGGCGGGCTCGCGCCTGCGAATCCGACGCATGACGGCCCCGGCCGACCTGCGCGAGTTCGACGACAAGATCGCCGAGGTCCGCGAGCGCAAGGAGACCGCGATCGACGGTCAGGACTTCGAGGCCGCCGCGCGCCTGCGCGACGAGGAGAAGCAGCTCATCCTGGCCAAGTCCGAGCGTGAGAAGCAGTGGCGCGCGGGCGACATGGACGTCGTCGCGGAGGTCGACGAGGAGCTCATCAGCGAGGTCCTCGCCCTGGCGACCGGCATCCCGATCGTCAAGCTGTCCGAGGAGGAGTCCAGCCGTCTGCTCAAGATGGAGGACGAGCTCCACAAGCGCGTGATCGGTCAGGAGGAGGCCGTCCGGGCCCTCTCCCGCGCGATCCGCCGTACGCGGGCCGGCCTGAAGGACCCCAAGCGTCCCGGCGGGTCGTTCATCTTCGCGGGCCCCTCGGGCGTCGGGAAGACGTGGCTGTCCAAGACGCTGGCGGAGTTCCTCTTCGGTGACGAGGAGGCGCTGATCCAGCTCGACATGAGCGAGTACGGCGAGAAGCACACCGTGTCGCGGCTGTTCGGTTCCCCGCCCGGATACGTGGGTTACGAGGAGGGTGGCCAGCTCACCGAGAAGGTGCGTCGGAAGCCTTTCTCCGTCGTGCTGTTCGACGAGGTCGAGAAGGCCCACCCGGACATCTTCAACAGCCTCCTGCAGATCCTCGAGGAGGGGCGACTGACCGACAGCCAGGGTCGTGTCGTCGACTTCAAGAACTGCGTCATCATCATGACGACGAACCTCGGCACCCGGGACATCGCGAAGGGCCAGAACCTCGGTTTCGCCCAGAGCGGTGACGCGGCCGGTTCCTACGACCGGATGAAGAACAAGGTGTCGGAGGAGCTGAAGGTCCACTTCCGCCCCGAGTTCCTGAACCGTGTCGACGAGGTCATCGTCTTCCCGCCGCTCAGCCAGGAGCAGATCGTCGCGATGGTCGACAACATGATCGCCGCGGTCGAGACGCGCCTGAAGGACCGGGACATGTCCCTCGAGCTGACCCAGCCGGCCAAGGACCTGCTGGCGAAGCGCGGCTTCGACCCGGTGCTGGGCGCGCGGCCGCTGCGCCGCACGATCCAGCGCGAGATCGAGGACACCCTCGCCGAGAAGATGCTGTTCGGCGAGGTGGGACCGGGTCAGATCGTGCTGGTCGACGTGGAGGGCGAGGGCCCGAGCGCGACCTTCACCTTCAAGGGTCAGAAGGTCGGCGCGCTGCCCGACCTCCCGCCGCTGGAGACCGCCGGCGTCGAGCTGGGCGAGCCCACCGGCGACCCCGGCGAGGACACCGACCCGCCGATCGACGTGAAGCGCTCCACCGACGACGACTGACGTCGCCGTACCGCTCCACCCACGAGGCCCGTCCCGGCACCCGCCGGGGCGGGCCTGGTGCGTCGGGTCGGCGGTGGTGGGCGGCGGAGGTGCGCATCCGGGCCGACTCGGCGCGTTGAGGGTGCGCACCCGGGCCGACTCGGCGCGCTGAGGGTGCGCACCCGGGCCGACTCGGGCTCAGGGCAGGGCGACGGTCGTGTCGGAGGTGCGGACGGCGAGGCCGTCGGTGAGGAGGCCCTCGAGGCAGCGGGCGCGCTGGAGGGGGTCGGGCCAGGCGGCGTCGAGGCGGCTGAGGTGGACGGGCGCGTCGGCGTCGCGGAGCACCGCCAGCAGGCGGCCGCGGCACTGGCGGTCGGTGCCGTCCCAGGCCTGGGCCCGCCGCACCGGTCCGTCGTACGCCGGGTGGCCGGCGGCGCGCCACGCGCAGGTCCCGGCGACCGGACAGGCGTCGCAGTCGGGGGAGCGGGCGGTGCACACGAGCGCCCCCAGCTCCATCACGGCGACCGACCACGTCGCCGCGGTCGGGGCGTCGGGCGGCAGCAGGGCCGCCGCGCGGTCCCGCTCGGCCCGGGTCACCGACGCGGCCGGGACCGCCTGGCCGGCCAGCACGCGGGCGTGGACGCGGCGCACGTTGGTGTCGAGCACGACGTGCCGACGGCCGTACGCGAAGGTCGCGATCGCCGCCGCGGTGTAGTCGCCGACCCCGGGCAGTGCCAGCAGGTCGTCGTAGGACGCCGGCACCTCGCCGCCGTGCCGCTCGGTCACGGCGACGGCCGCGGCGTGCAGCCGCAGCGCCCGCCGGGGGTAGCCGAGACGCCCCCACGCCCGCACGGCCTCCCCGGTCGGCTCGGCGGCCAGGTCCGCGGGCCGCGGCCACCGCTCGAGCCAGGCGGCGTGCACCGGCAGCACGCGGGCGACCGGGGTCTGCTGGAGCATGTACTCCGAGACCATCACCGACCAGGCCGAGGCGCCCGGCTCGCGCCACGGCAGGTCGCGGGCGTGGCCGTCGTACCAGCGCAGCACGGGCTCCCACAGGTCCGCCGCCGGCCCGGCCGGGAGGTCGCGAGCAGGGTCCGGGCCGTCCATCGCACCGCAGCGTACGTCGGCTGCGGTGTGGCTCCCCGTGGTGGGCGCCGCCGCTGGCTACGGTGACGCCCATGAGCTCGCTTGCCACGCCGCGCGGGCCGCTCCCGGCGCGGGTCTACTGGTTCCGTCGACTCCTCGTGGTCGGTCTCGCCGTGCTCCTCGTCGTCGGCCTGGCCCGGCTGCTCGGCGGCGGCGGTGACGGCGACGACGGTGCGGTGACCGCGGTGCAGGTCGGCTCCGACGCCGCCCAGACGCCCCAGGCGTCGCCGACCGCCGACGCGAGCGAGGCGCCCCGCGAGCGCGCGCGCCGCGCCCGGTCGGCACCGAGCGCGGGCCCGACCGTCGAGCCCCCGGCCGAGCCCGAGGGCGAGTGCGTCGACTCCGACGTCGTCGTCGAGCCCGAGGTCTTCCGCCCCACCGAGGGCAACACGGTCCTGATCGGCCTCGACGTCACCACCCGGGCCACCCCGGCCTGCTACTGGGACGTCTCCGCCGACTCGCTGGCCCTGACCATCACCTCCGGCGACGACGCGATCTGGAGCACGCGGCAGTGCCCGACGGCGGTCCCCGAGCGCGAGGCCGTCGTGCGCAGCACCCAGCCGACGCGCGTGATCGTCGAGTGGTCCGGCCGTCGTGCCGACGACGAGTGCAGCGAGACCACCGCCTTCGCCCTGCCCGGCTTCTACAACGTCGAGTCCGCCGCTCTGTCGGGTGAGCCGGCGAGCGTGCAGTTCCAGCTCAAGGCGCCCCCGCCCCCGGTGATCACCCGCTCGCCGGAGCCGACGGAGGAGCCGTCCGCCTCGCAGGACGCCCGGCCGGGCGCGGGGGACACCCCCTCGGCCGAGCCGGTCCCGGGCACCCGCGAGGGCGACACCGGTGGTCGCCGCCCCGCCCCGTCACCGTCGGGTGCCGTGGAGCCCGACGGCCGCTGAGGTCGTCCGCCGTGGACGACCTGCGCGTCTCGGCCCGGCTGCTCGTGCCCGACGCCGAGCTCTCCGAGCGGTTCTCCCGCTCCTCGGGCCCCGGTGGCCAGGGCGTCAACACCGCCGACACCCGTGTCGAGCTGTCCTTCGACCTCGCGCGCTCGCCCGCGGTGCCCGACGACCTGCGGGGACGGATGCTCGCCCGCCTCGACGACCGCCTCGTGTCGGGCGTCGTGACGGTCGCGGCGAGCGAGCACCGCACCCAGCTCGCCAACCGCCGGGCCGCGCGCGAGCGGCTCGCGTCCCTGCTGCGCGACGCGGCGGCCCCACCGCCCAAGCCGCGTCGGCGCACCCGCCCGACCCGCGGCTCGGTCGAGCGGCGCCTGTCGGCGAAGTCGCGCCGGTCGGAGACCAAGCGCGGTCGCCGCGGCCAGGGCTGGGACTGACGCGGGCCGGATCGTCGCGGGCGTAGGCTCGCCGAGGCCCCCGGCACCCGCCCCGGACCCTCCCCGAGTGATGGAGGTCGCCCCCATGTCGTGCGCCCGCTCCCTGGCCGGCCGTACCGTGCCCGCGCTCGTCGCCCTGCTCGCGTCCGGGGTCCTCGCGGTCCCGGCCGCCCTGCCCGCCTCGGCCAGCCCGCGCGCCTCGACCGCCCTGCCCGCCGGGCCCGTCGTCCTCGCGGCCCCCGGGGAGGCCCCCGTCGCCGGCGCGCGCACCGCGGGCGACAGCCTGTTCCCCCACGTCGGCAACGGCGGGTACGACGCCCGCCACTACGACCTGGACCTGCGGTGGACGCCGGCGCCCCGCCTGGCGCGGAGCCGCCTGCAGGCGACGACCCGCATGCGGGCGGTGACCACGGGACCACCGCTCGCGTCGTTCTCGCTCGACTTCGAGCGGGGTGGGATGCGGGTGTCCTCGGTGACGGTGGACGGCGAGCGCGCGTCGTACCGCTCGATCGACCGGCGGGCGAGGATCGAGCACAAGCTCGTCGTGACGCCGGCGACCCCGGTCGAGGGCACCTTCACCACCGTCGTGCGGTACGCCGGCGTCCCCACCCGGCACGTCGACCGCGACGGCTCGGCCGAGGGCTGGAACGCCACCGACGACGGGGCGGTCTTCGTGAACCAGCCGATCGGGGCCATGACCGCCTACCCCCACAACAACACCCCCGCCGACAAGGCGACCTACGCGATCGACGTCGACGTGCCCCGCACCCTGACCAACGCCGCCGGCCGTGGCCCGCTCGCGGTCGCGAGCAACGGCCTCCTGGTCGGGCGGGTGAGCAACGCGGCCGGCACCCGCACCACCTGGCGCTGGCGTCAGCCCCACCCGATGGCCAGCGAGCTGAGCATGATCTCGATCGGCAAGTACGACGTGATCCGCGACCGGGTGCGCCTGGCCGGCGGTCGGCGCGTGCCCGAGTGGAGCTTCGTCGACGCCGAGGTCGGCGCGGCGGCACGAGCCCGCGTCGAGCGTCAGCGGGATCGCTGGGCCCGGGTCCTCGACGGGCTCGGCCGCCTGTTCGGTCCCTACCCGGGGGTCAGCACCGGCGTCGTGGTCGACCGGGTGCCGGCGGCCGTGGACTACGCGCTCGAGACCCAGGACCGGTCCTTCTTCCCCGGCGACGTCGACCCCGAGACCTTCGTCCACGAGGCCGCCCACCAGTGGTTCGGCGACCACGTGTCGCCCGTGGACTGGAACGACCTGTGGATCAACGAGGGCATGGCCACCTGGGCGCCGACCTGGTTCGCCCACCGCGTCGGGCGCCCCGCCGGGCCGACGACCGGGACCGTCTACCACCGTCGGTGGGCCCGTACCCCGGCCGACGACCCGAGCTGGAGGATCCCTCCGACGCGCGTGCGCGACTCCGCCGACCTGTTCGGCGACCAGGCCTACGAGCGCGGCGCCCAGGCGTGGGAGGCGCTGCGCCTGACCATCGGGCCCCGTGCCTTCCGCGACCTCCTGCGGACCTGGCAGGAGCGGTACGGCGGGCGCAGCGCCGGCACGGGCGAGCTCGAGGCGCTGGCGGCGGAGGTCTCCGGCCAGGACCTCGACCTCTTCTTCGACGACTGGCTGCGCGACCCCGACAAGCCGGTCTGGCCGCGGACCGCCGGCACGGGAGGCTGACCGCAAGATTTCCGCAAGTGGTTCCGCTGTAACAGACATGTGATCTTTCAGGGGCCGGACCGGCATACGTTTCGCCTACCTGTCCCGGTCCCGCCCGAAAGGTCCCCATGCCCCTGATCCGCCGCACCGTGCCCGCCACGGTGCTCCTCCTGACGGCTGGCCTCGCCGCCGCCGTCGTCCCCGCCACGGGCGCGGCCGCCGCCGACCCGGTGGACGGTCCCCAGACCTCCGGCGACCGCCTGTTCCCGAACGTGGGCAACGGGGGCTACGACGCCCAGCACTACGACCTGGACCTGGCCTGGACGCCGGGCGCGACCCTGGCCGCCAGCACGCTGCAGGCCACGGCCGAGATGACCGCTGAGACCACCGGGTCCCCGCTGCGGTCCTTCTCGCTCGACTTCGAGCCCGGGAGCATGACGGTCTCGGAGGTGCTGGTCGACGGCGTGCCCGCGGCCCACACGCTGGTGCAGGACGCGGAGGCGATCAAGCACAAGATCGTGGTCACGCCGACCGCGCCGGTCGAGGGCGGGTTCAGCGTCGCGATCACCTACGCGGGCGTCCCGACGCGTCACGTGGACGCGGACGGCTCCTTCGAGGGCTGGAACGTCACCGACGACGGCGCGACGTTCCTCAACCAGCCGATCGGCTCGATGACCGGCTACCCCAACAACAACACCCCGTCGGACAAGGCGACGTACACGATCGACGTCGACATCCCCGACACCATCACCAACGGCGCCGGCACCGGCGCCGCGGCCGCCGCCAGCAACGGCGAGCTCGTCGCCCGCGAGCCGAGCGGCACCGGCCGCACCACGTGGCGGTGGGTCCAGGAGGAGCCGATGGCCTCCGAGCTCGCCATGATCTCGATCGGCAAGTACGACGTGATCGAGGCCGACGTGCCGCTCGCCGACGGGCGCACCATCCGCGAGTGGAGCTTCGTCGACTCGGCGATCTCCACGACCGCCAAGGCGTCCATCAACGTCCAGCGCAACCGGTGGACCGGCGTCCTCGACGGTCTCGCGGGCATCTACGGCCCGTACCCGGGCAACAGCACCGGTGTGGTGGTCGACCGCGTGCCGGGCGGGATCAGCTACGCCCTGGAGACCCAGGACCGCTCGTTCTTCCCGGGCAGCGTCAACGCCAACACCTTCGTCCACGAGGCCGCGCACCAGTGGTACGGCAACCACGTCGCGCCGCGCGAGTGGAACGACCTGTGGATCAACGAGGGCATGGCGACCTGGGTGCCGACCTGGTTCAACAACGAGGTCGACCCGCCGACCAGCGGCACCACGACCGAGGGTGCCAACTACGTCAGCTGGAACAGCTCCCCGGCCGACAGCGCCAACTGGACGGTCCCGCCGGCCGGCATGACCGACTCGGCGGACCTCTACGGCTACCAGAGCTACACCCGCGGCTCGCAGATGTGGGAGGCCCTGCGCCTGTCGATCGGTGACGACGACTTCTTCACGTTCGTCCGCGCCTGGCAGGACACGTACGGCGGCGGGAGCGCCGGCATCGAGGAGTTCACCGCGCTCGCCGAGGAGGTCTCGGGCGAGGACCTCGACGCCTTCTTCACCGACTGGGTCCGTGACGCCGACAAGCCGGCCTGGCCGCAGCGCTTCGACCTCTCGCTGTCCGAGCAGGCCGCCTCCCGGCCGGTCGAGCCCGGCTCGACGGTCACCTACACCCTCACCGCGGCCAACCGCGGCCTGTCGCGGCTGACCTCCAGCACCGCGAGCGTCGAGCTGTCCGACGTGCTCGACGACGCCGAGCTCGACCCGGCCGGCCTGCCCGAGGGTCTGACCCTGGACGGTGACGTGCTGACCTGGGCGGTGCCGGGCACCGCCCGCCGCGCCCGCTCGGAGGTCTCCTTCGACGTCACGGTCGACGACGCCGCGGCCGGCTCCCGCCTCGCCGCGGTCGCGTCGCCGACCTCGCTCGGCGGCTTCTGCGTCTCCGGGCGGGCCTGCACCAGCGACCTCGGCGTGCGCGAGCTGCGCGCGATGACGCTCAAGCCCCGGCCGAAGGTCGCCGGGCAGCCGGTGGTCGGCCGCACGCTGCGCGCCCAGCCGGGCCGTCACGACGACGGGGTGCGCCTGTCCTACCGGTGGCTGGCGGGCGGCAGGCTCGTCGCCGGCGCCCGGGGGGCGACGCTCGTGCTGAAGCCGTTCCAGCGCGGCGAGGCGATCGCCGTCCGCGTGGTCGCGACCAAGCCGGGCTTCGAGCGGCTGGTGCGCACCAGCGCCCCGACCGCGCCGGTGCGCTGACCCGTACCGTCTGACGACCGGTCACCCGCCCTCCCCGCTTCGTCGGGGTGCTTCGATGGGCGGGTGGCCGGTCGTCGTGCGTTCCTGGGGCTGCTGCCCGCCGCCCTGGGCGTCCGCCTGCTGACCGCCTGCGGCGTCGTGTCCGGCCCGCAGCAGGGAGCGCCGCGTCGCGAGGGGGACGGTGTGCAGGAGATCGCGTACGGCGAGGGGCCGTCGCAGTTCGGTGAGCTGACCCGGCCGGAGGGGACCTCGCGTGGCGTGGTCGTGGTGATCCACGGCGGGTTCTGGCGCTCCGAGTACGACCTGTCGCTCGGCCGGCCCCTGGTCGCGAGCCTGGTCGCCGAGGGCTGGACCGCCTGGAACCTCGAGTACCGCCGCGTCGGGAGCGGGGACGGCGGCGGGGGCGGGGTGCCCGCGACCCTCGACGACGTCGCGGCCGGCATCGACGCGCTCGCCGACGTGACCGACCTCGACACCTCGACGGTGATCACGCTCGGCCACTCCGCGGGAGGTCACCTCGCCGCGTGGGCCGCGGGCCGCGCGGCCACCGGCCGCTGGGGGGACGTCCGCGTCCCCGTGACCGCGGTGGTCTCCCAGGCCGGCGTCCTCGACCTCACCGCCGGCGCCGACGAGGGGCTCGGCGGCGGTGCCGTCCAGGCCTTCGTCGGGGCGCCGCCCGGCCCGTCGTACGACGAGGTGGACCCGCGCCGCCAGCTGCCGCTCCCGGTGCCGGTGCGGTGCGTCCACGGCTCCGGCGACACGATCGTGCCGCCCGCGCAGTCCACGACGTACGTCGAGGCGGCGCGGGCGGCGGGGGCCGACGCGGAGGAGGTCGTCGTCGACGGCGACCACTTCGTCGTCATCGACCCCGACTCCGAGGCGTGGACCCGGACCCTCGAGGTGCTCGCCGAGCTCGCCTGACGGCGCGCGGGTCAGGCCGAGCGGCGCATCCCCCGGACCCCGACGAGCAGCCCGAGGACGGCGACGGCGGCGGCGGCCACGAGGCCGGCGGCGACGTCAGCGGCCGGGAAGGACCCGGCGAACAGCGCCCGCTCGGCCTCGATCACGTAGGTCATGGGGTTCAGCGCGGCGAGCACCCGCAGCCAGGCCGGGGCGCCGTCGAGCGGCAGCAGCACCCCCGCGAGCAGCAGCAGCGGGAACACGACCGTCTGCTGGACCCCCCAGAACAGCCACGGCTCGCCGTGGGCCACCAGCCCCAGCGCCAGCGAGAGCGCGCCGACCCCGACGGCGAACAGCGAGAGCACCACCATCCCGAGCAGCACCCCGGCCGGGTGCAGGTCGAACGAGAACGGGGTGACGACGGCCAGGATGATCGCGGTCTGCGCGAGCATCGGCACCACCTCCTTGAGGGCCCGGCCCACGAGCAGCGCCGAGCGCCGCAGCGGTGAGACCAGCATCCGCTCGTGCGAGCCGGTCAGCATCTCGTCCATCAGCCCCGCCCCGGCGAACGAGGCCCCCATCAACGCCGTCATCGTCACGATGCCCGGCACGAACCACTGCAGCGCGGACCCGCCGGGCACCTCGGGCAGCAGGGGGGCGAACAGCGCGAGGAAGACCAGCGGCTGCATCATCGCCATCAGCACGCTCGCCGGCTGCCGCCGCAGCGGGGCGAGCTCGCGGACCGCGACGTTGCGCACGTCGCCGAGCCAGGACGGCCGCCGCGGCGCGTCGGGTCCGCGGCCTCGGGTGGGGGCGGCGGGGTCGGCCCGGCCGGTGGTCGTGCTCATGCGGCGGTCTCCTCGCTGCGCTCGCTGCCGGGGCCGTCCTCGCGCAGGCGGCGACCGGTGAGGGCCAGGAAGACGTCGTCGAGTGTCGGGCCGCTGACCTCGAGGCTCCCGACCGCGTCGCCGTCGGCGGCGAGCGCGGCGACGAGCCCGGCGACCGCCTCCCGCCCGTGGGCGACGCGGACCCGGACCTCGCGGTCCTCGACCGTCACGGACGGCGGCTGGCCCTGCCGTCCGCGCAGCCGCTCGGCCCGGGTCGCCGCCCGGGCGGCCGCTGCGGGATCGGCCAGCCGGAGGACCAGCAGGTCGCCGAGCGCCGACTTCAGGGCGGTGGCGGTGTCGTCGGCCACGATCCGGCCGTGGTCGACGACCACCACGCGCTCGGCGAGGGCGTCGGCCTCCTCCAGGTAGTGGGTGGTCAGGACGACGGTGCAGGCGCGCTCGGCGTGGAGGCGTCGGACGAGGTCCTGCAGGTGGGCCCGGTTCTGCGGGTCGAGGCCGGTGGAGGGCTCGTCGAGGAACAGCACGTCGGGGGCGTGGACGAGCCCCATCGCGATGTCGAGCCGACGCCGCTGGCCCCCGGACGATCCGATCGTCGGGCGGTCCACGACCGCGGCGAGGTCGAGGTCGGCGACCAGCTCGTCCGCGCGCTCCCGCGCCCGCGCCCGGGACAGGCCGTGCGCCCGGCCCTGGCTGACGAGCTCGTCGCGGCCCCGCTGCTGGTGACCGGCGCCGTTGCCCTGCCCGACGTACCCGATCGCCCGTCGTACGGCGTCCGGGTCGGCGAGCACGTCGTGGCCGGCGACGCGGGCGGTGCCCGAGCTCGGCGGGGTCAGGGTGGTCAGCATCCGCAGGGTCGTGGACTTGCCGGCACCGTTGGGCCCCAGCAGCGCCACGAGCTCCCCGGCGCCGATGCTCAGGTCCAGGCCGCGCACGGCCTCGACACGCGTGCGGTGGGACCCGAAGTGCTTGGTCAGGCCGCGGGTCTCGATGACGGGTGATCTGCTCATGACGACGACGCTACGGAGTCATGCGGTCAGGTCCTGGCCTCAATCGGACCTAGTCTCGACCCATGTCGACCAGTGCCCGGATGCTCCGCCTGCTGTCCCTGCTGCAGACCCACCGCTACTGGCCGGGCGCGGAGCTCGCGGACCGCCTCGAGGTCAGCGCCCGCACCCTGCGGCGCGACATCGAGCGCCTGCGCGACCTCGGCTACGACGTCGACGCGGTCCGCGGCGTCGCCGGCGGCTACCAGCTCCGGGCCGGCAGCGGGTCGATGCCGCCGCTGCTGCTTGAGGACGAGGAGGCAGTCGCGGTGGCCGTCGGCCTGCGCAGCTCGGCGGCGGGGTCGGTCAGCGGGATGGAGGAGACCTCCGTGCAGGCGCTGACGAAGGTCGTCGCGATGATGCCGCCCCGGTTGCGCCGGCGTCTCGACGCGCTCCGCGAGGCCACCGACCCGGCGCCCGGTCCGGGTCGCGGCCCCGTGGTCGACGCTGGCGTGCTGACCACGCTGGCGCAGACGGCGCGCGACGCGGAGGGCCTGAGCTTCGACTACACCGCCCGGGGCGAGCAGGAGCCGACCCGGCGCCGGGTGGAGCCCCACCGCCTCGTGGCCCTCGGCCGGCGCTGGTACCTCGTCGCCTGGGACCGCGACCGCGCCGACTGGCGTTCCTTCCGCGTCGACCGGGTGGGCGACCCGACCCCGACCGGGCTGCGGTTCCGGCCGCGCGACCTGCCGGCGCAGGACGCGACGACCTTCGTGCGCCGGGGCATCTCCCGCATGCCGGGCCGCTACGCCGTCCGGCTCAGGGTGGCGGCCTCGGCCGAGGACGTGCGCCGGATGCTCTGGGGCAACGGCGAGGTCACGGCCGTGGGGGAGAGCGCCTGCGTCGTCGAGCTCGGCAGCGACCGGCTGGAGTGGCCGGTGATGCTCGCCGCGGCGCTCGACGCCGAGTACGTCGTGGAGTCCCCGCCGGAGCTGGCCGCGGCGCTGCGGGCGACCGCGGAGCGGATGGTGCGCGCCACAGGCGCTTGAACGGGCCCGGCGGGTCCGTCATCCTGGTGGCGTCACGCAGGAGGGGAGTACCCCACCTCGTCCCGACGTCGTCAGTACGGCGCCACCCGGCGTCCGGCGGAGGGGGCCACCCGCAGCGCGGTGGTCGGGGGAGACCTCCGGTCCACCGACCGGGAGGTTCCCCATGGACGTGCCCCTGTGGCTCTGGTCCGCCGTCGTCGGCGGCATCGTGCTCATGCTCGCCGTCGACCTGTTCGCCCACCGCCGCGCCCACGTGATCGGCGTGCGGGAGGCCGCGGCGTGGTCCGCGGTCTGGGTCGCGATCGGCGTCGGGTTCGGCGCCTGGATCTGGTCCGCGTACGGCGCGGAGCTCGGCCAGCAGTACTTCGCCGGCTACCTGATCGAGAAGTCGCTCGCCGTCGACAACGTCTTCGTCTGGGCGATCATCTTCACCTTCTTCGCCGTCCCCCGCGAGCTGCAGCACCGCGTGCTGTTCCTCGGCGTGGTCGGGGCGCTCGTCCTGCGCGGCGGCTTCATCGCGGCGGGCTCCGCCGTCATCGACGCGTTCTCGGCGGTGCTCTACGTGTTCGCCGCGTTCCTGCTCGTCACCGGCGTGCAGATGATCCGCAGCCGCGACAGCCACGTCGACCCGTCGCAGTCGCGGGTCGTGGCCTGGTTCCGGCGCGCGGTCCCGATGACCGACACCTTCCACGGGCAGCGGTTCCTGGTCCGCCGCGGCGGTGTGCTGCTGGCGACGCCGCTGCTGCTGGTGCTCGTGCTGGTCGAGGTCACCGACGTGATCTTCGCCGTGGACTCGATCCCCGCGATCTTCGCGGTCACCTCGGAGCCGTTCCTGGTGTTCACCGCCAACGCCTTCGCCCTCCTGGGCCTGCGGGCCATGTACTTCCTGCTCGCCGACCTGATGCACCGCTTCGTCTACCTCAAGCTCGGTCTCGCGGTCGTGCTGATCTGGGTCGGCATCAAGATGGCGCTGCAGGTCGACGTCTACAAGGTGCCCACGACCGTCTCGCTGGCGGTGATCGCCACGGTCCTCGCGGTGGCGATCGGCGCCAGCCTGTGGCGCACGCGCGGACAGGCCCGCGTCGAGCCGGCCGCGCCGACCGACCCGCCGTTCCGGGTGGCGACGGCGGCCGAGGACGCGGGGCTCACCACGGCCTGGCGCCGTCGGCCCCTGGCCGCCGCGACGCACGACGCGCCCGCGGGGCCGTCGGGGCCGTCGGGGGCATCGGGCCCGTCGGACTAGGCGAGGCCCGCGGCGCCGGGCACCAGGCCGTCGGCGCCGCGGGTCTCGGGGCCCGGCCCCGGCTGGCAGTGCGGGCACCACGACGTACGCCGGTGGTCGGAGGAGTTCACGAAGGCCTGGACCTGTCGGATCTCGGTGCCGCAGCGCCGGCACGGCTTGCCGCCCCGACCGATCACCCAGTGCGACTGGCCGGGCCGGTTGACGCCGGTGGTGACCTGGTAGGCGTCCTTGGCGAGCGCGGAGTGGCGCAGCGCCCTCGCGGCGAGACGCACCAGCTGCTCGACGTCCACCTCGGCGAGCGGCGTCCACGGCGACCGGCCCACGAGGAAGGCCAGCTCGTTGGCCCACAGGTTGCCCAGGCCCGCCATGATGCGCTGGTCCAGCATCGCGGGGGCCAGCTGCCGGTCGGGCTGTGCGCGGAACCGTGCGATCGCGGCGCCGAGGTCCCAGTCCTCCCGCAGCGGGTCCGGCCCGAGGTGGCCCACCACGGTGTCCTCGTGGGCGGTCTCGACCAGCTCCACGATCGCCAGCCGCACGCCGTACGCCGTGCCCGCGCCCTCGGCGGCCAGCAGCACCCGGACGTCGGGCATGAGGTGGCGCGGCAGCCGCTTGCCGGGGCCGGTCGTCTTCCAGGTGCCCTCCATCTTCTGGTGGCTGTGCAGCGTCAACCCGCCGGAGAACCGCGTCAGCAGGTGCTTGCCGTGGGAGTCGTGGCCCAGCACGGTGCGGCCCGCCAGCGACGTGGTCGCCAGCTGCGGCACCCGTAGGTCGCCCCGCTCCAGGACACGCCCCGCGAGCACGCGGTCGAGCTTCCGCGCGTTCTTGTAGACGCTGTCTCCCTCCGGCACCCGACCACGGTGCCCTGCCCACCCCACGGCCATGCCCGAGCGGCTCCCGGCCGGCGGGCAGGCTGAGGGCGGACCCGCTGCCGGTCGAGGTGCGAGCGTGCGAGGCACGGGCGGGTGAAGAAGGGCGGGCGAGTTCCGGGACCCGGTGACGTGAACGATCGTTCTGGCGCGGGGGCCTATTGGCGTCGGTGGAAGGTGGCCTCGCCGGTGGCGCTCCAGTGGGTGTCGTAGCGGGTGTCGTGGACGCGGCGGTGGTGGTGGGGACACAGCAGCGCGCCGTCGGTGACGGTCGTGGTGCCGCCGTGTGCCCAGGGGGTGCGGTGGTGGCCGTCGCACCAGGCGGCGGGGATGGTGCACCCGACGGCCTGGCAGACGGTGTGGGCGACCTCGAGGGCGGCGCGGAGCCTGCCGTCGAAGAACCGCCGGGTGCGGCCGGCGTCGAGGACGACCGAGGCGCCGCCCATGACGGCGGGCCAGATCCCGGCGCCACACATGAGGCGGCGGGCCTGCTCCAACGAGAGGTCGACCCCGGTGGTGGTGCTCGCGAGACCGTTCTCGGACACCTCGCGGCGCAGCCGTTCCTCGTCGACGACGACGGTGACGGCGACCGACGTGCCGTGCCGCTGGGGCAGGGTGGTGGTGTCGAGGTTCTCCAGCAGCGTGCAGAACGCTTGACCCCGCCGCTGCGCACCGGACAGGTACTGCCCGTCGTCCGGCTTCTGACCGTCCGACGTCTGGCCGTCCGGCTTCTCGTCTCCGACTGGAGTCGGGGGCTGGGTCAGGGTGTCCAGGACGGTGTCGAGGATGGAGGCGTGCAGGGCGGGGAGGTCGGCGGTGACGCGGATGAACCCCTCCCCGATCCCGCGGGTGGTGAGCTTCGTGCGCCGCCACGCGTCGCGTTCGGCGCGGGCGAGGCGTTCGGCCTCGATCTGCTCGGCCCGGTCGGGGTCGACGACCTCCAGCACGTGACGCGCCAGCCGAGCGACCTCGGCCGGGGAGAACTGGGTGCAGTACTCGATCAGCTGCAGCTCGACCGCCTCGACCAGCTCGTCTGCACTCAACGCATCTGCACTCAACGCGTCCGCGCACGACGACTCCTCACCCGAGGACTCCTCGCTTGAGGGGTCGGTGTTGGTGGCGAGGAGGTCGACCGGGAGCGCGTCGAGGCACTCGACCACCACCCGGGCGTGCTCGGGGGACACCAGCCCGTCGAGCATCGCGGCGGACAGGTGGATCCGTCTCGTGATGCGGGCGCCGAGCCTGGCCTCCGCGGCGAGGCGGCGGGGGTTGGCGCAGGTGCGGTGCGCCAACCAGTCCGCCGCCGACCGGGCCCCGGCGGCGACCTGCACACAGCCGGGTCCCGCAGCGTCGTCGAGCGCGGCGAGCGCGGCCTGCTTCATCGTCGTCACCCGGTCGGCGATCTGCTGCAGCGAGGCCAGGTAGTAGCCCTGCTCGGCCGTGGGCAGCCAGGACGGGTCCGAGCCCGCCGCCAGGGCGGTGGTCATCTCATCCAGCGTCGCGATCATGGTCTGCACGCCACCGACCAGCGGGTGGGAGCCCCCGCCCCACCTCGCCTCGAGCGCCGCGCTGGTGACCATGGACCTGAACCTAGACGCGACCACCGACACCGGACCCGGCTGTCAGTCCACTCTCCACACCCCGGGCAGACCCCGGTTTCGGCGGTCTCGACCCCGTGCTGGCCGGGGCTCGCAGACTGCTCGACCACCTCGAGTCGGCTCGCGGGTTGCTCAACCGCCGCAGGGGTGGCGACCACCGACGCGGGATGATCGGAGCATGCCGCCCCGCCGCCGTCGCGCCGACCCCGACGCCCTCGTCGCCGCGCGCGCCGCGGTCGACGGCGGCGACCCCGACCGGGCCAGCCTCAAGCTCCTGGTGCGCCACTACCTCGACGAGCTGGCCGAGCGCTCGCCCGGCGCGAGCGTGGAGGTCCGCGTGCCGCCGTACGCCGCGGTGCAGGCGATCCCCGGGGTGCGGCACACGCGCGGCACCCCGCCGGCCGTGGTCGAGACCGACGCCCTGACCTGGATCGCGCTGGCCCGCGGCGAGCTGTCGTGGACCGACGCGGTCGCCGGCCACCGGATCCGCGCCTCCGGGGAGCGGGCCGACCTCGCGCCGTACCTGCCCCTCGGTGCCGGTCCGGGCGCCTCCTAGTCTCGGGGGCATGACGAGTCCCGCCGACGTCGAGACCCTCCGCGCCCGCCTCGCCGAGCAGATGCCCCGGCTCCGGGCGGACCTCGAGGACCTGGTCCGCATCGAGTCGGTCAGCGCCGACCCGGCCCGCGCCGGCGAGGTGCGCCGCAGCGCCGAGGCGACGGCCGCGCTGCTGCGCGGCGAGGGGATCGAGGACGTCCGCATCGTCGCCGCGGACGGCGGCGCGCCGGCCGTCATCGCCCGGCGTCCGGGGCCGCCCGGAGCGCCGACGGTGCTGCTGTACGCCCACCACGACGTGCAGCCCGAGGGTGACCACGCCGCGTGGGGCTCGCCCCCGTTCGAGCCCACCGAGCGGGACTCGCCCGGCGGCCGGCGGCTCTTCGGCCGCGGGGCGGCCGACGACAAGGCCGGCATCGCCGCCCACCTCGGCGCCCTCCGGCTGCTCGGCGACGAGCTCGCCGTCGGCGTCACCGTCTTCGTGGAGGGCGAGGAGGAGGTCGGCTCCGAGACCCTGCCGGCGCTGCTCGCCGAGCACCGCGAGGCCCTGGCGGCCGACGTGATCGTCATCGCCGACTCGACCAACTGGGACGTCGGCGTGCCGGCCCTGACGACGAGCCTGCGCGGCCTGGTGCGGGCCGACGTCACGGTGCGCACGCTGACCCACGGCGTCCACTCGGGCATGTGGGGCGGGCTCGTGCCGGACGCCCTGATCGCCCTCTCACGGCTGCTCGCCACGCTGCACGACGACACCGGCGACGTCGCCGTGGCCGGGCTGCACACCGGGCCCGCCGCCGACGTCGACTACCCCGAGGAGCGGCTGCGCGCCGAGTCCGGGGTCGCCGCGGGCGTGGACTGGATCGGCACCGGCAGCGCGGTCGAGCGGTTGTGGACCCGGCCCGCGCTCAGCGTCACCGGCCTCGACGCCCCCGCCGTCGACGGCGCCTCCAACACGCTCGTGCCCGCCGCGCGCGCCAAGATCTCGATGCGCATCGCCCCCGGTGACACCGCCGCGTCCGCCGCCGAGGCGCTGACCGCGCACCTGCACGCCCACGCCCCCTGGGGCGCGCAGGTCGACGTCAGGGTCGTCGACACCGGCGAGCCGATCGCGATCCACGCCGAGGGCCCGGCGTACGACGTGGCGCGCGGCGCGTTCGCCGACGCCTGGGACGGCGTCGCCCCGGTCGACCTCGGGGTCGGCGGCTCGATCCCCTTCATCGCCGAGTTCCTCGGGGCGTTCCCCGACGCCGCGGTGCTCGTGACCGGGGTCGAGGACCCCGACACGCGCGCCCACGGTGCCGACGAGGGGCTGCACCTCGAGGACTTCGCGCGGGTCGTGGTCGCCGAGGCGCTGCTGCTGGCGAGGCTCGCCGACGGGTCCGCGCCGACGAGCTGACCGGGCCCCGCTCAGCCGGGTGCGGCGGGCAGCTCGACCCGGAAGGTGGTGCCCTCGCCGAGCACGGAGCGCACGTCGATGCGGCCGCGGTGCCGCTCGACGATGCGGGCGACGATGGTCAGCCCGAGGCCGGTGCCGGGCTGGGCCACCGCGACCGGGTTGGTGGAGCGGAAGAACTCCCCGAACAGCTGCTCCTGGTCGACCTCGGAGATCCCGATGCCGTGGTCGGTCACCCACAGCTCGACGCACACGTCCGGGCCGTGGGCGACCCGTCTCACGCCGAGCTCGACCCGGCCGCCGGCGACGCTGTACTTCACGGCGTTGCTGACGAGGTTGGTGCACAGCTGGTCCAGCTCGTCCTGGTCGCCCAGCGCGAGCACCGGCGCCTCCGGCAGGTCCACGTCGAGGACCACCCCGCGGGTCTCGGCCTGGACCTCGAGCAGCTGGGCGGTCTCGCGCAGCGCGGCGCCGAGGTCGACCGGGGCCGGGTCGAGCACGTTGTGGGGGTCGCCGACCTTCGCCAGCATCAGCAGGCTGTCGACGAGGTGGTGCAGACGGCTCGCGCCGCGCCCGATGGCGTCGACCGACGTGCGCCCGCGGCTGCTGAGGTCGGGGTCCATGCCCAGCATCTCGACGTGGCCGACCACGGTGCTCAGCGGCGTCTTCAGCTCGTGGGAGACCGTGGCGATCAACCGGCTCTTGTAGGCGTCGAGCGCCTGGAGCTCGTCGACCAGGCGGCGCTCGCGCTCGAAGAGCCGGGCGTTGAGCAGCGCGCGGCCCAGGTCGTGGCCGATGTCGAGGGCCGCGGTGGCCTCCGCGTCGCTCCAGTCGGGGTCGCTGTCGTCACGGGTCAGCGCGAGCAGCCCGGAGCACTCCTGACCCGCCCCGAGCGGCACGACCATCACCGAGGTGACCGCGACCGACGCGAGGTAGTCGCAGACCGCCTCGTGCTCCGCGGGGGCCAGGAGCCAGTCCTCACGCCGGGGCGAGACGACCAGGGTCCGCTGCTCGGCCCAGCAGGCCCGGGCGATCTTCTCGCCGAGCGCGACCATCTCGGGCTCCAGGCGCAGCTGGGCGCCGTCGGAGGAGTGCAGGCGCCCCGGACCGTCGCCGTCGGCGTCGAACGTGTGCAGCCACAGACCCTGGATGTCGAAGCCGTCGACCACGGCCTCCTTGGCCGCGTCCAGCAGCGCGTCGGTCGACAGCTGCCCGCTGGCCTCGCGGACGACCTTCCGGGCGGCGTCGGCGAGGCGGACCCGCTCGGAGAGCCGTGCCCGCTCGACGGCGGTGAGGATCGCGCGACCGGCCTGCTCGGCGTACGTCTCGAGCTGGCGGCGACGCTCGGCCCCGGGTCGCAGCCCGTCGTCGGGCAGGTCCACCGACATGGTGCCGCGCACGACCCCGTCGGCGTCGGTGATCAGCGCGATCAGCAGGTCGAGCGGGTGCCACGCGTCGGGGGAGTCGACGGGCTCGTACTGCGGGACCCAGCCGATCGTGCCGACCGCCGAGCTGAGCCGCTCGTGGGGCACGAAGCGCAGTCGCGGGCCCCAGTGCTCGGCGACGGCGAGCTCCTCGGCGAGGCCGGCCATCGGGCTGAACGTGCCGAGCAGCTCCTCGCGGGCGCTGTCGTCGCCGCCGACGGCCACGACCTCCAGCTCGCCGGTGTCGTGCAGCACGCTCAGGGCCGCGACGCCGAACCCCACGAGCTCGACCACGCCGTCGGCGACCACCTGCAGGCTGTCGCGCAGGGCGGTGTGGGACCAGGCCTCGGCCATCACCCGGTGGATCCGGTACGTCGTCAGCTCGCTCGGCTCGGCCTCCGCCACGTGGTGGTTCACCCCCTCAGGTCCCCATGCCCCGTGAATGGTAGGCCCACGCACCGGTCCGCGGGCCCGCCCGCGCCCACGTGGACCCACCCCGGGCCCTAGACTCGGGGGGTGCCCTTCTCCAGCAGCGCGCGCAAGGGTGGCGACGGGCGTCTGACCCACGCCCTCGACCCCGAGGACCTCGGACCCCAGGACGCCTGCGGCGTGTTCGGGGTGTGGGCGCCCGGCGAGGACGTCGCCAAGCTCACCTACTACGGCCTCTACGCCCTGCAGCACCGCGGGCAGGAGTCCGCGGGGATCGCGGTCAGCAACGGCCGCCAGATCCTCGTCTACAAGGACATGGGGCTGGTCTCCCAGGTCTTCGACGAGGCCACCCTCGAGGCCCTCAAGGGCCACGTCGCGATCGGCCACTCGCGCTACTCGACGACCGGCGCCAGCACCTGGCTCAACGCCCAGCCGACCTTCCACCCCACGGCCGAGGGCTCCATCGCGCTGGCCCACAACGGCAACCTGATCAACACCGCCGAGCTGGCCCGCATGGTGGAGGACCGCAGCCTGCTCGACGGCGAGCTCGACCTCCGCATCGACGCCGGCCCGGGCGCGACCAACGACACGAGCGTGGTCACCGCGCTGCTCGCCCACCACCCCGGCCAGAGCGTCGAGGAGCGGGCCGCGGAGGTCCTGCCGCAGGTCCGCGGGGCGTACTCCTTCGTCTGGATGACCGAGGACACGCTGTACGCCGCCCGCGACCCCCAGGGCATCCGCCCCCTGGTCCTGGGTCGACTCGACCGCGGCTGGGTCATCGCCTCCGAGACCGCGGCCCTCGACATCGTGGGCGCGTCGTTCGTGCGCGAGGTGGAGCCCGGCGAGATGGTCGCGGTCGACTCCGACGGCCTGCGCAGCCACCAGGTGAGCGAGCCCGCGCCCAAGCACTGCCTCTTCGAGTTCGTCTACCTCGCCCGGCCCGACACCCGGATGACCGGCAAGCGCGTGCACAGCGTGCGGGTCGAGATCGGTCGCCGGCTCGCGCAGGCGTTCCCCGCGGAGGCGGACCTCGTGATCCCGGTGCCGGAGTCCGGCACCCCCGCCGCGATCGGGTACGCCGAGGCCTCCGGCATCCCCTACGGGATGGGCCTGGTCAAGAACTCCTACGTCGGGCGCACCTTCATCCAGCCCAGCCAGACCATCCGGCAGCTCGGGATCCGGCTCAAGCTCAACCCGCTGCGCGACGTCATCGAGGGCAAGCGCCTCGTCGTGGTCGACGACTCGATCGTGCGCGGCAACACCCAGCGGGCGCTGGTGCGGATGCTCCGCGAGGCCGGGGCCCGCGAGGTGCACGTGCGGATCTCCTCGCCGCCGGTGAAGTGGCCCTGCTTCTACGGCATCGACTTCGCCACCCGCGCCGAGCTCATCGCCAACGGGCTGACGATCGAGCAGATCCGGACCTCGATCGACGCCGACTCGCTCGGCTTCATCGAGCTCGACGACCTCGTCGACGCGACCACGGTGCCCAAGGACGACCTGTGCCGGGCCTGCTTCGACGGCGTGTACCCGATCCCGCTGCCCGACGCCTCCGAGCTCGGCAAGGACCTGCTCGAGACCCCCTCCGGACCGGCCGTGCCGGCGGTGCAGCCCGGTGCGCGCACCCCCGACGGCCTCGCCGCCACCACGGCCGGCGCCGGTGCCCCCGACTCGCTCCGCCACCCCTGAGGAGGCCGCCATGGCCCCGTCCGACCCCACGACGTACGCCTCCGCGGGCGTGTCCATCGACTCCGCCGACAAGGCGGTCGCCCTGATGAAGGGCGCCGTCGAGCGTGCCCGGCGCCCCGAGGTGATCGGGGGGCTGGGCGGCTTCGCCGGGCTGTTCGACGCCAGCGCGCTGCGCGGCTACGCCCGGCCGCTGCTGGCGACCTCCACCGACGGCGTGGGCACCAAGGTCGCCATCGCCCAGGCGATGGACACCCACGACACCATCGGCTTCGACCTGGTCGGGATGGTCGTCGACGACCTGGTGGTCTGCGGCGCCGAGCCGCTGTTCATGACGGACTACATCGCGACCGGCCGCGTCGTCCCGGAGCGGGTCGCCGCCATCGTCTCGGGCATCGCGGAGGCCTGCGTCGAGGCCGGCTGCGCCCTGGTCGGCGGCGAGACCGCCGAGCACCCCGGACTGATGGCGCCCGACGAGTACGACGTGGCCGGGGCGGCGACCGGCGTGGTCGAGGCCGACCGGCTGCTGGGCCCGGGCCGGGTCGCCCCCGGTGACGTGGTGGTCGCGATGTCCGCCTCCGGGCTGCACGCCAACGGCTACTCGCTGGTGCGCCACGTCTTCCTCGAGCGCGCGGGCTGGGCGCTGGACCGTCACGTCGACGAGCTGGGCACCACCCTCGGGGAGGAGCTGCTGACCCCCACCCGGATCTACGCGAGGGCCTGCCTGCGTCTCGCCGCCGAGACCCGGACCCACGCCATGGCCCACGTCACCGGCGGCGGGCTCGCGGCCAACCTGGCCCGGGTCGTGCCCGCCGAGCTCGAGGTCGTCCTCGACCGCGCCACCTGGACGCCGCCCCCCGTCTTCTCCCTCGTGCGCGACGTCGGGCAGGTCGCCGTCGAGGACCTCGAGCACACCCTCAACATGGGGGTGGGCATGGTCGCCGTGCTCGACCCGGCCGACGCGGACCGGGCCCTGGAGGTCCTCCAGGCCGCCGACGTGCGGGCGTGGGTGCTCGGCGAGGTGCGGGCCGCGGCCGCCCCGGCGGCGGGTGCCGGCGAGCTCGCGGGCGGCGCAGTGCACCTGTCCGGGCGCCACCCGGGCTGGTGAGTCGTACGCGACACCGTCCGGGTCCCGGGTCAGCGTGCGGATTCCTTCGGTGAACAGGTAGCGTTGCGCTCACGACACAGACCGGACAGTCCGGGCCTTCGGTGCCCGGCCAACGTGCGAGGGGGTCGACCCTATGGGGCGCGGCCGAGCTAAGGCGAAGCAGACGAAGGTCGCTCGCGACCTGAAGTACCGTACGCACGAGACGGACTTCGGGGCGCTGGCGCGGGAGCTGCACGGCGGAGAAGACGACGGCAGGGACGATCCCTCGTCCGGCGACGACGACTGGTCGGCCCCGGCCGACCGGCGGGACTGACCTCCGCCTCCACCATCTCCTGACAGCAGGACCGCGGTCACCCTCGGGTGACCGCGGTCCTCGCCTGTCGTGGCGACGGTGCGTCGGGGCGCCGGCCGCCGCGGGTGCTCAGCGGGTCGACGGCAGCCAGGTGCCGCGCAGGCGGCCGACCTCGCGCATCCGCTGCTCGGCCAGCCGGTCGGCGGCCGCGCCCGGGGGCACGCCGTCCTCCGCGGAGCGGCGCAGCACCTCGCGGGTGGTCTCGAAGATGCCCGAGGCCCGCTGCTGGGCGCGCTCGAAGGAGAAGCCCTCGAGCTCGTCGGCGACCTGGATCAGCCCGCCGGAGTTCACGCAGTAGTCGGGCGCGTAGAGGATCCCCGCGTCGACCAGCGACTTCTCCACGCCCGGGTGCGCGAGCTGGTTGTTGGCGGCGCCGCAGACGATGCGGGCCGACAGGGTGGCGACGACCTCGTCGGTCAGCGCGCCGCCGAGCGCGCAGGGCGCGTAGACGTCGAGCGCGGACGCGACGAGCGCGTCGGTGTCGGCGACGACCTCGACCTGCGGGTGCTCCTCGACGAGCGCGGCCACGGCCGGGGCGTGGACGTCGGTGACCACGACGCGGGCGCCGTCGTCGAGCAGGTGACGGGCCAGGTGGCGCCCGACCTTGCCGACCCCGGCGATGCCGACGGTGCGACCGCCCAGCGTGGGCTCGCCCCACGCGGCCTCGGCCGCGGCGCGCATCCCCTGGAACACGCCGTACGCCGTCAGCACGGAGCTGTCGCCGGCGCCGCCGTGGGCCACGGTCCGGCCGGTGACGAAGCGCGACTCGCGCGCGATCAGGTCCATGTCGGCGCTGTAGGTGCCCACGTCGCAGGCCGTGTGGTAGCGGCCGCCGAGCGACTCGACCATCCGGCCGTAGGCGCGCAGCAGGGCCTCGGTCTTGTCGCGACGGGGGTCGCCGACGATGACGGCCTTGCCGCCGCCGAGGTCGAGCCCCGCCAGCGCGGCCTTGTAGGACATGCCGCGGGAGAGGGCCAGCGCGTCGGCCACGGCCTCGGTGCCCGTGGCGTACGGGTGGAAGCGCGTGCCGCCGAGGGCGGGGCCGAGGGCGGTGGAGTGGATCGCGATGACGGCGCGGAGCCCCGAGTCGCGGTCGTGGCAGACCACGACCTGCTCGTGGTCGGCGGCGAGGTCGAGGACGTCGGCCGGGGTCGGCGCGGGGGCGGTCTCAGCGTTCATGGGTGCTCCGGGTGTCGTCACCGCTGCGGGTGGGCGGTGGTCGGTGGTGGGTGGGCCGCGTGGGTGTGCGACCTCACACCCAGGGTAGAGGGGTCCGGGGCCGCCGACGTCCCCGGACCGGAGGGGCCGCGCCGGCCCGGCCCTGTACGCCGGCTGTGCGGATGGGGTATGAAACGGGGGCACCCGGGATGCGACTCGGCGCTCGGGGCACGTCTCGGAAGGCACCACATCGTGAAGCTCCTGCCCCGCGCCGGATCCCGGCGCTCACCCGTCAGAGCCGCGGTCACCCTCGCCGCCGGCCTCGCCGTCGTCCTGACCCCCGCCCTCGTCCCGCTCGCCACCGCGTCGGGGACCGGCCCCGCCGCGGCGCCCGTGGCCGCGACCTCCGGCGCCGACCCGGAGTGCTCGCCGCAGCGGCTCCAGGGGCTACGGACCCAGGCCGACCTGTTCGCGGCCGGCTGCGCGCAGCTGGCGGAGGACTACGGCACGATGGACGACTCGTCGGCCGAGAACACCGAGCCCGGCCGGGTCGCCTCGCGCAACATGTCGCTCATCGCCCAGCGCCCGCGCTCGGCGACCTTCGCCAACGCGACGCACTCCGACCTCGCGTTCAAGGGCGACTACGTCTACGCCGGCAACTACGACGGCTTCACGGTCTTCGACGCCCGCAACCCCCGCAACCCCCGGCGCGTCGCCGAGGTGGTCTGCCCCGGCGCGCAGGGCGACGTGTCGGTCTACAAGAACCTGCTCGTCGTGAGCGTCGACTCCCCGCGCTCGGACTCCTCCTGCGAGAGCACGCCGTCGCAGACGTCCGTGCCGACCGCGTGGGAGGGCCTGCGGGTCTACAACATCAAGGACCCGGCCGAGCCGAAGTACGTCGCGGCCGTCAAGACCGCCTGCGGCTCGCACACCCACTCGCTGGCGCCGAGCCCCAACGGCAAGACGCTGTTCGCCTACGTCTCCTCCTACTTCCCGTCGGCGACCAACGTGAACTGCCCCGAGCCCCACGACAAGATCAGCGTCGTCAAGATCCCGGTCGGCAAGGCCTTCCAGGCCAAGGTCGCGAGCACCCCGGTGCTCTTCCCGGACGGCGGCAACCCGGGCGGTGGCCGTGAGCTCGCCCCGACCACCGGCTGCCACGACATCACGACGTACGTGGAGAAGAACATCGCGGCCGGCGCCTGCATGGGCGACGGGATCCTGATGGACATCAAGAACCGCTACCAGCCGGTCGTCACCGAGCGGGTCCAGGACCGCGAGAACTTCGCCTTCTGGCACTCCGCGACCTTCAACAACGACGGCACCAAGGTGATCTTCACCGACGAGCTCGGCGGCGGCGGCGGCGCGACCTGCAACCCCGACGTCGGCCCCAACCGCGGCGCCAACGGCATCTACGACATCAGCCGGGGCGGCGACCTGGTCTTCGCCAGCTACTACAAGATCCCGCGCACCCAGACCAACGAGGAGAACTGCGTGGCCCACAACGGCTCGCTGATCCCCGTCGAGGGCCGCGACATCATGGTCCAGGCCTGGTACATGGGCGGCATCTCGGTCTTCGACTTCACCGACTCGGAGAACCCCCGCGAGCTGGCCTGGTTCGACCGTGGTCCCGAGCCGGAGGGCAGCCCCGACGGCCGCGGCAACTGGTCGTCGTACTGGCACAACGGCTACGTGTTCTCCAACGACATCGGCAAGGGCCTGAACGTCTTCGACGTCACCGCCCGCGCTGTCGACGGGGCCCGCGGTGTCGACCTCGGCACCAACAACCCGCAGATGCAGAAGAGCTACTGAGCCCCACCCGCCCCCGCGGCGGTCCGCACCCGGGCCCCACGCCGTCCACCCGGACGGCGTGGGGCCCGCTGGCGTGACGCCCGAGGCCGGGCGCGCGAGGCCGGGCGCGACGAGGCCGGGCGCGACGAGGCCGGGCGCGACGGGGCCGGGCGCCGGTGCGCCGGGCGCACCGGTGCGCTGCGCGCGCCGACCCCCCGGGCGCACCCGACCTGCGAGCGTGGTGCTCGCGGGGGCGGGGCTCAGAGCTGGTCGGCGATGTCTTCCATGCGGCCGATCTCGGCGCTCTGGCCGAGGTTCATGTCGGCGGCGAGCTCGGCGACCTGCTGGTCGGTGCCGGTGGTGGCGACGTCGTCGGTCATGTCGACGGCCCCCTGGTGGTGACCCATCATCCCGGTGAGGAAGAGCTCGTCGAACTCGGCGCCGTCCGCCTCGACGAGGGCCAGGAGCGCGTCGGCGTCCAGCATGCCCATGTGCTCGCCGTGCATGCCGACGTCGACGGTGTCGTCCTCGGGGGCGGGCACGTCCTCGCCCTTGGTCGAGAGCCACTCCGCCATGAAGGCGATCTCGGGGGCCTGGGCGCCGCGGATGCGCGCCGCGAGCCGTCGTACGGCGGGGTCCTCGGCGCGGGTCTTCGCGAGGTCCGCCATCACCAGCGCCTGGCGGTGGTGCGGGATCATCATCTGCATGAACTCGACGTCCGCGTCGTTGTGGGCGTTCTCCGCGACCTCCGTGGGCCCGGTCTCCGCGGGCTCACCGGGCTTGCCGGGCCGCAGGACGAGGATGTCGTCGTCGGCGCCGGCCGAGGGCGAGCCGCTCGGCGACGCGGCGGCGGGGGAGGGGTCGGCGGCGGCGGCGTCCGCGCCCTCGGAGGAGTCCGAGGAGCATCCGGACAGGCCGATCACAGCGACGACGCTGAGAACAACCCATGACTTTTTTGTGTCCGAGATCTTTACTCGCATGGTCCGACCACGGTACGACATACCTCACCGCTGTGCGATCCCGCTGGCGGACCTTTTTGCTCGGAAGGTCGACAATCTCGTGAAGATTATCCTGCGCTCACCGCGCCGGACGGCGGCCACCCTCGCCGCCGGCCTCGTCGTGGCGCTGGCTCCCGCCGCCGTCCCCGTCCTCTCCTCGGCCTCGGAGGCCGAGCCCGACCCCGCGTGCTCCGCCGCCGAGCTCAAGCAGCTCCGCTCCGCCGCCGACCGCTTCGCCGCCGGCTGCGAGCAGCTGCCCGAGGCCTACGGCGAGATGGACGACAGCGACGCGGAGAACACCCAGCCCGGCCGCATCGCCAGCCGCAACATGTCGCTGGTCGCCAACCGGCCCAAGACCGGGGCGTTCGCCCCGGAGACGTCGTACAACTCCGACCTGGCGTTCAAGGACGACTACGCCTTCGCCGGCAACTACAACGGCTTCATGGTCTACGACATCAAGAACCCGCGGAACCCGCAGCCGGTCACCCAGGTGGTCTGCCCCGGCGCCCAGGGCGACGTGTCGGTGTTCAAGAACCTGCTGGTGGTGAGCGTCGACTCCCGTCGCTCCGACAGCACCTGCGACTCGACCGCGTCCCCGAACCCGCCCGCCGGTGGCACGCTCACCGACTACTGGGAGGGCATCCGGGTCTACAACATCAAGGACCCGGCCAACCCCCGCTACGTCGCCGCCGTCGAGACCCAGTGCGGCTCGCACACCCACTCGCTGGCCCCGAGCCAGGACGGCACGCGCCTGTACGCCTACGTGTCGTCGTACTCGCCGAGCGCCGCGCTCGCCGACTGCCAGCCGCCCCACGACAAGATCAGCGTCGTGGAGATCCCCGTCGGCAAGGCCTTCAACGCCTCCGTCGTCTCCACCCCGGTGCTGTTCCCCGAGGGCGGCAACCCGGGCGGCACCAACGAGGACGGCAACAACTACTCCGCCACCAGCGGCTGCCACGACATCACCACCTACCCGAGCAAGAACATCGCGGCCGGTGCGTGCATGGGTGACGGCATCCTGATGGACATCAAGAACCGCAAGCAGCCCAAGGTCACCGAGACGGTCCAGGACACCAAGAACTTCGCGTTCTGGCACTCCGCGACCTTCAACAACGCCGGCACGAAGGTCGTCTTCACCGACGAGCTCGGCGGCGGCGGCGCGGCCACCTGCAACCCCGAGATCGGCTCCACCCGCGGCGCCAACGGCATCTACAACATCAACAAGGCCGGCGACCTCGTCTTCCAGAGCTACTACAAGATGCCGCGCACCCAGACCAACGAGGAGAACTGCGTGGCCCACAACGGCTCGCTGATCCCCGTCGAGGGTCGCGACATCATGGTGCAGGCCTGGTACCAGGGCGGCATCTCGGTCTACGAGTTCACCGACTCGAAGAAGCCCCGTGAGATCGCCTGGTTCGACCGTGGTCCGCTGACCACGCCGGAGCAGGGCCTCGCCCTCGGCGGCTCGTGGTCCGCCTACTGGCACAACGGCCACGTGTACTCGAACGACATCCAGAAGGGCCTGGACGTCCTCGACATCAGCGCCCGTGCGGTGCAGGACGCCAAGAGCGTCCGGCAGGGCACCAACAACCCGCAGGCGCAGACCTCCTACTGAGGTCTGCTCCCC
>NZ_BAAAMY010000004.1:233691-241873 GCF_039529515.1 Nocardioides lentus
GCGCGCCCCTCGTGGCGTTGCGGGGAGGTCGTTCAGGCGTCGGGGGCGGGGGAGCCGAGCGGCTTCGCGTAGACCACGATGTTGTCCTCGTAGACCGAGCCGTCCCAGTTCGTGCAGGTGACGAGCACCAGCCGGCCGGCGGTGCGGTCCTGGCCGAAGATGTCCTCGGCGCGGGAGGCCAGGTCCTCGCGCTCCACGACCTCGCTGTGCGTGACCCGGTAGCGCATCGTGCCCTCGTCGGTGCGGAGGTCGACCACCCGGCCGGCCTCGACGTCGACGATCGGGTCCATCGCCCCGCCCCCGGTGTGCACGGTGTGGCCGGTGATCACCGTCTGGCCGCTGCGGTCCCCGGGCCTGGCGCTGCCGTCCCACCAGCCGACGAGCTCGCCGTCCTGGGGCGGGTCGAGCACGGCGTCCGCGCTCAGCGCGACGGGCACGACGTCGGCGTCGATGTCGAGCGACGGCACGAGCAGCCGCTCGGGCGCCGCCGGGGGGAGGTCCGCGTACGCCGCCTGCGGGTCGTCGGGACCGAGGAGCATCCAGCCGCCGAGGCCGACGACCATCACCAGGACGCCCGCCCCCAGGCCGGAGGCCGTCGAGGACGCGGAGGAGCCGCTCATGCCGGCGGCCTCAGGCGCGGGAGCGTCGGCGGGCGACGGTGACGCCCGTGGCCGTGGCCAGCGCGGTCAGCGCCGCGAGACCCAGGACGGGCGGCAGGCCGCCGTCACCGCTGTCGGCGAGACCGGCCGGCACCGACCGCGGGACGGCGGGGGTGGCGGGCACCTGGCCGCCGGCCGGCGGGTCCGCGGGCGGGGTCGCCGGCGGCTCGGTCGGGGTCGGACGGTCGACGGTGCCGCCGGGGCCGCAGGAGGAGCGGCCCAGCTGGGCGTCGACCGCGGCGAAGCCGACCTGGTCGGCGATGGCGGGCAGCACCTGCAGGTCCAGCGCGGTCACCTCGATGGCGCCGGGGGAGCGGGTCTGCTTGTTGAGCGTCCCGGACAGCACGTTCTGGTCGAGGGGCCCGAGCCGGTCGGCGAGCTGGGAGGTGAGGTTGTCCCGCACCGCCTCGCGGACCTCCTCGAGGCCGCCGGTCAGCTCCGGCGGGAGGTCGGACTGGTCGAGGGAGTCGACGAAGGCGCCGACGACGATGTCGACCACCTCGTCGAGGTCGGTGGCGACGTTGGTGTTGGGTGCCGGGTCCGGGGTGAAGTCGACCAGGTCGATCCGCTCGCCGGGAGGATCGGGGGTGCCCTCCGGCAGCTGCAGGAAGACGCCGACGTCGGTGAGCCGGGCCGAGCCGTCGGCGACGCGGCCGGGGCCGGCGGTGCAGCGGCTCTGGATCGCGCCGACGTCGACGACGAGACCCGCGTCGCCGAACGGCTCGAGCGCCTCGTTGAGGCCGGCGTTGAGGTCGTCGTAGGCGTCGGGCAGCGTGTCGAGCGGAGGCGGGAGCTGGCCGAGGAGGTCGTCGAGCGACGGCGTGCCCTCGACGAGGGAGACGTCGGCGAGGGCGTCGAGGTCGAGCGCGCCGGCGGTGAGCTGCGCGGTCTCGCCCGGGGTGAGGCAGAAGTCCCCGCCGTCGCCAACGGCGGCGAGGCTCGCGCCGTCACCGGCGACGCCGGCGCAGGCCGCGGAGGAGCCCCGACCGCCGGTGACGGTGGTGGTGGCGTCCTGCGCGAGCGTGCCGAGCTGCAGGTCGTCCTGACCGCCGAGGAACGTCGCACGGGGCCGGTTGGTCCCCGACGTGGTCTCGCGGTCGCCGTCGTTGGTCACGCGGTAGGGGCCACCGACCTGGTCCGTGAGCGACTGCCCGCCCACGCGCAGCGAGATCGCCTCCGCCTCGGCCTGCGCGACGGGGTCGGCGGCGTCGGCGGGGGCGGCGCCGAGGGCCAGCAGGCCGGTGGCGGTCAGGACCGCCGTCGTGCCGAGCACCGTGCGTGTGGCGGCCGTGCCGTGCGTGCGAGTCATGCCGGTCCCTCCCCAGGGCGTCGCGTCACCGAGGTCAACGCCTGACGCGGGCCGACGTTACGCGCCGGTAACCCGTTCCGCCAGGCTGGGAGCACGGACGTCCACCGACCGCCCCGAGCGCGTCACCGCCACCGGGCTCACCGCTGCCCGGCTCACCGCTGCCCGGCTCACCGCTGCTCGGCGGGGCACCACCAGGTCGTCCGGCCGCCCACCGTCGCCCGGGTCATGGCGGCACCGCACCGCGGACAGTGCCCGCCGGCGCCGCGGTGGGCGATCACCTCGCCCGTGTGTACGCCGCCCTTCCGCAGCGCGGAGCGGATGGCCTTCCGCAGCTCGCGGCGCAGCTCGTCGAGCTCGTCGACCGAGAGCTCCCCGGCGGGTCGCTGCGGCGACAGGCGGCTCTGCCACAGCACCTCGTCGGCGAGCAGGTTGCCGATCCCGGCCACCGTCGCCTGGTCCAGCAGGCGGGCCTTGAGCGGGGCCGTCCCGCGCCCGACCCGCGTGCGGAAGTCGTCGCGGTCCACCTCGCCGGCGTCGGGTCCGAGGCGGTCGATGTCGGGGTCGAGCCGCACCCGGCCGAGACGGCGCTTGTCGAAGAGCCGCAGGGCGCCGCCGTCGGCGAACGTGAGCGTGAACCGGTACCACTCCGGCTTGACCTCGCCACCCGGGCGCCAGCCCCCTGGCCCGGCGTAGTCACCCCCCTCGTCGTCACCGTCGCCGTCGGCGCCGGCCACCACGATCCGCCCGCTCATGCCGAGGTGGATCCCGAGGCGGGGACCGGCGTCGCCGTCCTGGCCGTCCTGGCCGTCCTGGCCGTCGTCCCCGTCGTCGTCGCGGGACGAGGTGGTGCACCACATGGCCTTGCCCCGGCGGTGCGCGGCGACGAGCTCGCGCCCGAGCAGGGCGTCGCGGATCTCGCCGGGGGCGTGGGGCCGGCACTCCCAGGTGTCGGCGTCGTCGACGTCGACGATGGTGCGCCCGAGCGCGGAGCGCTCCACGACGGCACGGGCGGACTCCACCTCGACGAGCTCGGGCACCTCGCCATTCTGCCGTCGGGGTGGTCGCCGGTCGGGCACACTCCTCGGGTGCACCGCCCACCCCCCGCCCTGCGCGGCTCCCGCCGGCTCGCGGCCCTCGGACTGCTCGCCCCGCTCGTGCTGGCGGGGTGCGGCGGTGAGGAGGCCGCGCCCGCCGGGGACCCGGCCGCTCCCGCCGCGCCCGCGGCCGGCGCGTCGTCCTCCCCGGGCGCCGACGACGACCGCGAGCCCGCGGAGATCCTCGACGCCGCGGTGGACGCCACGATGGAGGCGTCCCGGCTGCGGATCGCCTCCCGAGCGGTGCTGCAGGTCGGCGGGCAGGGGTTCTCGCTGTCGACCACCGGCTCGGTGGACCGCGACAGCGGCGTGGCCGACCTCCGGCTCGGCGCCGGGGCCGACGGCGAGCGCAGCCAGGTCACGGTGCTGTCCGACGGCACCGACGCCTGGGCCGCCGTGGAGGGCGCCCCGGGCGTGACGCTCCCCGAGGGCGCCGACTGGGTCCGCGGCCCCGCCTCCGCGCTGCTCGACGCCCCGGGCTTCCGGTCCGAGAGCCTGCTCGGCGCGCTGCTGGCGCTGCGTGCCGCCGAGGACGTCGAGGAGTACGACGCGGAGAGCCACGACGGCGTCACGACGCGCGTCTTCTCCACCACCGTCGGCTACGACGAGGCGACCAGCGCGGCGGGCGCCGACGCCGTCGCGTTCACCACGGCGCTGGCGCTCACCGGCCCCGCCGCGCAGTCCGACCTCGAGATCGAGGTGGCCGTCGGGCCGGACGACGTGGTCCGGACCTACGATCTGTCGATCGAGTCCGACGCCGACGTCTCGGGCGGCTACGACGTCGACCTGACCGGCGTCGACCGTGACGTCACCACCCCCGCCCCACCCGACCCCGAGGACGTCGCCACCGGCCCCGAGGCCGAGCGCGCCCTGCGCCAGCTGCTGGACCCCTGAGGAGCGACACCATGGCCACCACCGCACTCGGCGGCACCCCCTGCGAGACCTGCGGGCCCCTGCCCGAGGTCGGCAGCGCCGCCCCGTCGTACGAGCTGCTGACCTCCGACATGACCGACGTCGGCCCGCAGCCGGGCACCGCCACGGTGCTCAACGTGTTCCCGAGCGTCGACACCAGCGTCTGCGCCGCGAGCGTGCGTCGCTTCAACGAGCTCGCCGCGGGCCTCGACGGGGCCCGTGTCGTCTGCGTGTCTCACGACCTGCCGTTCGCGCTGCGTCGGTTCTGCGGTGCGGAGGGCGTCGACGACGTCGTGGTCGCCACCGCGTTCCGCAGCAGCTTCGGCGAGGACTACGGCCTGCGCCTGGTCGACGGGGCCTTCGCGCAGCTGCTCGCCCGCGCGGTCGTCGTCGTCGACGGCGAGGGCGTCGTCCGCCACGTCCAGCTCGTGGACGACATCTCCTCCGAGCCCGACTACGACGCCGCGCTCGCGGCCCTGGCCGCCGCGGGCTGACGCGCACGGGGCGACCGCCCCACGCCGCTCAGGCGGTGCGCTGCACGACGACGGCGCCGTGGCTGCCGTAGTCGACCAGCCCCCCGCCGTACGTCGAGCCGTCGAAGCCGACCATCAGCCAGCCGCCGTCGTGGGGGACGACGGTCGGCCAGGGCAGGTTGGTCGGGTAGGTGGCGTCGAGGCGCCCGACCTCGGCCATCGCGAGGTCGAAGCACGGGTAGCCGGCGCGGCGGTGCGGGGACTCCTCGCGGCCGTCGGAGGCGAGCAGCCGCCACCCGTCGGGCAGCCGGGCGAGCGTCGGCCCCTCGCAGAAGACGCGGTCGCGGGCCGCGCCGAGCAGCGTGAGGTCGTCGAGGTCGTGCCCGGCGGCGAGGGCGGGGTGGAAGGAGAAGAACCTCCGCGCCGACACGAAGGCGACCAGCCACCGCTCGCCGTCGTGCACGAGCTGGGCGTCCCAGGCGCCGACCGAGCCCAGGTCGGCGACGGGCAGCGCCAGCGGCTCGACCGTGACCACGTGGCGACCCCGTGCGAGGTCGGCCAGCGACAGTCCGAGGCGGACCTCCACGCCGGGCCGCGCCGTCCGGTCGAAGGTGCCCCAGGTGCTGGTGGCGACCCGCCAGGCGCCGCCGTCGCGCACGAGGTGGGTGGCGTGGTGCCCCAGCACGGCGCCGTCGGGGACGGCTGTGCCGGTGCCGGCGGGGTGGCCGGGTCCGGCGGGGTGGCGGAAGAAGAGGTCGGCGCGGTGGGCCAGGTCGAGGGTGTCGGGGTCGAGCGCCCACACCGAGGTGTGCCCCGTGCGGAAGCCGCCGGGGCCGGCGCTGGTCGCGGTGAGCAGGAACGGACCCGTGCCCGGTGCGCCCTCGCGGTACGGCGTGCCGTCCGCGTGGGTGACCAGGCGCAGGTCGCGCAGCCCCAGCTGGCCGAAGCCGCCGGCGTCGACGACCCCGTCGCCGGGGCGCAGCCCGCGCCACCAGGGGCGCTGGCCGAGGGACGTGCGGGCGCGGGCGGTCCACAGCCCCGCGGTGCGGGACCAGGCGACCACCAGCGGGCCGGTGACGCTCACCGCGAGCTCGTCGACCTCGCGGACCCAGCCGTGGCGCGCGCTGGCCCGCCGCTCGGTGGACCCGTCGCGCTCGACCTCCAGGACGACCCGCCGACCGGTCCGCCGGGCGCGCAGCGTCACCGCGTCGCTGCGCAGCTCCGGGGCCGGCCCGGTGGCCGCCGCCCAGGGCGCTCCGGCCATCGACGTCGAGGGCTGCACGAGCGCCACCGGGCGGTGGCGGGCGACCTCGGCGAACCGCGGCAGCGGTGAGGGCAGGGCGGACGGCATCGGCTCGAGGCTAGGGCTCAGGGTCCCTCGGCGGCCCGGCGGCCCGGGGGCCCGCGCCCGGCCCGTCCAGCCGGGCGGCGTCGCTGTGCTGGGGCACCACGACCCGCACGGCGTTGCGCTCGACGGTGAAGTCGGCCGGGGTCCGGGCGGCGACCTCGCCGTCCAGGTTCACCCCGAGCGTGGGCTCGGTGACGACGCGGACCCGCCGGGTCGCGACGTGGGTGACGCGCTCGTGGTCGACGAACGAGCCGTCCTTGAGGAGCCGGGCGATCGAGACGTGCTCGCGCAGGCGGCCGCGGACGATGGCGTAGACGTCGAGCAGGTGGTCGTCCAGCGAGGCGGTGGGGGAGACGGCGTTGCCGCCGCAGTAGTGCCGCCCGTTGCCGACCGCCACCTGCAGCAGGTCGTCGAGCTCGAGCGGCTCGTGGTCGCCGTCGGGGAACTCCAGCCGGGCCGAGAACGGCTCGTGCGCCCGGTAGGCGGCCAGCGTCGCGACGGGGTAGGCCAGGGGGCCCAGCCGCTTCTTCAGGCGCGGGCTGAGCTTCTCGGTGACGCCCACCGACAGCCCGATCGAGGCGACGTTGAGGTAGGCCGTGGCGCCCACCCGGCCCAGGTCCACGTCGACGACGCGCCCCTCGGCGAGGGCGGCGACGGCGCCCGTGAGCGTCGTCGGCACCTGAAGGGTGCGGGCGAAGTCGTTGGCCGTGCCCAGCGGCAGCACGCCGAGCGTGACGCCCGTCCCGGCCACCGCGCCGGCGGCGCAGCTGATGCTGCCGTCGCCGCCACCGACCACGAGGAGGTCGGGACGGCTGGCGGCCGCCTCGCGCAGGGCCGGCGCGAGCTCGTCCCCGCTGGTCACCCGTCGTACCTCGAGGTCGCGCCAGCCCTGGGCGCGCACCAGCCGCTCGGCGGTCGCCGCGCTCGCCTGGCCGCGACGGGACGCGCCGTTGACGACGAGGACGGCTCGGGAGGTCGCGGGGGTCACGGCACGACCGTACGGGGGCCGGCTGAGGGCGACCTGACGCCGAGGTGGGCCGGACCTGTGGATCGGGTCTGGGCAGCGTCGGTGGCGCGGCGTAGCGTGCCGCGGTGTGAGGCGTCCGCACGAGAACGTGGCCACCGTGCTGGTGGACCCCGCGGTGCTGCCCGACCTGTCCGCCGACCTCGCGTCGCTCGACCTGTGGGTCTGGCCGGTGGCGACCGCGCCGGTCCACACGGACGGGCCGCGGGCCGCCTTCCAGCTGCGGCGCCGGATGGTCGAGGCCCGTCGCGGCGCGTGGGACGACGCCGCGACGTGGACGCCGGTCTGGGTCGCGTTCGGGGACTCGTGGCGGGCGGGGGCGGACCCCCTCCCGTGGTCGGCCCACGCCGCGCTGTGGGACACCCTCGCCGCCCACGGGCTGCACGTGCGCTTCCGCAAGTGCCTCGGAGGCGTCCCGCCGCTGCCCGTGGTCCGCGAGCCCGCCGTCCGGCACCAGCCCGGGGCCTGAGCCCCGGCCCGCGCCCCGGGGGCCGCGGTGACCTCCGTCCCACCCGGTGGGCACCGGGGTTACCGGCTGGTAGGAATGTCGCCCATGGAGAACCGGGTGGTGGCCGTCACCGGCGGCGCGGCAGGGATCGGGCGCGCGACGGCGCTGACGTTCGCGGCGAAGGGCTGGACCGTCGGCGCGTACGACGTGGATGAGGCGGGCCTCGCGGACCTCGTCGACGAGGCCTCGGCGCTGCCCGGCGAGGTACGCACGGCCCGCCTCGACGTCCGCGACGCCGAGGCCTTCGAGGGGGTCCTGGCCGACCTGGTGGCCGGGACCGGGCGCCTGGACGCGCTGGTCAACAACGCGGGGATCCTGCTCGCGGGGCGCTTCGAGGACGGCGACACCGCGGCGTACGACCGCGAGATCGACATCAACGTCAAGGGCGTCATGCACGGCCTGCGCGCCGGCTTCGCCCCCCTGCGCCGCACGGCGGCCGAGCACGGCCGGGCGGTCGTGGTGAACATGGCCTCGGCCTCCGCCATCTACGGCCAGGCCGAGCTCGCCAACTACAGCGCCACCAAGTTCTACGTGCGCGGCCTGACCGAGGCGCTCGACCTCGAGTGGGGCCGCCACGGCATCGCCGTGCGCGCCCTGTGGCCGCTGTTCGTGCAGACCGCCATGACGGCGGACATGTCGACCGGCACCACCGACTCGCTCGGCATCCGGCTGACCGCCCAGGACGTCGCCGACGCCGTCCTGCTGGCCGTGGAGCCGGGCCGCGCCCGCGGTGCGCTGCACCAGGTGCACTTCCCGGTCGGGCTGCAGACGAAGGTGCTCTCGGCCGGCTCGCGCTTCTCCCCGGCCTGGCTGACCCGTCTGGTCAACAAGAGGCTCGCCCACTCCTAGACCCCG
>NZ_BAAAMY010000004.1:241884-271349 GCF_039529515.1 Nocardioides lentus
GCACCGGGCGACCGGTGCGGCCCTCGTCCCCCGTACGACGTGGGGGCGGTGGGGGGAGGACGTCAGCGCATGGCGCGGGCGCCCTTCTCGATCGCCTCGCGGATACGGACGTAGGTGCCGCAGCGGCAGATGTTGCGGATGCGGTCGAGGTCGGAGTCGCGGATGTCGCGCCCCTCCCGTCGCACCTTCTTGACGAGCGCCACGGCGGCCATGATCTGGCCCGGCTGGCAGTAGCCGCACTGGGCGACGTCCAGGTCGATCCAGGCCTGCTGCATCGGGTGGAGGTCACCGGGGGCGGTGTCGGCGAGGCCCTCGATGGTGGTGATCCGGTCCTTGGGCTTGAGGTCGCCGACCCTCACCGAGCACGGGTTGAACGCCTTGCCGTTGATGTGGCTCGTGCACGCCTTGCACACGTTGATGCCGCACCCGTACTTCGGGCCGGTGACGCCGAGGAGGTCGCGGAGGACCCACAGGACGCGGACGTCGTCGTTGACGTTGACGGTGACGGTCCGGCCGTTGAGGACGAAGGTCTGCTTGGGCATGTCCGGGCTCCTCAGTAGGTCCGACGCAGGCCGTTGGTCGGCGACTGCGGCACGGAGGGGATGAACGTCTTGGGCTTGAAGGCCAGCGGCTTGGTGTGCTGGATCGGGAAGACCGTCGGCACCTGACCGGTCGCCCGCGCGTAGGCGCAGGCCACCGCCGCGGCGGTGCTGCCGACCGCGGCCTCGCCGCCGCCGCCCGGGCTGTCGATGCCCTCGGGGGAGAGGATGTGGACCTCCACGTCGAACGGGACGTTCCACTGGCGGGTGTAGAAGTAGTTGTCCCAGCTGGCCTCCTGGAACCGGCCGTTCTCGAGGTGGCAGCTGCTGGTCAGGGTCAGCGCGATGCCGTCCATGATCCCGCCCTGCATCTGGGCCTCCAGGCCGCGCGGGTTGATGCACAGGCCCACGTCGACCGCGAGCACCACCTTCGTGACGCGGGGACCGGTGATCGTCTCCGGCCCGAGGTCGCGGTTGCGGGTGGCGGGGCGGTTGTCGATCTCGACGAGGACCGCGGTGCAGCCCTTGTACTCCTTGTGGATCGCGACGCCCTGCGCGGTGCCGGACGGCATGGAGCGGCCGAAGTTGCCCTTGTCGGCGACCAGGCGCAGCGCGTCCTTGACCCGCTCGTCCTTCAGGTGCTTGAGACGGAAGGCGACCGGGTCCATCTTCGCGACCTTCGCGAGCTTGTCCACGGTGAGCTCGGCGGCCGTGCACACGTCGGGCGAGTAGATGTTGCGCATGCTGCCGGTGGAGAACCGCTCGTCGACGAGGTCGCCCTTGGCCACGGTCTCGTTCATCAGCTGGTCCAGGACGCCGAAGTTGTACGGCATCTGCTGGGTCAGCGCGAAGACGCTCTGCGAGAGCGTGTAGTTGCCCAGCTGCGTGGGCAGCTCGTCGGCGACGTTGCTCAGGATCTCGCCGAAGCCGTGCTCGAAGTCGGTCAGCACGCTGGTGTGGCGCTGCTCGAAGGAGAGCACCTCGCCCGCGAGGACGGTCGCCCGGACCCGGGAGGTGGCCATCGGGTGCAGCCGGCCCTGACGGGGCTCGTCGGCGCGGTGCCACATCAGCTTGACCGGCACGCCCATCGCCTTCGAGGCCTCGGTGGCCTCCTTGATGTGGTCGGCGAACAGCTTGTGGCCGAAGGACCCGCCACCGGTGATGACGTTGACCTTGACCGAGGTCGGCGGGATGCCGCAGATCGCGGCGACCTGGTTCTGGGCGAAGATCGGCGACTTGATGCCCGCCCAGATCTCGGCGGACCCGTCCCGGACGTCGGCGATCGCGGCGTACGGCTCCAGCGCGGCGCTGGACTTGAAGGCGAACACGCAGTCGGTCTCGACCGTCGTGGCCAGGCCCGGCACCTGCGGCACGACCATCGGCAGCTCGGCGGCCCGCAGCTCGGCGAGGATGGTGTCGTCGGACTCGTTGGCGGCGTCACCGGGGGTCCACTGCACCTTCATGGCCCGCACGGCGTCGATGCACTGCCCGAAGGTCCGGGCGCGCACGGCGATGCCCGTGGGGATCTGCGCCACGTGGGTGACGCCCGGCATCTTCTCGATCGCGTCGGGGTTGGTGAGCTTGCGCGGCTTGCCGAGGTGCGTCGGGGGCCGGCAGACCATCGTCGGCAGGGCGTTGGGGATCTTGAGGTCGGTGGTGAACTTCTTCTTGCCGGTGACGGCGTCGCGCGCGTCGAGGCGGCTCTGGGGCTTGCCGATGACGCGGAACTTCTCCTCACCGCGCAGCACCACCTCGACGGCCTCGACGACCTGCTTGGCCGCGTCGATGGCGAGGTCGCCGTACGTCGCCTGGTTGCCGAGGGTGTCGCGCACGACGCCGCCGGTGGTGATGAGGCGGTCCGCCTGCGTGCCGAAGAGGATCGCGGCGGCCTCGACGAGCTGCTTGCGGGCGATGGCGGCGGCGACGCGGAAGGGCGTGTAGGTCGAGAAGGTGGTGTTGGAGCCGGCCGTGAGCTGGTTGAACGCGAGCTCCTGGCGGGCCGGCGCCATGGTCACCTTGACCTTGTCCACCGGGAGGTCGAGCTCCTCGGCGATGATCATGGCGGTCGAGGTGATGATGCCCTGGCCGACCTCGGTGCGGGGCATCTCGAACGACGCGGTGCCGTCGGTGTTGATGGTGATGGTGATCAGCTGCGACGTCGGGAGCGCGGAGTCCGTCTGCGCGTCCTCGAGGTCGTAGAGGTCCGCGACCTGGGGCCCGGAGGGCACCACGGCCTCCGCCCGAGGCGCGAGCCTCAGGTCGGCGGCGACGGTCAGCGTCGCGCCGGCGACGACCCACCCGAGGAAGGTGCGGCGGCGCAGGCCGGAGGGGTCGTCGGCCTCGTCGAGCGAGCTCAGCTGCTGGTCGTGGGGGTGGGCGTCGGTGGTCATCAAGCGCTCCAGAGGGGCCGGGATCGGAGGGGGTCCCGAGAGAGGACGCCGGCCTGTCACGACTGTGGCAGTGGTCACAGGCCGGGACCATGACCACGGAGCCAGGATCCGTCGGCACGGTTGTGCACTGTGCACATCGGTCTCAGTCGTGACGGCGGGCGAGCACGGCGGCGCGCAGCGCCAGGTCGAGGTCGAGGGGCGGTGCGTCGTCGTCGAGGGCCAGCCCCGTCACCTGCGTGACCCGCCGGAGCCGGTTGAGCACGGTGTTGCGGTGGCACGGCACGAGCGGCGCGGCGCGGCTCGCCGAGCCGCCGGCGGTGACCCAGGCGGCGAGGGTCTCCAGGAGGACGGTCCCCTCGTCGCCGAGGTCGCGCAGCGGCGTGATCCAGCGGTCCACGAGTCGCTCGGCGACGTCGGGGACGCTGAGCAGCAGCACCTCCGGCAGCGCCGCGTCGTACGGGACGAAGGCGGGGGCCGCCGGCGCGGAGCGCAGCGCGGCGCGCGCCTGCTGGTAGCCCAGCCCGACCTCGCCCAGGCCGTCGACGACCCCGGACGAGACGACCCGGGCCCGGCCCCCGCCGGTCCGGCCCCCGCCGGTCCGGCCCCCGCCGGTCCGGCCCCCGCCGGTCCGGCCCCCGCCGGGCCGGTCGACGCCGGCGAGGGCCCGCAGCGCGTCGTACGCCGCCTCGGGGCGGTCCTCGCGCAGCGCCACCACGCCCAGCAGCAGGTCGCCGCGCCAGGTGGCCGCGGTGGCGTGCGGGGCGAGCGCCGACTCGAAGGTGCGGGGCTCGACGCCGTCGGCCAGCACGACCAGCACCTCGGCGAACGGCGGCAGGTCGAGGAGGCCGGACGCCTCGAGCGCGAACCCCGGGTCGCGAGCGCGCCCGCCCACCAGGTCCTCCCACAGCGCGGCGCGGCGCTGCTCGTCGGTGCGCACCCGGGAGCGCTCGTGGCCGTGGTACGCCGCCGCCATCTGCGCCGAGGTCTCGTCGACGACCTCCCACAGCAGCGAGCCGACCTCGCGCAGCCCCGAGCCCGACAGCCGGTCCGCGCCCGACCGGACGAGGTCGTCCCAGATCAGGCGACCGCCGATCCGGAACGAGCGGAGGACGTGGTCGAGCGGCAGGCCCTCGCGGGCCCGGACGGCGCCGGTGGCCCGCGCCGGGTCGTACGCCGGCTCCCCGGGGTCGGGGGCCCCGTGCTCGACGGAGGCGACCATGAGGTCCAGGACGGCGGCGACGTTGGTCCGGCACGACTGCCGCAGGCTCGCGTGGGAGACCACGCCGGCCCGCCGGTAGGCCAGGTGGTCGCGCTCGATGGTGGCGACGAGGTCGTCGGCGAGCGCCGCGGCGCGCGTCTCGCGGTGCCACCGCAGGAAGTCGCGGGTCTCCGCCCGCCACCCCCGCTCGACCAGCTGCTCGGTCACCGTGCCCCTCATCCCTGCTCGTCCTGCTCCGTCCGACGTGCACGGTTCGGACCGCGCGGCACGAACGATTGCCTGCTGCAGGGATCAACGACCGAGAGTGGCCGGGGTCACACGCGCGTCGTCTGCCGACGGCGGGGGCACCTATGCGCAAGGATGCGCGGGACGACACCACGCACCACGACCACCACAGGAGTCACCCATGAGCCAGTACGGACCGCCCCCCGGGGAGAACCGTCCCGACCAGCCCGGCTACGGCCAGCAGGGGTCCTACAACCAGCCGGGTCACCAGCCCGGTCACCACGGTGGCGCCAAGCCCGGCAAGGGCCTGGCCATCGCGGCCCTCGTCCTCGGTATCCTGGCGCTGCTGAGCTCCTTCACCGTCATCGGCGGCATCCTGTTCGGCCTCATCGCCCTGGCGCTGGGCTTCATCGCCTCCAGCAAGGCCAAGAAGGGCACGGCCGGCGGGCGCGGCCTCGCGATCGGCGGCATCGTGACGGGCCTGCTCGGCCTGATCATCGCCGGCGTCCTGATCGCCCTCGGCGCGGCGTTCCTCAACTCCGACTCCTTCCAGAACCTGCAGGAGTGCGTCGACAGCGCCGGCAACGACCAGGCCGAGATCGACCGCTGCAGCGAGGAGTTCGGCAGCAACCTCGAGGACAGCACCAACTGAGCACCGGGCACGTGAGCTCCGCCGGGCTGCGCGTCGAGCGCGAGGGCCACGTCGAGACGTGGACCCTCGACCTGCCGGAGCGGCGCAACCCGATCTCGTCCCCCGAGGTGGTCGACGCCTTCGTCGACCACCTCGGGCGGATCGGACGCGACCCGGGGGTGCGCTGCGTCGTCCTGACCGGTGCGGGCCCGGCGTTCTCCGCCGGGGGCGACGTCACCGCGATCCGCGAGCGACGCGGCATGTTCGGCGGCGGACCCGCGGAGCTGCGCGACGGCTACCGCCACGGCATCCAGCGGATCCCGGAGGCCCTCGTCGACTGCGAGGTGCCGTTCGTCGCCGCGGTCAACGGCCCCGCGGTGGGCGCCGGGTGCGACCTCGCTCTCATGTGCGACCTGCGGGTCGCCTCCCAGGACGCCTTCTTCGCCGAGAGCTTCGTCAAGCTCGGGATGATCCCGGGCGACGGCGGGGCGTGGCTGCTCACCCAGGCCGTGGGCCCCGCGCGCGCGGCCGAGATGACCCTGACCGGTGACCGTGTCGACGCGGCGACCGCCCTCGACTGGGGCCTGGTGTCGCGCGTCGTGCCCGCCGACGAGCTCCTGCCCCTGGCCCACGACCTCGCCGCGCGGGTCGCGGTGAACCCGCCCCACGCCGTACGCATGGCGAAGCGGCTGCTGCGCACGGCGCAGAGCACCGACCTGCGCGGCGTCCTGCAGCTCTCCGCGGCCCTGCAGGCCGCGGCGCACCACACCGAGGACCACCGCGAGGCGCTCGACGCGCTGGCCGAGCGCCGCGACGGCGACTTCCGGGGTCGCTGATGGCGGCCCCCGGCGTGGCCCTGGTGACGGGTGCCTCCCGGGGCCTGGGGGCCGAGATCGCCGTGGCCCTCGCAGGGGCCGGCCACCCGGTGGCCCTCGGCTACCGCACGGGCCACGAGGCCGCGGAGACCGTGGTCGCGCGCATCGTCGGCGCCGGCGGCCGCGCCGTCGCCCTGGCCGCGGACGTGACCGACCCGGACGGCGTGCGGGACCTCGTCGCCGGCACGCAGGCGGCCCTGGGCCCCGTGGAGATCCTCGTCGTCAACGCCACCGGCCCGCAGCCGCCCTCGCCCGCCGAGACCCTCACCTGGGCCCAGGTCGAGCCGATGCTCGACTACTTCGTGCGCAGCCCCGTGCTGCTGATGGAGGCCGTCGTGCCGGGCATGGTCGCCCGCGGCTCCGGGCGCATCGTGCACGTGGGCTCGGAGGTCGCCGCGTCGGTGCCGCCGGGCACCGCGGCGTACGTCGCGGCGAAGAGCGCGCAGCTCGGGCTCGCGCGGGCCTCGGCGCGCGACCTGGGCCGGCACGGGATCACCGTCAACACGGTCGCGCCGGGCTGGGTGCCGGTGGAGCGTCACGTCGACAGCGACCCGGCCGACGTCGCGGCGTACGTCGCCGACGTGCCGCTGGGACGCCACGGCACCCCTGCGGAGGTGGCGGCTGCCGTGGTGCACCTGGCGTCCCCCGCCGCGGCCTTCGTCAACGGCGCCGTCCTCCACGTGAACGGCGGGCGCACCCTCGGGTGAGGGTGCGCCCGCCGTCGGGGCCGCGGAGGGTCAGCCGCGGTCGAGCTCGCGGGTGCCGAGCCGGATCTCCTGGCCGACCGAGCCGTCGCGGCGGGCGTCGTCGACCGCAGAGGTGGGGATGATGCCCCGGGCGGTGAACTGGGTGGTGGCGAAGACCCCGCCGCCGAACCGGACGCTGCGCGGGTTGCCGATGCAGCTGCGCGGCACCGAGACGATGACCCGGTCCTTCGCGTTGAGCACGCTGCCGGCCGCGCCCGCGCACGGGAGCTCGCCCCGGTCGCCGTCGTTGCGCACCAGGGAGATGATCTTGCCCTGGTTGTTGCGGGTCAGCGTGAGGTAGTGGTCGCGGCCCCCGGGGGAGAGGAAGCGGGCGCTGACGTTGACGAGCTCGCCGGGGGTCAGGTCGACCAGGTCGAAGGTGAACTTCAGCCGGTCGGGACCGTGGTTGCCGGTCAGGCGGACGATGTCGGCGCTCGACTGCGGCGAGACCCGGGTGATGGACGGGGCGACGGTGTCGCCGGCCTGGTCGTCGCGGACCTGGGTCTCGGCGTGGGCGGCGCCGCCGGTCAGGCCGAGGGTGGTCGCCGCGGCCACCGCGGTGAGGCCGGCGAGGAGTCGGGACGGGATGCGCATGGGGTGCTCCAGGGTGTCGAGGAGGGATCGGGGTGGGATCGGGGTGGTGCCGGTGTCCGTCCGCGAGCCGGGCTCCGGGGGACAGCATGTGGGTGATGCAACGATCTGTCACGCGTTCGGCGGAACCGGTCGCGGAACCGGTCACGGCGCCGGGCGGCGGCGAGCGGGACGGCGCGCGGGACGGCGGGCGGAGCCGCGGGTCAGGCGCGGCGCAGCTCGCGGGTGCCGAGCCTGATCGGGACCCCGCCGCTGCCGCCGTCGCGGCGGGCGTCGTCGTGGACGTCGGTCTGGCCGCCGCCGTCGTCGCCGAACGAGCTCGTGGCGCCGCCGAAGCGGACGCTGCGGGGGTTGCGCACGCACGAGCGGGGCACGGTCACGACGAGCTGGTCGCGGTCGAGCACGATCCGGCCGGCGAGGCCGTCGCAGTCGACGCCACCCGTGGTGCCGTCGTTGAGGAAGACCTGGGGCCGACCGGACTCGGCCGTCATCACCGCGGCGTACTCCCGCCCGCCGAGGGTGCGGATGCGGACCTCGGCGGTCAGTGCGTCGAACCTCTGCGACGCGGCGAGGTCGGCGACGGTGAAGCGGAAGACGAGGGCGTTGGTCCGGTGGGCGCCCTGCAGGGCGAGGATGTCGACGGTGTCGGCCAGGGGGCCCGGAGACGCCGAGGGGTTGGTGAAGGCGACGTCGCCGCCGGGGTCGGCGCGGACCTGGGTCTCGGCCTGGGCCGGGCCGGCGGCGGTGGCGAGCAGGGCGGCGGTGGCCGCGAGGGTGGTGAGGGCGGGACGGAAGCGCACGGGGCTCTCCTCAGGCGGGGGCGGACCGTGTCGGGGGTCGGCCGGTGGGGTCGTCGACGGTCGTCGTACGACGGGTGGGGTCCGCGGTCGCGGACGCCCGGGTGGGACGGGTGCGGGACGGTCAGTTGTTGACCAGCGGGTCGGCGCCCTTCGCTGCCCCGAGCTCGTCGACGCGGCCGTCGAGGCGCGCGTCGTCGGCGATCTCGGCGACCTCGGAGCCCTCCGGGCCGACCTCGGTCACGGTGACCTTGGCCCCGTAGCGGACCTCGCGGGGGTTGAAGACGCAGGCGCGGGGGAAGGAGAGCAGGTACCGGTCGTCGGCGCCGGCGACGCGGCCGGTCAACCCGTCGCAGGGGACGGGCTCGAAGCGACGGGCGTCGAGCAGCGTGACGGTCCTGGTGCCCTCCGCGACCTCGAGGCGCGCGACGTACTCCCGCTCGTTCGGGAGCATGATCTCGGCGTCGACGACGGTCCGGGTCGCGCCGCGGTAGAGGTCCGCGACGCGGACGGCGAAGGAGAGGCGACCGCCGCCGTGCTCGGCTCGCAGGGCTCGGATGTCGGCGCCGGCCGCCACCCGGGCAGGCACCTCGCCGATCAGGAGCCGGGTCTCGGCGTCCCGGGCGCTGTCACGGACCGTCTCGACCTCCGCCTGGGCCGGCGCGACGGTGGCGCCCAGGGTGGCGGCCGTGGCGACGACGGCGGTGGCGGTGGCGGTGACGAGGGCGACGAGGGCACGACGGACGGGCACGGGGGCTCCTGGGCGGTGGTGGCCCGAGGGATCCGGGTCCGGGGGGGGGGGACGGTGCGCCCCAGGAGGGGCACGAGCGCATCCTGACCGCCCGGTGCACACGTGTCACCTCGGTCTAGACCGCGGTCGGCGCGATCCCTCCGGGCGCGCGACGGGGGCCGCACCGGAGGTCGGTGCGGCCCCTGTCCGCGCTGTCGGCTGGTGACGAGCGCGGTGGTGCCGAGCTCGATCGGGCGAGGTCAGTTGTTCTTCAGCGCGACGGTGCCGAGCTTGATCTCGCCGAGCTCGCGGTTGCGGCGCGCGTCGTCGCTGGCCTGTCCGCCACCGGTGCCGAAGGTCACGAACATCGAGGTCTGGCCGCCGAAGACCACCTCGCGGGGGTTGCGGACGCACGAGCGCGGGACCGAGATCACCAGTCGGTCCTGCGCCGCCACCGCGCGGCCGGTGAGGCCGTCGCAGGCGACCTGCTGCTCGTTGCTGACGAGGCTGAGCGACTTCTGGCCCTCGCCGAAGTTGAGGTTGGCGAGGTAGTCGCGCTCGTTCGGGGTCTGGATGCGCACGGTGGCGTTGACCGAGTTGTCGATGCCGGGCGCAATCAGGTCGGCGACGGTGAAGGTGAACACCAGCGCGCCGTCGCCGTGGACCCCGCGGAGCGTGCGGATGTCGGCGCTGTCCTGGGCGGTGGAGAAGTCGCTGGGGAAGGTCGTGGCGTCCCCGGCCTGGTCGGTGCGGTTCTGGGTGGCGGCACTCGCCGGGGCTGCGAGCCCGCCGACGAGGACGGCGGACGCGGCGGCGGTGGCGAGCAAGGGGACGAGGCGCACGATGGTGGTCCTTCGGGACGTGGGGAGGACGCTCCGGAGGGAGCGCCGAGGGTGATCCCAGCCCCTCGGTGGACACGTGTCACCCCTGGGCTAGACCGCTCCGGCGCCGCTGTCGGCCCCTGCGGGCGCACCGACGCCGGCGGGGGCCCGCACCGGGTGGCGGTGCGGGCCCGGACGTCGGTGTCAGCCGCGCGCGAGCGGGCGGGTGCCGAGCCTGATCTCCTCGAGGTCGTCGCCGCCGTTGCGGCGGGCGTCGTCCACGGCGACGCTGGCGTCCGCGCCGATGCCGGAGGCCGTCGACGTGACCCCGCCGAACAGCACCGTGCGGGGGTTCCGGACGCAGCTGCGGGGGACCACGACGACGAGCTGGTCCTTGGCGGGCAGCACGCGCCCCACCAGGCCGTCGCAGTCGACGTCGGTGGTGCCGCCCGCCTTCGAGAGGGAGAGGAACTTCTGGTTCTGGAAGACGCTGAAGGCGGCCCGGTAGTCGGTCCCGCCGGGCGTCCGCATCCGCACCGAGGCGTCGACGTCGGTGAAGAAGTCGGGGGCGATCAGGTCCGCCACGGTGAACGTGAAGGTGAGGGTGTCGGCGCCGTGGACGCCCTTCAGGGTGCGGATGTCGGCGGACGCGAGGACGCCCTCGGACGCCGGGCCGAAGGGCTCGCCGGCGTCGCCGGCCGCGTCGGTGCGGGTCTGGGTGGCGGCCGCGGCGGGGGCGGCGAGGCCGGCGACGACGAGCGCGGTGGCGGCGGCGGCGGAGGCGAGGAGGGGGACGATGCGCACGGCGGTGCTCCTTCGGGGCGGGGTGACGCTCCGGAGGGTGCGCCGGCCGTGATCCTCGTGCCGTCGGTGAACGGTTGTCACCTCGGACTAGACCGGTGACGTCGCCGCCCCCTCCGCCCGCGAGGCCGCGGGCTTGGCGGGCTCCGGCACGCTGGGTCGCGTGAGGGTCTCGGGGGAGCGCAGCCGGCGACGGTCGGCGCTGCTGCCCGCCCTGCTGGGTTCGCTGCTGCTGGCCGCCTGCTCGGCCCCGATCTCCCCGGAGCCGGAGGACGACGCCGCGGCGGAGACCGAGGCGGCGGCCGCGGGGCAGGAGCCCACCGTGGTCACGCTCGCCTTTGCGGGCGACATCCACTTCGAGGCGGGTCTCGCGGGTCTCCCGGGTGACCCCGACGCGACGCTGGGCCGCACCGCCGCCGCCCTGCGCGACGCCGACGTCGCCGTCGTCAACCTCGAGGGCGCCCTGACCCGCGCGGGCTCGCCCACCGACAAGGAGCTCGAGGACCCGGGCAACCGCTACTGGTTCCGCAGCCCGCCGTCGGCCCTCGGCGTCCTCGCGCGCTCCGGTGTGGACGCCGTCTCGGTCGCCAACAACCACGGCGCCGACTACGGGCTCGACGGCCTGCGCGACACGATCGCGATCAAGGAGGACCCCGACACCCCGGTCTCCGTGATCGGGGTCGGGCGCGACCGGGCGGAGGCCTTCGCGCCGTACCGGACGAGCGTCGGCGACACCGACGTGTCCGTCATCGCCGCCGACGCGTCGCTGCGCGAGAGCGCCGACCCGATCTGGTCGGTGGGTGAGGGGGGCCCGGGGCTGGCCTCGGCGCGCTTCACTCCCCCCAAGAACCTGCTCACGGCCGTGCGCGCCGCCGTCGACCGCGACGACCTCGTCGTCGTCTACCTCCACTGGGGCGACGAGAGCGAGGTCTGCCCGACGGTCGGGCAGCAGCGCCTGGCCGGTCGCCTGGCCGACGCCGGCGTCGACGTGATCGTCGGTTCCCACACCCACGAGGTGATGGGGTCCGGGATGCTCGGCAACGCCTACGTCCACTACGGGCTCGGCAACTACGCCTGGTACCACGGGCGCCGTCCGGACAGCGGTGTGCTGCGTCTGAGGGTCACCGGCGGCGAGGTCGCCGACGAGGACTGGCTGCCCGCCCGGACCCCGCTGTACGGCGGGGTGGCGGAGCCCCGCACCGGCGACGACCGGGCGGCCGCCGCCCGTCGCCAGGCCGACCGTCGCGGCTGCGCCGACCTCGAGCCGGCCCCCGGATCCATCGGCGGCGAGCCCGTCGGCCCCGCGGCCGAGCCCGAGCCGTCGGAGGAGCGGGAGCCGTCGGGGCAGCCGGCGCCGTCGCCGGAGTCGCCCGACCCCGCGCTCCCGGCGTACGCGGCGGAGGTGCGGGAGATCGGCCCGTTCGTCCGGAGCCGGATGACCGCCAGCTTCGACGCGGCCCGCTGCCCCGTGACCCTCGACGACCTGCGCTACCTCAAGGTGCGCCACGTCGACTTCGCGGGGGAGGTCCGCACCGGCGAGCTCGTCGTCGCCGCCTCCGAGGCGCAGGGCGTGGTGTCGGTGTTCCGCGACCTCTACCGCGCCCGGTGGCCGATCGCCCGGATGCGCCTCGTCGACGCCTACGACGGCGACGACGACGCCTCGATGGCCGCCAACAACAGCTCCGCCTACAACTGCCGTGCCGTCGCGGGCACCGACAGCCTGTCCGACCACGCCTACGGCCGCGCGATCGACCTCAACCCGGTGCAGAACCCCTACGTCACGCCGGGCGGCGTCCTGCCGCCCGCCGGTCGGGAGTACGCCGACGTGGACCGCTCCGCCGGGGCCGTCGCCGACCGCGGGGTCGTGGTGGACGACGACGTCGTCGTGCGGGCCTTCCGCCGGATCGGCTGGGAGTGGGGCGACGGGTTCGCGGACTACCAGCACTTCTTCGTCCCCTGACCCCGACGGGCCGGCGCGTGCCGGTCGCCGGACGCACGAGGGCCCGCACCGGTGCGGTGCGGGCCCTCGTGGTGTGGGTGGGCAGGGGCGGGGTCGAACCGCCGACCTTCCACTTTTCAGGCGGACGCTCGTACCAACTGAGCTACCTGCCCATCCGACCCGCGCGAGGCGGACCGGGGACGAGGATACATGCGGCTCAGGCGGGTCGGGTGCGCGGGCTCCGGCTCGGGCGACCGAAGCGGGTGTGGACGCCCGGGCTGAACGCGACGCGGTCCGGCGCGCGGTCCACGAGGCCCGGCAGCCCCACCGAGGCGACCAGCTCGTCGTCGAGCCGGACCACCTCGGCGTCGTGCAGCGCCCAGGCCGGGTGCTCGTTGGGGACGTAGAGGGACGCCCCCCAGGCACGGGTGTGCAGGCCCCAGCGCGCGGTGAGGAACTCGTCGAGCGGCGTCGCCTCGCGCCGCTCGCCCACCCGGACGACGACCCGCGAGGACGCCCGGGCCGGGACCGCTCCCGGGCCGCCCGCGGGCCGCCGGAGCCGGGCGGCGTAGGTGTGCTCCACGGCGCCGGCCACCGTGTCGGCGCGGTGGGTCATCGCCGCCCAGCGGTAGGGGAGGTTCAGCGCGGCGCGGGCGCCGGCCACGACGGCCGCGCGGTCGGTGTCCAGGCTGAGGAAGACCACGCCGCGCCGTCCGTCGGGGCCGACGGAGTAGAGCCGCACGTTGGTCTCCAGGAAGGTGCCGAAGAACGGCACCGCGGGTCCGTCCGCGAACCCGGCGTCGACCATCCGGAACGGCACCAGCCCGACGTACGACGCGCCGTCGTGGACGTCGGGACGGACCCCGGGCGGCATGAACCGCTCCACCGTCGACGGGTCGACGGCCCAGTGGACGAACGTCAGGTCCCGCCAGTCCTGGCTCATCACCACCGGCCGGGGCAGGGGAGGGGCCTGGGTGGAGACGGGGTCGACGCGCACGCCACCAACCTACGAGGTGCGCGCGTCGGGCCCGACCCTCGCGACCCTGCGCTCCGCGGCGGCGGGCGGGTTACGGTCGGGTGTGAGCGAGACCACTCCGTCCGTGCGGCCGGCACCCGGCCGCGACGACCTGCTGCCCGGCTTCGAGACCCACGACGTCGACGTCACCCACGACCGGGGCGGCACGACGCTGCGGGTGGCGGTGGGCGGCAGCGGCCCGCCGCTGCTCCTGCAGCACGGCCACCCGCAGAACCACCTCACCTGGCACCTCGTCGCTCCCCGGCTCGCCGAGGACTTCACGGTGGTCCTGCCCGACCTGCGGGGCTACGGCGACTCGGGCAAGCCCGCCCCGACCGGGGAGGCCGAGCCGCACGCGGCCTACACCAAGCGCACCATGGCCGCCGACCTCGTCGCGCTGATGGCGACGCTGGGCCACGACCGGTTCGCCATGGTCGGCCACGACCGCGGCGGGCGGGTCGGGCACCGCCTCGCCCTCGACCACCCCGACGTGCTGACCCGGCTCGCGGTGATCGACATCGCGCCCACGCTCACGATGTACGAGCGGACCGACCAGGCGTTCGCGACCGGCTACTACCACTGGTTCTTCCTGGTCCAGCCCGCGCCGGTGCCGGAGCGGATGATCCTCGCCTCCCCGGGGGCGTTCCTGCTGCCCCACCTCGCGAGCCAGGTCGTCGAGCCCGCCGCCCAGGACCCGCGGCTGCTCGAGGACTACCTGCGCTGCTACGCCGACCCGGCGATGGTGCACGCGATCTGCGAGGACTACCGCGCCGCGGCGACCACCGACCTCGACCACGACCGCGCGGACGCGGACACCGGGATCGGCGTGCCCCTGATGGCGCTGTGGGGCGCCCACGGCCTCGTCGGCTCGACGTACGACGTGCTGGCCACGTGGCAGGAGAAGGTCGCGCCCGGCGTCGAGGTCGCGGGGCAGGCGCTCGACGGGCGGCACAGCCTCCAGGAGGAGTGCCCGGACCAGCTGCTGGCCGCCCTCGGGCCGTTCCTGGCGGGCGGGTAGTCCTATGCTGGCGGCCGTCGCCGGCCCCCATCGTCTAGCGGCCTAGGACCCCGCCCTTTCACGGCGGTAGCACGGGTTCGAATCCCGTTGGGGGTGCTGATTGGGACTCGCCGCCTGCGGTGGGTTAGTGTTTCTCCCGGCCTCACCGAGTGGGGCCGGTTCTGCGAAGCCACACACCTGGCCTCGTGGCGCAGTTGGTTAGCGCGCCGCCCTGTCACGGCGGAGGTCGCGGGTTCGAGTCCCGTCGAGGTCGCCAGAACATACGCTCAGCCCCGGTCCACCAGGACCGGGGCTGACGTGCGTCCGGGGGTCCTTCGCGTCGCCTGTTCAATGGCCCCATGGCAGTCGACATGGACCGCGAGCCCTTCGAGCTCCTGGTCACCGCGGCCCTCGACGAGATCCCCGTCGAGCTGACCTCCCAGCTCGACAACGTGGTCGTGCTGGTCGAGGACGAGCCGCCCGCCGACGAGCCCGGCCTGCTCGGCCTCTACGACGGCGTCGCGCTCACCGAGCGCGACACGGCGTACGGCGCGGTGCTGCCGGACCGGATCTTCGTCTACCGCCGTCCGTTGCTCGAGATGTGCGCCGACGAGGCGGAGCTCGTCGAGCAGGTGCGGATCACCGTGGTCCACGAGATCGCCCACCACTTCGGCATCGACGACGACCGCCTCCACGAGCTCGGCTACGCCTGAGGCCCCCACGCGGCGGCCGCGACGAACCCCAGGGCGCACGCCGGGAGGGCCAGGCCCAGCGTCAGGAGCACGTACGCCGTGCCGCGGCGCGGACCGGCGTCGTGGGCGCCGACCGCGAGCGACGAGTACGTCGTGAACGCGCCGCAGAAGCCGGTGCCGAGCAGGGCGAGCCACGCCCCGGAGAGCGACAGCGCCGTGAGCACGCCCAGCAGCGCCGAGCCGAGGACGTTGGCGACGAGGATCCCCCAGGGCAGGCGCCCGTCCAGACGGCGTCCCAGCAGGAACCGGGCCGGGGCGCCCACCGCCGCACCCAGCGCGACGAGCAGCGGCGTCACGCGTCGTGCTCCGGTCGGCCCCGTGCCCCCGCCGGTGCCCCCGCCCGCGCGAGACGGTCGCCCAGCGCCACCGCGGCGAGGCAGGCCGCGAGGGTGCCCGCCACGTAGACCCCGGCCGTGACGGGGTGGCCCCGCTCGAGCAGCGACCGGGTCTGCTCGGCGTACGCCGAGAGGGTGGTCCAGCCCCCCATCACGCCGGGGCCGAGGAACGCCGCCGCCAGCGCGTGCCGTCGACGCGAGGTGACGGCGACGAGGGCCGCCGGCACGAGGGCGAGCGCGAACGAGCCCGTGACGTTGATCGTGAAGGTGGTCCACGGGAAGCCGGTCTCGCCGGGCGTGAGGGCCACCGCCGCCCAGCGGCCCACCGCGCCCAGCGCCCCGCCGAGCGCGACGGCCGCCGCCAGGGCGGCCAGCGGCGCGGCGGGCGAGGGGGACGGACGGCTCACGACGTCGATTGTCGTCCCGGGACCGACGCCGCGGCCGGGGAGGTCACTGCCGCCCCGGCCGGGCGCGCCCCGGCCACGGCGTCGCGGGCCCGCCGGCGACCTGGCGCCCGACCTCTCCCAGCAGCCAGCGGCCGAACGAGCGCTGCTCCTCGCCGCGCGCGACGACGAGCAGGCGGGCCGCCTCGCTGAACTCGTCGGCGGCCTCGAGCAGCCGCACCATGTCGTGGGCCCGACCTCCCGCGGACGCCGCGACGCGCACGACCAGGTCGCGGGTCCCCGAGGGACCCCCCGGCACGTCGCGGCCCTGGCCGGCGGCGCCGGCGTCGTCGAGGGCGCGGCCCAGCGTGCTCTCGAGGTCGTCGAAGAGCGCGGAGAGCTGCTCGGCGCGTGGGTAGTGGCGGCCGTGCGCCAGCGCGAGCAGCCGCAGCTCCCGCTGCAGCTCGCGGTGGTGGCGACGGAAGTGGGCGAGCAGCCCGGCGGGTACCTCGCGCAGGTGCACCTCCGCCTCCCGCTCCGCGCGCCCCGGCTCGACCCGGCTGGCGCCCGTCGACGTCAGACGGCCCCCGAGCCGCTCGTCGTCGGCCTCGGCGTACGGCGGGGCCGCGGGCACGAACCAGACGACCTTGCCGTCCGGCCGGGTCTCGGTGCCCCAGGCGACGGACGCGGCCGCCACGATCCGCAGGCCACGGCCCACCGTGGACAGGGCGGCGAGCGCGGCGTCGACGGCGTCGACGGTGTCGGCGGTGTCGGCGGCGTCGCTCTCGTGGTCCGTGTCGTCGAGGACACCGGCGCCGGGCGCCGGTCCGGTGGCCCGGCGACCGCGCGGGCCGAGCAGGGGACGGGGCGGCTCGGGCGAGGTGTCCAGGACCTCCACCCGTGGGTGGTCGGCGGTGCCGCGGACCCGCACGCTGATCGGGCCGGGGGCGTGGAGCAGCGCGTTGGTGACCAGCTCGGAGACGCCGGACTCCGCGGACTCGACGAGGTCCTCGCGGTCGTGGGCGCGGCACGCGCCGGCGACCCAGCGGCGCGCCACCTGCACGGAGCGCGGCACGGGGTCGAGGACGAGGACGTCCTCGACGGGCCGCCCGGTGTCGCTCATGCGACCGCCCCTCCTCCCCGGTGCCGACCGGGTCCGCGACTGCGCCGTCGGGACCCCGCGCGACACCTACCCCAGGTCGGAGTGGCCAAAACCACGTCGCCGACCTCGATTCACCCCCCGGTGGGATTCGTGCCCAGCGCCGGTCGGGACGACAATGGACGACAGGGGCCCCCATCGTGCGGACCCGTGATCGAGGAGGCAGAGCGATGAGTGGTTCGACGACGAGCGGTGCCGACGCACGGCACCGCGTGGTGATCATCGGGTCGGGCTTCGGCGGCCTGTTCGGCGCCAAGGCGCTCAAGCGCAGCGACGTCGACGTCACGATGGTGGCCAAGACGACCCACCACCTCTTCCAGCCGCTGCTCTACCAGGTCGCGACCGGGATCCTGTCCGAGGGCGAGATCGCCCCGCCGACGCGCGAGATCCTGTCGGGCCAGAAGAACGCCCGGGTGCTCCTGGGCGAGGTCACCGAGATCGACCTCGAGAACCGCCTCGTGTTCTCCCACGTGCTGCGGCGCCAGACCGTGACGGAGTACGACACGCTGCTCGTCGCCGCGGGCGCCTCGCAGTCCTACTTCGGCAACGACCACTTCGCCGAGTTCGCCCCCGGCATGAAGAGCATCGACGACGCCCTCGAGCTGCGCGGCCGCATCTTCGGCGCCTTCGAGCTCGCCGAGCTCGGTGCCCAGCGCGGCGAGGACATCGACCACCTGCTGACCTTCGTGGTCGTCGGCGCCGGCCCCACCGGCGTGGAGATGGCCGGGCAGATCGCCGAGCTGGCCCACCGCACCCTCAAGCGGGACTTCCACTACATCAACACCCGCCACGCCCGCGTGATCCTCGCGGACGCCGCCGACCAGGTGCTGCCGCCGTTCGGCGAGCGGCTCGGCGCCAGCAGCAAGAAGGAGCTGGAGAAGCTCGGCGTCGAGGTGATGCTCGGCGCGATGGTGACCGGCGTCGACGAGCGCGGGCTCGAGGTCAAGTACCGCAACGGCCGCACGGAGCGCATCGAGGCCGTCACCAAGATGTGGGCGGCCGGCGTGCAGGCCAACCCGCTCGGCCGCACCCTGTCGGAGCAGACCGGTGCCCCGCTGGACCGCGCCGGGCGGATCCGCGTGAACTCCGACCTCACGCTGCCGGGCCACCCCGAGGTGTTCGTGGTCGGCGACATGATCAGCCTCGACAACCTCCCGGGCGTCGCCCAGGTCGCGATCCAGGGCGCGAAGTACGCCGCGAAGGAGATCGACCACCGCCTCGCCGACAAGCCCCCGCAGGAGCCGTTCCACTACTTCGACAAGGGGTCCATGGCCATCATCAGCCGCTTCCGGGCGGTCGCGATGGTCGGCAAGCTGCGTCTCACCGGCGTCATCGCCTGGCTGATGTGGCTGGCCGTGCACCTCGTCTACATCACGGGCTTCAAGAACCGGGTGACGGCGGTCCTCCACTGGTTCGTGTCGTTCCTGGGTCGCGGTCGCTCCGAGCGGACGTCCACCGAGCAGCAGATCTTCGCCCGCAACGCGCTGGCCAAGCTCGACCGCGGCGCCGCCGACCTGGTCTCGGACCCGAGCGGCGAGGCCCACATGGACGCCGAGGAGAGCCGCCGCGTCGAGCTGGAGGAGAAGGCCCGCGAGGAGGCCCGGCTCACCGACCGCGGCGAGCGCGGCGTCCCCGTCGAGCAACGCGCCGGCTGACGCGACCCGGCGACCGCTCCCGTGATCGACCTCGTGCCGCCCACGCCCGCGCTGTACGACGCGTGGGCGGCCTGCGTCGTCGACTTCGGCGCGGTCCACATGGACGGCTCGGGCCATCACGGGCCGATGGACACCGCACGTCCGGCGTTCGACGCCTACCTCGCCGAGCGGCTGCGGGAGGCCGACCACGCCTGGGAGCCGCCCGCGGACCGCGTGCACGCGTCGTACCGCTGGATGGTCGAGGGCGACGAGGTCGTCGGGTTCGTCGGCATCCGACACCGCCTGACCCCCTTCCTGCTCGAGCAGGGCGGTCACGTCGGCTACGCCGTCCGCCCGTCACGGCGCCGCGAGGGCCACGCCACCGCCGCCCTGGCGCGGACGCTCCCGCTCTGCGTGCGGCTCGGGATCGCGCGGGTGCTCGTGACCTGCGCCGAGGACAACGTCGGGTCCCGCCGCACGATCGAGCGCAACGGCGGGGTCCTCGAGGACGTCCGCGCCGGCACCCTGCGGTTCTGGATCGACGCGGCGCGACCTCCCGCCTGAGCCCGCCCGGCGTGGGGGAGGATGACGCCCCATGGGTGGGTCACACGCGCACGGGCACGGGAGCCACGGCGACGTCGACGAGGCGGTCTCGGTCGGACGCACGGCACGCACCGTGCTCGTCGTCTCGCTGGTGCTCGCCGGTCTCGCGGCCCTCGCGGGCGTGGGCCTGCTCTGGCCCGCGGAGGAGGACCGCCCCGAGCGGGTGGACTTCGCCCAGGAGGGGGTGACCTTCCCGGCGGCGCAGGTCCGGGCGGTCGGCGAGCCCTGCCCCGTGGTGCGCGCCGACCCCAACGCGCCCCCGACCGGGGGGTCGACCGAGCCGTTCCCGGAGGGCTGCAACGTCCTGGACGTCACCGTCGTGGACGGCGACGGCGCGGGGGACGACATCTCGCTGCAGGCACCGCCGTACGTCGCCCGCTCGGGCCTGCGACCCGACGACACGGTGCAGCTGATCCGGATCCCCACCCCCGGCGGCGCCCCCGCGGACGGCGGAGGCGGGGGCGAGGGCGCCGAGCCCGCCGTGGGCAGCGGCCTGAGCCCCGACGGGGACGCGTCGTACGGCTTCTCGAAGGTCGAGCGCGACCCGCCGCTGCTGGTCCTGACCGTCGTGTTCGTCGTCGCGGTGGCGGTGGTCGCCCGGCTGCGGGGGATCCTCGCGATGATCGGGCTGGGCTTCGCCGGGGCGGTGGTCGGCTGGTTCATGCTGCCCGCGCTCCTCGCGGGGGAGAACGGCCTGCTCGTCGCGCTCGTGGGCTCGGCGGTCATCATGTACGTCGTCCTCTACCTGGCCCACGGGCTCTCGATCCGCACCAGCACCGCCCTGGCCGGCACGCTCGTCGGCATCGCGATCACGACGGTGATCGGGCTGTGGGGGGTGGAGTCCGCGCGCCTGTCGGGGATCTCCGACGACACCGGCGAGCTCCTGCTGCTGTACGCCGACGGGCTCGACTACCAGGGCCTGCTCACCTCGGCGATCATCATCGCCGGGCTCGGGGTCCTCAACGACGTCACCATCACCCAGTCCTCCGCGGTGTGGGAGCTGCGCGCGGCGGCGCCGGAGATGTCGCGGGCCCGGCTGTTCAGCTCGGGGATGCGGATCGGGCGCGACCACATCGCCTCGACGATCTACACGATCGTGTTCGTCTACGCCGGCACGGCGCTGGCGCTGCTGATGCTCACCTCGCTCTACGAGCGGCCCATCCTCGAGGTGATCACCGACGAGCAGGTCGCCGAGGAGCTGGTGCGCACGCTGGCCTCGGCGATCGGTCTCGTGCTGGCGGTGCCGATCACGACCGCGATCGCGGCCGCGACGGTCAGGCCGCGTCGGGGCGAGGAGGACGACGGCGGTCGTCGGGGGGCGCGCCGAGCAGGTCGGGACGCCAGCGACCCAGCACGCGGGTGAGCTCGTCGGCGTCGACCATGGCGCCGTCGATCACGAGCACCCGCCGTCCGGGTCGCCGCACCAGGACCTTCCAGCCGCGTCGGCCCGGCGCGGAGACGACCTCGAGGTCGGCGCCGGCCACGTCGACGCGGTGCTCGCGGTCGCCCTCGACGACGACCAGCGCGCCGTACTCGACGCGCACCGCGCACGCGGGCTCGCCGAACCAGGCCAGCCACAGCGCGGCGGCCAGCGCCGTCGCGACCACGAGCGCGCCGACCGCGGCCGCGCCGCCGGCCAGCGCCCAGGTGAGGAGCGCGACCAGGAGCCCGCCGAGGCTGACCGCGAGGGCGAGGCGGTGCAGCCGCGCCAGCCCGGGGCGGTGGAAGCGGTGCACCGCGAGCTCGCCGGACCGTGGGTCGCCGCCGTCGCGTGACGGGTCGGCGCCGCGGGCCGCGGCGTCGGTGTCGTCCGAGATCGACATGCCCCGACGGTACGGCTCCGGGGCCTGCTCGCGGGCCCGAACGCACGAAGATCCGCCCCACGGGGTGGGGCGGATCCTCGTCGCGGTCACGGCGCCGGGCGCCGGAGCCGGATCAGCTGTCGACGGCGCGCTTGAGGCCGGCGGCCGGCTTGAAGGCCGGGGTGGTGCTGGCGGAGATCTGCATGGTCTCGCCGGTCTGCGGGTTGCGGCCCGTGCGGGCGGCGCGCTGGCGGGTCTCGAACGTGCCGAAGCCCGCGATGGTGACCTTCTCGCCCTTCTTCAGCTCGGCGCTGATGGCCTCGACGGCCGCGTCGAGCGCGGCGGTGGCCTGGGTGCCGGTCAGGTCGGTGCTGGACGCGATCGCGTCGCTCAGTTCCTTCTTGTTCATGGACTCACTCTCGTCATCGGAGGGCCGGGAGGCAACCCGGCATCGCCTGCACCCTAGCCATCCCGGGCCCCCGCGCGCCGGGCGCGGGGGGCGCGTCGCCCGCCCGGCTGCTTGGGCGGGGTCGGCGGGTCGCCGTCAGTGGTGGGCGTCGGCGAGGTCGAGGTCGGCGGGGGTCAGCCACCACACGACCACGCTCGTGAGGAGCATCAGCACGCCCCCGGCGAGGCCGAGGTCGGCCAGCGAGGTGGTGAACGACGTCGACGCGGTCTCGGCGAGCCAGGCGCCGCCGGGCGAGGTCGCGGCCACCTCGAGCGCCCCGCCCAGCGACTCGCGGGCGGCCTCCGCGCCGGCCGCGTCGACGCCGCGGGCGGCGAGCTCGTCGGCGGGGAGCCCGGAGCGGTAGACGGCGGCGGCGAGGCTGCCGAGCACCGCGACACCGAGCACGCTGCCGACCTCGTAGCTCGTCTCCTCGACCGCGGCCGCGCTGCCGGCCTGGTGGGCGGGGGCGCCGGCCATGATCACGGCCGAGGCGACCGCGAGCGACGCCATCCCGACGCCGACCAGGGTGAGCCCGGAGGCCAGCCAGGGGTAGCTCAGCGGGGCGGGCGCGACGTACAGCAGCGAGAAGCCGACGCCGCCCACCGCGAGACCGCCCGAGAGCACCCGCCGGGCGCCGATGCGCTCGGCGACCCTCGGCGCCAGCGGCGAGCCGATGATCCCGCCGACCGCCATCGGCAGCAGGGCGAGCCCGGTCTGCAGCGGCGAGTAGCCGAGCACGAGCTGGAGCCACTGGGCGCCGAGCAGGAGCATGGCGGCCATTGCGATGCTGGAGGCCAGCGCCGTCAGCACGCCCGCGGTGAACGCACGGCCGCGGAACAGCCGGACCTCGAGCATCGGGTCCGTCGCGGCGAGGCAGCGCCGCACGAACGCCGTGAGCGCGACGACGGCGAGCACGGCGCCGACGACGACGTCGACGGCGAGGCCGTCCTTGCCGCCGTTCTTGATCGCGTAGACCAGGGCGACCATGCCCACGACGCTGAGCGCCGTGGCGGCCGCGTCGATGCGCGGCGGGCGCGCGGAGCGGCCCTCGGGCAGGAGCACCAGGCCGGCGACGAGCGCGACCACCATCACCGGCACGTTGAAGAGGAACGCGGCGTGCCAGTCGAAGTACTCGAGCAGGAGACCGCCGACGATGGGTCCGAGCGCGCCGCCGACGGCGGCCATCGCGCCCCAGACGCCGAGCGCGGCGGCCCGCTCGCGGGGGTCGGTGAACAGGGTGCGGATCAACGACAGCGTCGAGGGCATGATCATCGCGCCGCCGACGCCCAGGAGCGCGCGGACCGCGATCACGTCACCGGGGGAGTCGGCGAGCAGGACCAGCATCGAGGCGACCCCGAACACCGTGAACCCGGTGAGCAGCATCCTCTTGCGGCCCCAGCGGTCACCGAGCGCGCTGACGGTGACCAGCAGCCCGGCGAGCACCAGGGGGTAGGCGTCGACCATCCACAGCTGCTGCACCGAGGTGGGCGCGAGGTCCGCGGTGATCGCGGGCAGCGCGACGTTGAGGATCGTCATGTCCATGACGACCAGCAGGAGGCTGGCCGAGAGCACGGCGAGCCCGGCCCAGCGGCGGGGGTGGGCCGGCGTGCGCGCCGGGTCGGAGTGGTGGGTGTCGGGCTGGAGCGTGGTCATCGGGCCCCTCCCTTCGGGGTGGTGGTGGTGCTGGTGGGCTCGCCGGCGATGCCGGTGAGCAGGGTGGTCAGGACGAGGTCGGCGAGGTCACGGCGGGCGACGTCACCGGCACGCAGGGCGTCGCGGGAGGCGACGAGCAGGCCGTACGCCGCGTGCATGCACCAGCGGGCGGGCACGTCGCCGCGGACGACGCCAGCGGCCTGGGCCGCGCGCCACAGGGCGACCTCGCCGGCCTCGAGGTCGGCGGTCCGGGCCGCGAGCCGGGGCTCGGAGACGAGGAAGGAGTCGGTCAGCGCGAAGCCGTAGTCCTCGGCGTCGGCGACCAGGCGCGGGAACATCTCGCGCAGGCAGGCCCGGACGGCCTCGTCGCCGCCGTCGGCGACCGCCTCGGCCAACCCGCTGGCCCGCTGGGTCTCCTCCCACCGGTCCAGCGACCGGTCGCCGAGCTCGCGCACCAGGTCGTCGCGGCTCGCGACGTGGCGGTGCAGGGTCGCCCGGCCGACGCCGGCGGCCTCGGCGATCTGGGCCAGCGAGGCGGTCGGGTCGTCGTTGAGGGTGCGCAGAGCGGCATCGAGCAGCTGCTCACGGGTAGGCACGGGTCACTCTCGTTCCATATGAGACATTGATGTCTCATATGAGAGCACGTCATCTCGGCACCTGTCCACTCGGCCCCGCGGGCCCGTGCCCTAGGGTGCGGTGCCGTGGAGCACTTCTCGCTCGACGCGTTCTCCCTCGCGGGCCGCGTCGCGGTGGTCACCGGAGGCAACGGCGGCCTGGGGCGCGCGTTCACCGTCGCCCTCGCGGCGGCGGGGGCCGACGTGCTCGTGCCGACCGTCCTCGACGACGGCGGCGAGACCCGGGCGCTGGTCGAGGCCCGGGGTGCGGCCTACGACGAGCTCCTCGTCGACCTGACCGCCCCGGGCGCGGCCGACGAGGTCGTCGCGCGCTGCCTGGCGACGTACGGCCGGCTCGACGTGCTGGTCAACTCCGCGGGCATGTGCCGCTTCGGCGACGTCGAGAGCTTCGGGCGCGACGACTGGGACCCGATGGTCGCGCTCAACCTCACGGCGGCCTTCGACCTCGCCCACGCCTGCGTGCCGGCGATGCGCGCCCAGGGCCGCGGCAAGATCGTCAACGTGGCCTCGCTGTTCTCCTTCCTCGGCGGCCGCACCTCCCCGGCGTACGCCGCGACGAAGCACGGCCTGGTCGGGCTCACCAAGGCCTACGCCGACGAGCTCGGCGGCGACGGGATCTGCGTCAACGCGATCGCGCCCGGCTACTTCGCCACCGCCATGACCGCCGCCCGCCGGGCGGACCCCGCCGCGAGCCAGGTCGTGCTCGACCACGTGCCCGCCGGTCGCTGGGGCGAGCCGGAGGACCTGATGGGCGCGGTGGTGTTCCTCGCCAGCCGTGCCTCGGACTACGTCAACGGCCACGTCCTCACGGTCGACGGCGGCTACCTCGTGCGCTGACGCACGCCCCTCCTGTGACCGACCCCCCGATCGGAGACGCATGACCACCGAGCTCACCACCCCCGCGACCGCCGGGATCGTCGCCGACCTCGTCGCCCTCGTCGGCGCGGACCGCGTCGACACCGACCCCGACGCGATCCGCGCGGCCAGCGTCGACCGCTGGAAGAAGTACACGGCCGTCCACGGCATCTTCGACGGCCCGTTCCCGGCCGCCATCGTGCGCGCGCGCTCGGTCGAGGACGTCCGGGCCGTGCTCACCCACGCCGACGCCCACGGCCTCAACGTCGTGCCGCGCACCGGAGGCACCGGGACCGAGGGCGGCCTCGAGACGGCGGTCCCCGACTCGATCGTCCTGGACTGCTCGGGTCTGGACGCGATCCTCGACATCGACGAGACCGACATGCAGGCCACCGTGCAGTGCGGCGTCCCGCTCGCGGTGCTCGAGGACGAGCTGGCCGCCCGCGGCCTCACCACCGGCCACTCGCCGCAGTCGCAGCCGATCGCGCAGATGGGCGGGCTCGTCGCGACGCGGTCCATCGGCCAGCTCTCCACCCTGTACGGCGGGATCGAGGACATGGTCGTCGGTCTCGAGGCGGTGTTCCCCGACGGCACCGTCGCCCGGATCAAGAACGTGCCCCGACGCGCCGCCGGCCCCGACCTGCGCCACGTCGTCATCGGCAACGAGGGCGCCCTGTGCGTCGTCACCGAGGTGACCGTGAAGGTGTTCCGTCGGCCCGAGGCCCTCGACTTCCGCGGTTACCTCATCGACGACTTCGCCGCCGCGGTCGAGATCCTCCGCGAGGTCGTCGTGGCCGGCTACCGACCCTCGGTGGCCCGGGCCTACTCGCCCGGGGACGCGGTCCAGCACTTCGCCCACCTGCCCGGCTTCGACGCCGAGCGGACCAGCGTCGTGGTGCTCGTCGCCGAGGGTCCGCGCCGCCTGGTCGAGGCCACCGCCGCCGGCATCGACGACGTGGTGGCCGCACGGCCGGTGACCGCGGTCGACCCGGCCCTGGTCGAGGAGTGGTTCGCCCACCTCAACTGGGGACCCGACAAGATCGAGGCCGAGAAGGCCACGATGCTGCGCGACGCCCACCTCGGCTACACCACCGAGGTCTCCGCGAGCTGGTCGGCGGTGCCCGCGCTGTACGACGCGGTGATGCGCCGCGTGCGGGAGGAGTTCGACCGCGTCGACGACCTCACGCTGCTCGGGGCGCACTCGTCGCACAGCTACCAGACCGGGACGAACCTGTACTTCGTCTACGACTACGACATCCGCTGCGAGCCCCGCGAGGAGCTCGAGACCTACCACCGCCCGCTCAACGCGATCGTCGTCGAGGAGGCGCTGCGGGTCGGCGGGTCGATGGTCCACCACCACGGCATCGGCAAGTACCGCGCCGCGTGGACCCACGTCGAGCACGGCTCGGCGTACCCGCTGCTGGAGCGGCTGAAGACCGCCTACGACCCGCGCGGGACGATGAACGCGGGCACGATCTTCCCGCTGGCGTGAGCGGCCCGTCGTGACCAGGCTGGTCGTCGGGATCGACCTCGGCTCGCAGAGCGCGAAGGTCGTCGTGCACGACCTCGACGGTGCGCTCGTCGCCTCGGCGCAGCAGCCGCTGGCGCCGACCGCGAGCCCGGCCCCCGGGCACGTCGAGCACCCGGGCGACGACCTGTGGGACGCGCTGGTCGCCGCGTGCGCCGCGGCGATGCGCGGGCTGGGCGAGCGTCGCGACGACGTGCGGGCCGTGGGGCTGTGCGGGATCCGCTTCTGCCGGGCGCCGCTGCGGGCCGACGGCTCGCTCGCCGCCCCGGTGCGCTCCTGGATGGACTCCCGCGGCGAGGCCGACCTGCCGGACGGCACCGCCCACGTGGTCGCCTCGTCGGCGTACCTCACCGCCCGGCTGACCGGTCGCGTCCGCGACTCCTCCGCGGCGTACGCGCTCGGGCAGACGCCCGCCGACGACCTCGTCGAGCCCGGCGGGGTGCTCGGGGAGGTGACCACGGCGGCCGCGGCGGCCACCGGCCTGCCCGCCGGTCTGCCGGTGGTGGCGACCGCCAACGACAAGGCGGTCGAGGCGCTCGGCTGCGGGCTGCTCGAGCCGGGCCCGCTGCTGGTCTCGCTCGGCACCTACGTCGCCTCGATGACCGTCGGCTCCCCCTCGGCCCCCGCGGGACCCGCGCACTGGACCAACCCGGCCGCGGTGCCGGGGCGGGTGCTCCACGAGAGCACCGGGGTGCGCCGCGGGATGTGGACCGTGTCCTGGGTCCGGGACCTGGTGGGCCACCACGTCGGCGTCGGCGACGAGGCCGCGCTCGGCGAGGCCGCCGCCCGGGTGCCGGTCGGCGCGGACGGGCTGCTGACCGTCCTCGACTGGCTGGCTCCGTCGGACGCCCCGTGGCGGCGCGGCGCGTTCGTGGGGTTCGACGCCCGGCACGGCCCGGCGCACCTCTACCGCTCGGTGCTCGAGGGGCTGGTCATGACCGTGTCGGGCCACGCGCTCGCGATGGTCGACGAGCTGGGGGTCGCCGTGCCGTCGGTCGTGGTGTCCGGCGGCGGGTCGCGGTCGCCGCTCGTGCTCGCCGCGGTCGCCGCGTGCCTGCAGGCGTCGGTGCGGACCCCGACCGCGCCGTCCGCCGCCGGTCTCGGCGCCGCGGTCTCGGCCGCGGTCGGCACCGGCCTCCACGGCTCCTGGTCCGAGGCCGTCGACGTCATGGTCCGGCTCGCCGACCCGGTCGACCCGGACCCGGCGCTCGTCGCGGCGTACGCCGACCTGCGGACCACCCACCGCGCCCTGGTGGCGGCGATCGAGCCCGTGCTGCGAGCGGCCCACGGCGGGCCGGCCCGCGGGGGATAGGTGGGCCCCGTGGGGATCGAACCCACAACCCGCGGAGTAAAAGCGGAGAGGTAACTGCCTCTCGCTGAGGTTCGCTAGAGCCCCATAGACAGAGACATCTTGGCGACCAAGAGCAACTAGAGATACTTAACCGTCCCCCGGAATCAGGGGGGTTTCCGGGGAACCAAGGGAGGAGCTCGTGATCAGTGTCGTGACAGTGTTCGAGCACGTGGCGTACCTCCACGTCGAGACCGGGGATGGGTTGTTGGTGCTCCCCCCGGCACATGAGGAGGTGTGGCTTGGCTCCACCTCGGTGCATGCGGCGTGCTGGGCCGACGCGCTTGCTGCCCTCGACGGCGTGGGGTGGGAGCCGAGCGAGGGCGACGACGGCGGACCCTGCGTGGAGGGGATGACGCGCACCGGCAGGGAGGTGATCGGGCTGTTCGGTCGAGACCCCATCCGGTCGGAGCCCAGCCTTGAGGACGGCGCGGCGGCGTACGCGGGTCTCCTCGCCCTCGCTGCGGTCGCGGACGACTAAGGCCCAGCGGGGTGGCTCCTCGCCTCGCAGATCGGCTCCTGGCGAGGCTGGGACCACGGCGCCGGCAGGGTGGGCATGGGGGTGGGGGAGTGACCCCCCGTGTACCGGGCGACCTACGCTGGCCCCGAGGCGAGGATGCTGAAGATCGTCGTGCCGCCGAACTGCCTGCAGAAGCGGGAGTTCCAGAACATCCCGAAGTACAAGGTCAACCAGAAGTCCTACGACGTCGCGGGCGGCCCCAAGACCGAGGCTGACGCGCTCGCCTACACCCGCTTCCTCACTGCGCGGCGCTGAGCCCTCCTGCGGCCTAGCCTGCCCGTGCCACCCCATAAGGAGGATCGCCTGGGTAGTCTTCCGGAATCTGCTCGTCTAGGGAATGATGACAGTTCGTCGAGTCGTATCCGGGGGTCGTCTTGCAGTTCGGTGCGCTTTGCAATCGGTTGGCAGCCAATAACGCTTTTCCAGTGGCGGTTGAGGAGGCGCCTCAAGCCTTTGTCGCGGCTCCGGCGCCGGTTCCGGGTTACGTCAAGCCTCGCTTTCTTGAGCGATCGTGGCCCCAAGAAGCTGCGGTCCTTCTAGTCGAGGCGCCGGGGGCCGTTGGAAAGTCGTCGGCAGCGGCGGCTATTGCTCATGAGTTGCACTGGCCCCTAGTCTTGGCGGAGCGCGCCCAAGTTGGTTCGTACTCACTATCCGGGCTGATTCAAGATTCACTCGGGTTCCACAGCAATTACATGGCGAGCATCGCGACGGGCACGAGCGGCATTGTGGTCGATTCGCTCGACGAGGCCTTGTTCCGAGCGGGAACAGATAACTTTCTGGCTTTCGTGGACAACGTCCAGAAGGTGGCGGGAGGCTCGTCGCGTTCGGTGGGACAACCTCCATCGATAATTCTATTCTCCAGGTCAGAAGCTGCCGAACTCATCAAGTACTCGTTTGCCGACGCACACGTACCGTTGGCTGAGGTCGAATTAAGCTTTTTCGATAAGAACGCAGCCGAGGAATTCATTGAGTGCTACCTGCGCCAGAGGTTTGATGAGACAGGGAGGGCCGAATACAATGTGTTTCGCGCCAGTCCCGTTCCGTTCGGCAGAATGAGGGACCGACGCATCAAGCAAGTGGCGGCCTTACTGACGCGTGACGAGTCCATCGACGTCTCGGGGAATTGGGACCAAGTCAAAGATTTTCTTGGGTACGCACCAGTGTTAACAGCCCTAGCCGAATCGCTTGCTGTTTCGAATCCTGCCGCACTGAAAAATGTGACATTCAATGCTAGGTCGCAAACAGACTTAATTAGCGAAATCGTGACGTCCGTCTTGATCCGCGAGCAGGGCAAGTTCGCAAAAAGCATGCAAGCGAAACTCACGGCGCTGTCGTCAATCGACAGTACCGAGGTTTCTTTCGATGCCCTTTACACCATCGAAGAACAATGCGCCAGGCTGCTCGCTGCCGTTGAGTCGATTGGTCTTACTCATACCTCGCCCGTCACGCTTCCGTCGGAGATTCGCTCCATCTACGACGAAGCGGCTGCGGCGT